>JBEKPE010000001.1:0-128458 GCA_049521055.1 Bathyarchaeia archaeon
CTTTCCACTTCTTATTGACCACACCAACTGCTGCTCCAGCAACGGCAAGCCCCAGCGCGATTGGTAGGTGGAGGAATCCAAGCGGAAAACCATGGACAATCGCCGTAGACAAGTGGCCCAAGCCAAAAACGCAAAATCCATCCACGGGCCCAAATTATAGTGCGGCGAAGAAACCTGGTGCTGAATCAAGAGCGACTGTTGAGACTGGGCTGGGAAGCTGAATAAAGGAACCTACGACAGACAGAGCCGCAAACACCGTTATCCTTGCTACCAGGTAGGTGCGTGGTACCTTCTTGGAGTTGAACATGAATTTCACATTCAGTCAGTTATCCTGCTCCATCTCCTCTCATCTCGGAGAACTTCTTCCTGGCGAGACCAAGCTCCATTAACGTGTTGACGTTAAGGATGACATCACCCGAATCAAGTACGAATACCGTCTGATCCAGCTCTCCCTCCCCGATACACCTCCCGTCGATGATGTTGATTCCAACAGGCACCAAATCCTGACCATCAACCTTGAACAGGTATTGTGGTTTAGAGCCGATCTTTTCATACACTTCAGGTTTGGTCATAACTGCCAGCGCGGGTTTGCCTGAACTGCGGTACTTTTGCACGGCCCGCTCAACAATGTCGGCGGTGATGAATGGAAGGTCAGCGGAAACAACTAGAACATCGCCGAGGGAGAGCCGTCGAATCGCAAAGCGCATATCCTCTTCGAAGCCATCACCGGGCGTAACTAGAACTTCAACTCCCATCCTCCGGGCTTCGATGCTGGTTGTGGGGGTGTTGGTGCTTGAGGCAACCACAATTCGATCTACCTTCGTCCGTTTGAGCACTTCTATTACGAGTTGCAGCATCGACTTGCCTGAGACTTTGAGAAGCGGCTTCTCCACTTTGGTTCCCATCCGAGTTGCTCGGCCGCCCGCCATTATTAGTGCAGTTAGGCTCACTTCAAGAACACCAAAACCAGAATGAGAGAGATCGTCCGCGAAATTTCGTTCGTTGCACCGAGCACGTCGCCTGTCAACCCGCCGAAGTGGCGATTGGATATAGTGACTATCGCTAGAGCCGTAAGGATCACGCCGATAACAACTGGTAGTCCACCGGTCCTCAGAAATAGGAATGAAATTGCGAGAACTATTACGCAGGAGAGACCGAGGCGCAATGGGCGTTTGTGATGCATCGCTTCAACGAAAATGCTGTTCATACCTTTGTGCGCGGACTTACTGGTGGCGGCTTCAAGAACCATTGAGAACGCTGCAACAGATTCTGACACTATTAGGCCTGGGACAATCAGGCGTAGCGGTAAGGCTGAGATGGAGAAGGCAGCCGTAGCAAGGATGATGAAACCTAAAGAGAATCCGCCCGCCCCCGTTGTGGGATCGCGCATAACTCGTAATTTCCCGCTCGGTGAACCGTGGAACATGATCCCATCGCCAAAATCAAGCAAACCATCCACATGCTGGGCACCATTAACTAGAATCAGGATCCCCAGCCCGATCGTCCCAGCTACAAGTTGTGGTAAGATTAGTTCCAGAATCCAGACGACCGCACCCGCCACTAAGCCGATTGCCGCGCCGATCAGCGGGAAAAGGGGCATGTACGACGCGGCTTGAGCGATGCCGTCTCGATCCATTCCGACGGGAAATATCGTCAGGAAGGCGAAGGAGTTCTTCAGACCGCGCAGAATGCTCAAGAGTGGTTCATCTTGAACTCTGCCGAAGAGCTTGTGAGTACATGTTCGAAGAGCAGCCAGCGATAAGTCCGCCCACCGCATCATTTGTTATCGGCCCTAGTTTTGCGAGGATACCGGGCTTATTCTGGTCGAACCGAATGAATTCGAAGATCCCCTTTGCGCCTGCGATGTAGTTTGCAATCGTCATCCCGAGAAGTTCATCGGTTACGAGACCGGGACGACCCATGAACCTCTCGATAGTAAGATTCGGTATCAGTCCAGCTTTAGCGTCCTCCTCGGCGCGGTAACACGCCACAACCAATGTGGAAACGTTGACATCCGTGAGAGCCTCGCGGAATTGCTCTAAGATTATCTGCGTCGCTTTTTCCCTGTTTTCGACGCCAGGATGCGGAACAAACATTACTAGCGCCGTGTCAACCAGGTCCTTCAGCGTGACTCCCTTCTCCTCCAGGTAACGCAACAGCGGTGGATTCCCAATCGTTTGACCTGTCAAGTCTGGCATTGAATTACACCGGCAGTGCTTTATTTACATGGCTGGATTATCCAGCCAGTGCTCCATTCGTGTTGGAATTTCTGCATTTCAATTCGAAGCAGATCGCTTTGGTTTCCACATTTAGCGCTATTGGTGCAGTAGTCAGAATTTTGGTAAACAATCTGAGTTCAGTCTCCCCTGAGCCCGTGTATGCGGTCATGACAAAGGTTGGCCTGAGTGAAACGCTAAGCTTTGTTAGCGGATTTGTTTTCGGCCCCATCGCCGGTTTCATCACTGGCTTTTTGATAATTTTACTGTCAGACATAGCCAGCCCATACGGACCCGGCGCGTGGACACCTTACATAGCTTCCATAATTGGCTTGCTAGGAGTCTGCGGTGGAATCATAAGACGAATTCGCCCAAGGCCAACAGTATCGGTCGCATTAGTCTCAGCCGTAGCATTGACGCTATTGAGCGAGTTCTTGCAGAATGCCTGGGTTTCATTAACCTACAACATCCCCATCGAAGCAACAATGTTTACAGGGATTTCAAGCCTCGTTACCGCTATGGCAAACAACATCATCCTTTTCCCAACCGTCGGACTCAAAACAATCACGTTTGTTCAAGAACATTATCTCAAGCAATCAGCATAGAATCAGATCCCCGCCTATTGACCGAACAAGTCTCAGTTTAGGTTTCTAATAGTTCGATCAGTGTCGGTAGTTCGTTTATTGAACCTAGGATGTAGTCAGGTTCGGCTTTGAGGATTCGTTCGATTGGAAATGGGCCGGTGGATACTGCTACGGATAGCAACCCTGCAGCCTTCGCGGCCATGATATCCATCACGCCGTCCCCAACCAAGATTGCTGCCTCTGCTGAAACGCCTAGTTCGGCCAGGATTTTCTTGATCGGGGCGCTGGCCGGCTTCATCTCTTCACAATCGTCTCTGGTAACGACGGCATCAAGAAACGGTTCAAGGTGATGCCTTTTGAGAGTTAGTTCTGTGCCGGCTCGACTGTTATTTGTCACGAGCCCAATCTTCAGATGCTTATCATGCAGTTCCTGGAGCGTTTTCTCGGCGCCGGGATATAGGCAAACATCTTCAGCTGCTTTGAGCTCCATTTCCTCGAAGAAACCGTAGAACGTTGAACGTAGCTTCGAGAACTTTTCTGGCTCGCAGCTGTCCTTGAGCTCTTGAAGGATGACAAAGAGGTTAACCTGCTCGGTCATATCGGGAGTTCTCAAGCCGAGCTTCTCAAGTTCTCCGAGTGCTCTCCGGCGGGCGGCCATGTAGTCTAAGTTGAATTTGGTGATGGTTCCGTCCATATCGATTACGATCGCTTGGATTTTCAACCGCGAGCCTTCTGAACGTCGCTGAGAAGGACTAATAGTCGATTCCTTAAAGGTTCATCATGATTACAATGCCTTGGAAAAGCGTCGAACCGGCTAAGATCCACAGATTGTTCTACCCGCAAGTTCCGGTGGTATTAACAACCGAGTTTCAGGGACGCATTGGAGGCATGCCCGCGATTTGGTGCATGCCACTTTCATTCAACCCCCCACTTGTCGGCGTTGCGATTGCGCCAGAGCACGCGACCTACGAGATGTTGGTCGGCGCTCAAGCTTTTGGAGTAAACTGGCTGAATTTCTCATTCGCCAAACAGGTAGGTGAGTTGGGTGAAAGCTCGGCCAAGGGAGTTAAGGACAAGCTTTCCGCTGTCGGCCTTAGAATTGTGAAAGGCGATATGACCGGTCAACCGTTGATCCGCGATGCGGAGGGAGCCTTGGAATGCCGCCTTCATGAACGGCACCGAATCGGCACGCATGAGTTGGTCGTTGGGGAGGTGGTAGCGGCCTCAGCAACAGAGAACTTCACCGAGTACTGGGACTTCTCAAAGTACAACCCTATCCTCTATGCTGGGACGGTGAATATTGGAGGAAAGAGTTGGGTGTTCAGGTCGGGAATTGGAGAAGAAGCCGTTGTGCCGTTGAAACATCAGGTGTGAGTGAGAGACGTTCTAACTGCGGTATCAATATGTTCGATTCCTTGTGATCATGCGTGGACTCAGGAGCAAATCACTCATGCTATGCTCTTGACAAACCGATCATAGACGCGTAGCTTCTCAAGCCCCACTTTGATTCCGGCTTTGGCATCTGAAATGGCATGCTTAGCGAAGAAGTCTTCAGCTTCAGAAACCCGGCCAACGCATAAGACTGGAATGATTGACATGAATACTCCTGAGAGGAGCCCCGTGCCCTGGTATAGATCCTGAAGCTTTCCTACGTTAGACTTCAGCCATTCCCACGCCATGTCCCTAACCTGAGGGTTCTTGGTAGCTGCGATGACCACCGAGATAATATCCTGCCTTTTGACTTCGCCACTCATCGCAAAGTTCAATGTTCGCTTAACAAGTTCCTCATTACCGAAGGTTGTCATTGACTGCAGAAACTTGATTCGATCCTCATCTGAACCACTTTCTCTGTGCTTGCGCGTTAGACCCTCGAGATCGTTTGTTGATCTAGCATAGGCTGTGGCCACGGCTAGCCTCATGTCCGGAGGAGTTTTCCCGTAGTCACTGAATTTGCGGCCCAACGTAGCCGCGTAGTCTGGATCAATGACAGCCAGCCTGCTAGCCAGCATACCTTCCAGTATCGAACTCTGCTCGTCGGTGCTATCCTTGAACGTTTCAAGTAAACCGTGATGAATCCTCTTTGAAATGTCCAAGATCTTTGACGGCATTAGCAAATACAGCAAGGTGATTTGATCTGATAACTCCTGACCGCCGAGAGTTTCGGTCTCCCCCTCGAACTTGGTCAACGTTGCCAGGTATTCGTTGAAGTTGGTTCTTCCAGAGAGGAGAAACGCGAATGTGTCATGCAATAGTCCCCATCGATCGTATGGTGATAGTTTGCTCCGCCAGACGATCTCATCGAGTCCCTGGTAGTGGACTACGTAGAAACCGGTGCGGTCAGGGTTTATTCTCAGTGACTTCAAGTCGCCAACTACAATCTCGTAATCCGTGTCTTCTACGAGGATACTTTTTCTCTGATCGTTTACTTCGATTATTACCGGGATCGACCATCTGCACTTCTCCTTATCTGGGCTCCCTGAAATCAGGAACCTTTCCTGTCTTAGAGTTAGTTTACCATCACTTTTGGAAACAGTCACTACTGGGAATCCGGGTTGCTGTATCCAACTCGACATTATCTTCTGCACTGGCTTTTGAGACACACCTTCAATTGAAGACCAAAGATCATTTCCGGTTGCGTTAGCGTACGCGTGCGCGGAGAGGTATCGTCGCACGCCCTCGCGAAAGGCTTCTTCACCAACGTAAGCTTCGATCATTTGGAGCACGTGAGCTCCTTTGCCGTAGCTGATCGCGTCGAAAATCTGTTCTATCTCATCGGGTGAGGTTACTTGCACTTGAATTGGGTGAGTGTTCTCCGTTGAATCTTGATCCATGGCGCCAGCTAGTGATTCGACAGCCGGCTCTCCGTTGAAGAAATTGGTCCAGATTCTCCATTCAGGATGCGCTGAATCGACGGCCTTGTAGGCCATGAAGGTCGCGAAACTTTCGTTCAACCAAATATCGTCCCACCACTTCATGGTGACTAGGTCGCCAAACCATTGATGGGCTAACTCGTGAGCAATGGCCATGGAGGAGCGCCTCTTCATCTTAGCGCTCGTATTCGCGTCGAATAGAAGCAGGATCTCGCGAAAGGTGATTGCGCCCCAGTTTTCCATCGCGCCCATGGCGAATTCAGGGACGGCGATCAAATGAACCTTCGGAAGTGCATAGGGTATCTTGTAGTAGGAGTTGAAGAACTCAATTGCTTTTCGTGCGTCGTCTTGGGCAAATGCTCCTAGTTTCGCCTTGCCGGGCGTAGTTGCAAGAATTATGTCAGTATTCCCAACCTTACTGGTTTCCGTCTGGAACTTGCCCACGCCGAGGTAGAGTAGGTACGTTGACATCCGTGGGGTCTTTTCGAAAGTCACAATTTTCTTGTCGCCGTCAGGTTTCTCAGATTCTACGGGCATGTTTGAAATAGCGTTTAGGTCTTTGTCTATTCTCACTGTAAGTTTGAACTCAGCTTTGACGTCGGGTCTGTCGACGCAGGGGAACATACGCCTAGCCTGAGCGGCTTCAAAATGGGTCGTTACAATGTGGGATTTCTCATAAGGTGCGCTATAGATTCCAGCCAGTGAATCTGTGATATGTCCCGCGTAGTCAACCTGTAAGACGCCGTCAAATGCCCCAGTCTGAATCGTTAAGTCGTCTTTCTGCTGGCTGTAACGAATGTTCTTGGAATCAGAACTGACACGGAGTATGTCTAAGGCAACGGCGTTGAAAACGGCGTTGAGGTCTGTCTTCAATTTAACACGGAGCGTTCCCTTGAACTTTAGTCCCTGAAAATCCAGATCGATGAATAATTCATAACGCGAGACATCTATCATGCATGCCGCCGGCTCCCCACCTGAAACATCCGAGATACGTAATCTTTTTCGTCACTAAGAGGTTTCAGAATATTGAACCCCTACGGCACGTTCCGAGCGCTGCTTGTTAGGAATTCATTTTTGTAGTGTTAGACGCAAACATCTCGGCGCGTTGTGTGAGGCTTCAGCACGTGGGTTTGCATGCCGATGTCAGCTACGTGATACCCTTAACTTCTCGTTTTTCGTTTTAGTTCACGATCAACTATGTGTAACTACTGTGGCTCGTACCCGTACGGGGCCTACTCGCCATACCAGAACTTTGGCTATCCATCGACCTATCCAAGCTATCCTAGCTATCCTAGTTTTGGTAGCTATCCTGGCTATGGAAACTATGGGAACTTTGGAAACTACGGAAACTATGCTAGCTATGGACTACCTTCAGGTTACGCCTACGCTCCATCCTTTGCGTCCATGGCACCCCAAGCATACTTCGCTGCACCCGGTATTCAGCGTGGAGAACACAAAGTCGGCAACTGTCTGATGATCTGTCAATAGGCCCGCCCTTTTTTTTCTTTCAAGTTTTCAATTTCGGCAGCGTTCCAGCGCAAGCCCTATAGCGCATTGGACGAGTTGAGAACACGGACACACGGCATGAAGTTAGCCTAGTGTATAACATAGGCTAGGCACGCCGTCTGTAACGGCCACCTGCGAAAAGCCCGACGGCGAAAGCCCTCATGAGCAACCAAGACTCACACCGCGCACGAGATGCTAACCTCCTGCTCGGTGCAATGGCCCTAAATTCCCTACCCTACGGATTCACGCTCGTCGTACTCCCAATCTACCTCAGCAACATTGGATTCTCGGGCGAAATAATCGGTTACGTAACATCAGTCTCTTCCATAGCCAACACGATCTCACTCATTCCCTTCGCCGTCGCGGCGGATCGGTACGGTAGGAAAACGTTCATTCTTGGCGGCTTCCTTTCAGCCACGGCAGCTTACCTTCTCTTCGCGTTTACACGTGACCTCAACTCATTATTGTTAGCCAGCGCGATCGGCGGGGTGGGACTCGCAGGGGGGTTCAGCGCCGCTGTATGGACACCAGCATGGACAGCTTTGCTGGCCGAGAAGGCTCCACGTGAGAAGAGGACGGGTGCCTTCGCATGGTCTCAAGGGTTGTGGACGATTGCGCTTACTGTAGGTTCAGCAATGAGTGTACTCCCCTACGTTTTCCGAACTCAGCTTCGCGTAGACTTCGGAACGTCATTCGAGTACACATTCCTAATTTTTGCAATATTTTCGATCCTGTCAGGTTTGGCTATCCTGCCAATTCGTGAAAGACGAGTAGCGAGGGCAACCTTGAACGGAGTAAGCTCGAAGAGTTTACTACACTTGAATTCGAGGTTGCAAATTGCAAAGTTCTCAGTCAGCATGGGCCTAGTTGGCTTTGCGTCAGGCCTTGGGATACAATTGCTTTCACTTTGGTTCAACAAGATGTACGGAACTAACGAAACCACTTTGGGACCTTGGTTTGCCGCAGCAGAAGCGACTTCATTAATTGTAATCCCTATCGTCCCGAAATTGACAGGGAGTTTAGGTAGCCCAAGGAGCGCTTTTCTCACCCAAGCCCTATCAGCGCTTCTCCTGATGTCGATGATCTTTGCTCCAACCTACGAGATCGCGGCTGTACTCCTGATCGCGCGAAACTTCTTCATGAATGCGTCATGGCCCATTCAGCAATCCTATCTCATGGGAACCGTGAGCCCTAAGGAGCGCGCGTCTGCATCGGCCATAACATATACAGTCTGGGGAGTGGGAAGTTCCATTAGCCCGATCCTGGCAGGTTATCTCCTTAGTGGGACAAGTTTCCTTTCGATCTCTGCGCCCGTCGCACTCGGTGGTGCGATCTACCTTGTTTCCGCGGTTAGCTTCTACTACTTCTTCCGGAAAATCGCTCCGCCAGAAGAAAGGCTGCTGTTGAGGAAGGGAAGCTTTAGGGCGCCAGCCTCAGGCTTGCCTTGAGACCAGTTTCTTGCCGTCCCAACTGAACCCCAACTCCTTCAGTTCCTGGAAGAACCAGTTGAGGTTTTCCTTGGGTTCATGAAACTTGTTGAGAACTTGGCCTATGACGTAGTCTAGGAATGAGGCGAAGAGTTCCCTTTTCTCTTTGTAGAGTCGATCGAGGAATATGGATAGGCGATCGAGTTCGTAGTCACCGGTGACAACCTCACTGTACACTTTATTCCATTGGTCTTCCAGGTTGAATTGGCGAACTGTTTCCCGCATGTAAGGGAAAAGGTCGGTGAAGTATTCCCTAAGCATTCCTTGCGATCGAAATACCGCCTGGACCAGACGCCTAATCCTCATGTCAACTTCCGGAATACCACTCAAGGCTATCGTACCTGTCCGTTTTACAGGCCAAGGTAGTTATTATGTGGTGGGCTAGGAGTAGATTTCCTTCAACATATTCTTCACAACCGTCTCCACGCCGCGAGGTTCCGCTTGGCCACTCTCTGTAACGTAATTCAACACAAATTCTGCCGGAGTCAAGTCAAAGAGGCCTTGCGGGATTGTGGGACGTTCTCCTAGGAAATCTTGTGTACTGAATTTTGCTGTTTCGCAGCTGCTAAAGAATGGTATGCCATTTCTCTTCGCCGCGACCGCAATGTTCCTCGTCCCGATCTTGTGGATTAGAGAGCCATCCTTGAGCACGCCATCCGCCCCAACCAAAACAACGTTAACGTGTGAGATGATTGAGTCTACGACCGAGTCCGGTATGAGCCTCACGGGAATCTCGAGGGCTATCAAGTCCTTTGCGAGCTGTTTGCCTTCCATTCCGGGATAGGATTCGGTGGCGAAAACCTGGAACCCCTTTCCGCTCTTGAAGCCTAACTCCAGCGATCTTAGCACAGTACTGCTGTAACTATGGGTCAGCACCACGCCATCCTGAGGGAGAATATGAGCTGTATTTCGGGACGCATCCTCAGAAGCCGCTCCTGCTGCCTCCACAATCCGCTGACCTAGGTCTTTGACGCGGGTCTTGAGTTCATCTACCGAGACAACCCTTGCCCTCTCTTGATCAATGACCTGTAGTAGATTTCCAGTGAGGTTCCACACATTGGCCATCGCTGGCTGGGTTCTTCGCAGTCTCAGGAAGACCAGTAAGAGATGATAGAACAGCGCGTCTGTATCTTTCGCGTCTGAGACCTGTGCGGTCGTTGACAGCAAGTCTAGAGCTTCGCGGCCGAGAAAGTTTGCTCCATGAACTATGTCACGGGACACCTCTCCTACTCCACGTAAAACTCCTGTGAGTGATTCGGGACTTGTTTGGAAATCGTAGCGGACGCGATCGAAGGCCTCCCTCAGTTTCGGAACAGTTTCGTAGGACGCTAGCTGTTTTGGTTCGATCCACCGGTATTCGCTGTTCTCCCAGTCAAGTTGGATGGTGCTGGATTTTGCTTCGAATAGGAAAGGATGGATCACCCAGACGGTGTCGGTTCCCTCGTCAAAGGCTCGGAGGACTTCCCCCTCCCTGAGCAGATTGATCTGATTGGTGGAGAGGCCAACCTCCTCCCGTATCTCAGTCGTAGCACGTGTTAGGGGTTGCTCGTCTCCTTCCAGATAACCACTAACAGCTGACCATTGCCCTCTATGTGTTCCAACCTTCTGGCTACGGCGTAGAAGGAGAATTCTCTGGCCGTTTCTTAGAAAAGAGGTGACGACTTCCCTGTAATTCAACGAGCTACACGATGGCTTCCGATTGGATAGTTATTTTCTGAGCGGATCGATTTCTGGCTTGACCGTTTTCAGTCGGTCCCAGAGTTTTGCAGCAGCAGCCTGCGATATAGATTGGGCCTTCTCTTCGTCGAAGGTAACTAGCTTGCTATTCTTGACTACTGGTTTTCCGTCGACGAGGACTGTTTCCACGTCGTCTCCGTCCACTGTATTGATTAAATGTCCGACGACGCTGCTCGCGTTGAGTGGTGTGGGGAGGACGCTTGGTTTGATTAGGATTATGTCAGCCTTCTTCCCAGGCTCAATTGAGCCAACCTCTTTTCCCATCCCGTAAAGCCCCGCCCCATTCACCGTCGCCATTTCGAGAATTGTGTATGGGTCGATCGCGTTAGGATTCTTGTGGTACACTCGGTGTAGCAGGAAGGCTGCTCGCATGTTCTCGAACATGTCGAAAATGTAACCATCGTTCCCCAGCCCCACCCTGACGTTTCGCTTAAGCATTTGAAGAAGGGGTGCAACGCCGACGGCGTTTAGCATGTTACTCATGGGATTATGTGCGACTCCAGTGTCGGTTTCCTTCAGAATGTCGATCTCCTTTTCATCGAGATTGACACAATGTGCAAGAACAACATCAGGACCTAGCAATCCCACGTCGCGGAGACGCTCCACTGTTCGTTTGCCGTAATTCTCCAGATTATGATGCAAATCCACTAACCCCTCTGACGCGTGAATCGTAATCGGAACATGGTACTTTTGGGCCAGCTGCTTGACGCGACGTATGAGCCCGTCGGAGACTGTGAATGAGGCATGGATACTGAAGAGTGGCCTTGCTTTGCTCTCAGGTTTCACCTTCTCCGCGAACCGAACGTTCTCCTGAACCCCACTAGCGCCTTCCTCTGCCGAGTGGCGTTCGGTTGCTTCGAAAGCAATGAACCCCCTAATCCCAACCTGTTCAACTGCCTTGGCTATGTGATCGAGGACTCCGGTGATGGAGTTAGGGCCAGAGTACGTGTCGGCGAAGGTGGTTACGCCTGATTTCGCGAACTCCAGACAAGCGACGAGAGCGCTAGCGTAAGCGTCTTCAAAATTCATCGCCTCGTCAACAGGCCACCAGACACGCTGAAGGATTTGAGTGAAATCGGAGGGAGGATCTATGCTCAGGGAAGCTCCCCGTAGCAACATGCCGTAAAGGTGCGAGTGGCTGCAAACTATCCCCGGCATAACGATTCGCCCTGTGGCGTCGATAACCTCGGCCCGGCCGTGTTTCTTCTCTAGGTTTGCAGTTTTATCGATTTCAACGACTCGACCTGCTTCAACGGCTACGGCGTGGTCTTCTAGGATTCGGCGTTTCGCGTCCATCGTGACTAGAACGCCATTCTTTATGAGGAGATCAGTCAAAACTGAAACCAGTTCATGGTGTGGGCTATCCGATAAAATAGGTTAACAACTCGTTTTTGTACGATAAGCTAACCTTCTTACCCTCCCAACCAAACTCGAATAGTCTGGCCATACAGAAAAGACTGACGTCTCAATCTGGATTAGTCACACCAAGTCAAACCGTTACTATTTCGCTTGCCGATTCTCAAAAGCACTTTGAAATGATCTCTGCTGACATCTATCCCGACAAGACCCATTACCACTCAGCCCTGACTTGTGCGACTGTTTCTAGATGAGTGTCAGGGATAGTATGTAACCGCCCGATATTCTAGCTCGGCCACGTCAAAGCAGTCAGAATTGACTTTACCGAACGATTTTGAAGTGAAAGGGATAGGAACCGTAGACAAAGTCGAGATGTTAGATGGTATTCATACTGGTAAAGACTTCGAATCGATCTATAGTGAGGATGCAATAATAGGTCGGAAAACAGAGGGTAATAATCAAACGAAACTAGACAACTCCACTACTACTAAAAGCCGACGTATTCCACATACAGAAGTAGACTCCAATGAACAAAAATAGTAGACAATCAACCGAGATAGGTAACGCTCTCGTAGACGACTTCCGATATGCTGACAGTGACTTTGGCTCCTTTATTGGCGCTATGGCCGAAGTCACGAGAAGCACCGAGCAAGCCATCGGCCATACACTGAGAAAGAAGATATCCGTTCGCCGAAGACAAGTAGAACCCACATTAACCTAGACTCAACCCTGACGAGTGACAGCGAACGGATAATTGGTACGGAAGATGACAGGAATGAGCAAAAGTGAACAACCACGGAAGACACAGCTTGGATGTGAGCGCGACCTAAACTTACTGAAACGACTGATGAAGTTTGAGCAGGAACCTTAGTTGTGAAAAGCGAGGTTGTCACTCACCAACACCTTCAGATTGCGTTGCTTATCTACAATCCATACTGAGAAGCGCTTGAAACCGTGAGCCGCAAGCTCGTCGGCTGATATCGTTACGAACCAGTTGGCTTCACCGCTCTGGTTAGTTGTGAAAGATGTTTGAGGATTGCCTTCGCTCCTCCCTTCACTTGAGTCTCCGATATTGTATGAAGACTCGATTTCGACTTGATACGGACATGCGGGCGTGAGCTTAGACATTCTACCTGTTAGCGAGATTCCCTTGCCGCGATGACCTATGTGTAGGGTTGAAGCTGTGTCTGAGCCTTGAGGCGCAAACGATATGACCGAAGGGCGAAGATAGTCGGTGCGATGCCAATTTGAGTCAAATTCGGCGAAGGTGACGCCATTCTCATCTATCTCCTTAGCAAGAATCCCTTCCCATGATTCACGATAGATGATGAACCTGTGTCTCTTGCCTACGAATCCATCCGCAAGTATCTGAACATCAACAATTAATGGGGGTGCTGCGGCGCCGATCTGCCGTGCCATGTGTCGCACATCTGTTGTCGGCATGTAGAGGTATTCTTTTCCGTCCTTTTGATGAGCATACCAAAGCGTGAAATATTTCTCGTCGTCACGATGAATCGTAACTTTTTCTTTGGCGTTGGCGGGTGGTTGACGGCGGATTCCTTCCCAGAGCATGTGGTCAACTCCGTTACCGTCAACGATGAGTTTGACCTCACAATTGGTTAAATCGCCGTTTGTCGCTTTCATATACATCTGTTGCGACCGGATAAATCCAGATTTTGGAACTATTTCGGCCAAAATTCTTGAACGTTCAGGTTCAGGGATATTCTCGATTCCAATCGGAGGTTCAAGTCTGAATTGTGCGCGTAGAGATACCGCGCTTGTCTGAATTGTCGCCTCATGTGTCACATTTTGGACTGGGGTCTGCCCCTTCTCGCGTTCTAAACGAATTAAAGTCAGAATCTTTGTTTGCTGTTCCAAGATTTCCTCCAAAGATTCATGTAAGTCATTTTTGACAGGCCAAAGTAGGTAGAAAATTCCCAGAACCCCACTGAGGAATATTCCGACGCAAAAGGCAATTCCTAGGGTCTCAATTTCTCCAACGGAAAGGTGGGTTATGTGGGGAAGTAGGTTATAGAACGTATAGCCAGGGAAACCCCAAATTGCGATCATGAAGAGGACGAGAGCCTCGTCTCTACCTCTCAATTCCCATCACTTTCTGCATATGAGCCACCCTGCCCAAGCAGGATGAAATATACAGCGAATGAATAAAGAGGCAGCCCTCAGTCGCCCCACCTCGCTCTGCCAAAACCTGCAAAAACCTGTCCCGCAGGCTTGACAGAGCCGGCCATACGGTGCAATCGAGAAAAAAAATTTCTTGACCTGCACCAACCCCCGGACTAAGTAGTTTCGTCGCACTCTCAGCCTCAGCATATCATGCATTCTATGGGGGAATAATCATGCTGTGAGTTTCCAAATTGGCAAAATATTGTGCCACATGGGGATTATGGTTTATTCCCTAAGGAATGTTTACTTTCTTGAAGCGAAAAATATGAAAAAAGTTAAGACTGCATCAGCTAGACACTGTGCGGATGATCTTATGAGCTTCAGGGTAGCCGCACTGATCCTAATCGTTGCTTTTCTCATGCCGCTACCTGTTATGGGGCAGGCGATTTCTGTGCGGGGTCAGCTCGTACTGGATGTAGGACAGCAGACTTGGGAGGCGCAGCTTGTTTTCAGACCCATCGTCATTTACAATGGTTCTTCGTTCATCATGTGGTATAGCGGGGAGGATGGCAGCTCTCTTGGTATTGATAATATCGGTGTCGCCACTTCGATCGATGGTGTTCACTGGACCCGGTACTCTGGAAATCCTGTTCTAAGGTTAGGTTCGTCGGGCACCTGGGATTCCTGCTCGGTGCTCGATCCTTGGGTCATAAGTGAAGGGGGTGGATACAAAATGTGGTTCGTCGGACAGAAATGCGCTCAAGCGAGTTTAAGTTCAGAAGCGATAGGCTACGCTACATCTCCCGACGGGATAAACTGGACCAAGTACACGGGAGGAGCGCATGGGAATCCTATATTGACACCCGGGGCAAGTGGGTCTTTCGACGATGAATACGTCGGCCTTCCCGTCGTGATCTCAACAGCTTCAGGGTACACAATGTACTACAGAGGTGTTTCTTCATCAGGCGATCTTACTCAAACGGGAACTGCCACATCAACTGACGGAATCCATTGGACAAAGAATGGTATGGTGTCGATTCCGAAATCGCAATGGGATTCAGCCTACAATCATATTTCTGGCATTATCAAGGTCGGCGGAACGTTCGTCGCAAGCTATTATGGATATTCATCAGGAACGGGCCCTAGTTCCTATGACCAAATAGGTTTTGCGAACTCGACGGACGGAACAACATGGACTCCGTACATTGGAAATCCAGCGGTCACTTACGGAGCTGGCCAATGGGACGCTGGCGGAGTTTGGTATCCTTTCATCTTGCCGGTTGGGTCCAACTATTACGTGTACTATACAGCTGATAACAACCTGACGGGTTCGAGTGATCATTATGGGATTGGCTTGGCAATTTTGCCAGCATCGCAATATGCACTCCCTGAGTATTCGTCTTTACAATTCATGACGATTACAGCAACCTTCACACCGATTCTATTCATGATTCTCAGAAAGCGCCAATCAAACTGATGAGGAAAAAGCCAAAGCGATCTAATGACACTCTAAGGTAACGTCAAGTTAGCGACGCCCGTCTGTCGAAGAGTCAACGGGCGGCGCACTATCAAATGATCTCTGCTGACATCTATCCCGACAAGACCCATTACCACTCAGCCCTGACGAGCGCTACTGTCTATAGAGAAGCGTCAGGGATAGTATGCAACCGCTCGATTTTCTTGCTCGGCCACGTCAAAGCAGTCAGAAACAACTTCACCAGTCGATTCTGTGACTAAAGCAGATAGAACCTTAGACGAAAACGAGATGCCAGAGTCTAAAAACAAACTAGACTAGACTTACTCCACACTGACGACCAGGAACATAATTTAGAAGTGGTAAAGACTTCGAATCTGTATATACTGTAAAAAACGATAATTCGTTCGCCGAAACTAGTATAAAACAGACGACACTGGAAAAAACCCACAACAACTCTGGCGAACGAGTATTAGGTACGGAAGATGACAAGGATGAACAAAAATAGACAACCGGAATTCATTGGGAACGCTCTCGTAGACGCTGACATCTGAAGCGCAAGATTTCATTTCACGGAGAAATCTGAAAAAGAAGGCGCATTGATAACTAAATCGAAAAGCGTTACGGTTTCACTGGCCGATTGTCAAAAGGACGTGGAATCAGTCGTCCCTGACTATCGGCCCGAACAGTCTCGATTATACTCAGCTCTAACGGGAGCCGATCTGTCTTTAGACGAAGCGCAGGGCCGATACTTGGATCGACTGTTTTCAGTGTCGGTTAGTGGCAAAGAGTCGGAAAAGGTGACGCATTTGGATTCCGTTACGGATGCGCCACAAACCACATTGAGGGACTCGCCATGACACGTAGAGAGATCGGGAACGCTCTCGTAAACGATTCCGGATATGCTGATAGTGACTTGGATCCTTTATGGACGGTATGGCCGAAGTCACGAGAAGCGTCGAGCAAGCAATCGGCCATGCACTGAGAAACAAGATATTCGTTCGCCAAAGACAAGTAGAACCCACATTAACCTAGACTCAACCCTGACGAGTGACAGCGAACGGATAATTGATACGGAAGATGACAGGAATGAACAAAAGTGAACAACCAATCGGCCATACCCCTTACCGAGAAAAAAAATTCTTGACCTGCACCAACCCCCGGACTAAGTAGTTTCGTCGAACTCTCAGCCTCTGGAAATCGCGCGTTCTAACAATGATTAATCAAGTATCGGCATGTGACTAACTGTGAACTATGATGCAATGTCCATCATGTGGCATAGGATCGGCCTTCGAATGCTTTGAGCAAGTGCGAAAACAAGGGGAACCCGTAAGAGCGATGGACACATACATCTATCTTGGTGATGAATTGTGTGCTCGCGACTCTACGATCTGCGAAAGCCCACTGTACGAAATTTTATTGTAAGGTATTGTGTCGGATTGACTTTTTGTTGCTTGTCTTTCCACGCTTGTTGTGTACGCGGTTCATGGATGGACTTGGGATTCAAAATTTGCAGGAGGAAGAATTACGTTAACTCTGCCTGAATTTGTAATTACTATAGTCCTACTCACACTGGTTGCTGGCATATGTATTGACGTGTGGAGAAGCCGGAAGCCAACCAAACGAAAGTAAACAACCCCACCATCACCGAACGGTAACAATCGTGATTTACCCCAATTTTCACCTAGGAGGTAACGTTACCAGAGAAAAGGTAACGTCAAGTCTTCATCGGACGACCCAAGTTTTTCTAACTGTCAAAACTCGTCGGATGCTCGACTCAATTATCACTGGGTCATGCCGAAAACTAGATAGCATAACTTCTACGACACCTAATCTTATGGCGCCTCCGATTAACACACATCTAGCCTTAGTAGTCTTCATTCGAATCGTCGTCACTGGAAAAGCTCCAAAGCCTTCCTTTGTCGGTTCCGCGACAGGTTTTGTCTTTGAACATAACGAAAAGAGATTCTTAGTCACTAACCGACATGTCGTAGTCAAGGAAGAAGAGGAATTTTATCCCGATCAATTGCTCGTGCGAATCCACTCTAGTCAGGATACCGTTGAGATGACCAGAGAGGTTGCATTGCAGCTCTATGATGGAAATGGTCATCCCGTCTGGCTTGAACATCACGATAAAGCGATTGATCTAGCGGCACTAGAAATTGGGGGCTTGCTCAAGGACACGGATATGGTAACTTGTTGGAAATCTAAGAACCTCGTGCCTCAAGACTATAGAGTAGAGGTCGGCGTTCCAGTATTCATTATCGGGTATCCACTGGGATTTTTCGATCAGAGTCACTATCTTCCACCTGTAAGAAGTGGATTTCTCGCTACGACGTACGGACTCGATTTCAATGGACTACCCATCTGTCTAATAGATGCAAACCTACACCCAGGAACTAGCGGAAGTCCAGTCCTAATTGTATCAGACGAGGATCATACTCCATCTGTGTCAATCCAATCCGATTTGCCCTCATTCCTTCTTGGAGTCAACGCGGGTACATATTCGGTGTCTGGAGTGAGTTTAGGTTTGAACACCGTCTGGTACAGCAAACTGTTAATGGATATTTTCCGCTAACAGATAGTGTGATAACTCATTTGGGTTTCTCTGTCGAAAATCGGTAGTAGTATCCTACTACTGCCCCTACAATTCCTGATAGGACAGCTGATTCGGTTTTTATGATATCGACAACCACTGGAGAAACTGTTATTGCAGGATTATTGATGAATAGGGCAAGCGGTGCAATTAGCGTGATTAGGAAGCCAACAATAAGAATCCTTGCGATTTGAAAAGCCGCTGTTTCATGAGGAATTGGTAAAGGAGGCTGAGGATAAATCGGTTCTTCTAGTTCGTCAAAATCTGGTATATCATCATCGTCGAGTGCTGGGTCGTTCTCGGGCTGTTCAGCCATTCAAGAAATCCGCCTAATCGGGTTTCAATTGGTGTGGCATGATTAACTTAAACTTCTTTCCGTCCGTTGTTTCGATTGTGATCGTGTTGTCGGTTGGGTCTTTGTATTTCTTTAAGGTCGCATAGATTTGTAACACTTCACGAATGAATCCACTCGTGTTAGTTCCACTCGCCTTTACTTCTTTCTCAAGAAAATCTAGAGCGGGTCCTTTGAATACGACCTGAACTGGTTTCTCGCTCGTTAGAACAGGAGTCATACTGCTCGTCTCAGTCGAATGTGCCAATCATGACTTATTTATGGGTTTCCCATGGTTTTTCCATGATGCGTTTTGTATTAGTGTCATCCACTTGTCGTCCCCCTCGACTTTGATTCCTGCAACTTCTGCGGAAGTCTTTTCGTCTAATGCCATGTGCGGTCGAACATAGTTATGGAATATCTGTATGCCAGTGAGAATTGGGCTATTCGTTTTCTCCAGAGTTCTCATCACGCGCTCGCGATCACGAATCTCTCCGTTCATGCGCTCCATCTTGTTGTTATGAACCTCACCGTTCATTCTGATGTCGCGGATATGTTCAGGTCGAGTCTCTAACTTCTGCGTCCAAAACTCGTCTTTGAATGCTTCGTGAAAGTTCGGCGCACCGTCAGTTATGAGAGTCTTAGGTTGCTTTCGAGCCAGCTTCTTGCCCTGTTGGAATAGAGGTCTGAGATAATGCGTGATAATGCGCTCGAAAGAGTCTTCCGGATGACGAACTAGTACGAGGTCATACGACTTGATGATCTCATCCGTCATCTTCCTAACTTGTTCTTGGCTCTTGAGATCACTCTTGTAATCAAAGTAGCCAGACTGCTGTTGGTTGATTCGGCTGCTGCTGCTTGTTCTTTACTAGATAATTGAACTCGGTGACTAGGGTCTCGGCCTCGCCCTCTGAATTTGCACTTTGACCGTTGGGGGGAATCATCTCCCTAACATCTCTTCATTCTCATTACTACGTCGATCGTTTCTATCTTCAAATCTTAAAATTGAGAGGAACATGATTGAGAATCGAAGATGTAGGGGAGTGTTCTTGAATTTCACATTGTCATTCAAGGCGTTCGCACATGATGTAAACAATCCTCCTTCCATGCAATCGAGCTGTGACGTTACGCTTGATGTCGTCAATACACGCGGGGTCCTGCAATTCTCCAAAGAAGCCGTGGGTGCTCAGACAGAGTACAAAGTCCTCGTACAAGACCCCAGTAGCATAGGCATCACAAGTGATGAACAAGAAATCGTAAACAGAGTTTCTCAGGATTTGGTCCTTGGGTGCAACATCATATTGGGGCGAGTTGCCCTATCAATTTTCAGGTTAGATCTTGCCAAGCCGAACGTCATGGTTATCGCCTCTCCGAGTCAAGTAGTGGTGAAGGACACCCCAACCGGCAAGAGCATAGAGATTAGCGAGGAAGGCCACGTTAGGGATGAGGTGCATCTTACAATTGGTACACGAGAAGCTCTCGATGAATCTAGAGTGGTACAAGTTTGCAACAAGCTCGTCACGTTTCGGCGATTCGTCATAGATGCGAGTTCGTCTCTGCCTCGGGCTAATCTAATCAACGCCCTCCACGAGTACGAGGCCGCTATGGCTTCGGTGGACCGCCTTCTCACATTCAAACACTTGTACAATGTGCTAGAATTGATAACGAACATTGACGGCACAAACAGAGAGGGTTTCAGCCTAGATAATCAGATGGCTTCAGATAGCGGCACACCAGTCACCGAATGTGAGGATTGGCGAATCCTGTACAATCGGACCAAGCACATTCACCGTAGTTCAACTGATGTTGCAACTTTCGTGACCGGCTTGGAGAAGCTAACCACCTACATTCCGGTAATGAGACAAGCTTCAGGAAAGAAGCTCGCTACCCTGCTATAACCCCCTTGAAGTCTAGTCAGCAATTGCAGTTACCAAGTACCTCAATTGTCTAGTTTGAATGACTAGGTAACTAGGACAACGTCGCAATCGAGAATGTTAAGTGAATCTGAACCGTAGACAGACACAGTAAATACGCGTGCTAAGATCAACATCTCTCCATCCTGTAATGATTGACACTCCGATCCTTTCAGGAGTCGAGAAATTGAGTAGACTACGGCTTTACTTCTACGCCCATTTGGTGGAAGGAGTGACTGAGAAGTTCTATGAGTTGATGGATTGGGCTGAAGTGGTCTCAATGAGCATGAAATCGTCAAAGACTTCTATATGCGGTGTCTAAGATTCAACCAAAAAAAAGTGATGTGAGAGTGACTGAGATTCATGGTTGATTGGGCTCAAGCCGGAATCGAATTTGTTGCCGTGCTGGTAGGCGTAATCGCTGGTTTTGAGTTTGATAGGTTTCGCGACTGGGGAACGAGGAACAAAGAAAAGGTGGAATTTCTCAAGCTGTTACGGGAAGAACTTGATGAGAACCTCAAGATGCTCAAAGAAGAAACATATCCTAAGTTCAAGGATGAGTTTGGCTATATGCCCACCCAAGGATTGCGCGTCGACACATGGCACGCACTGTCCGACCGTGTCGCCCTCGTGAAAAGTGCAACCCTTAGAAAGGAAGTCTTGACTACCTATGCAAAATTCGACATGTACGAAAGAACCTTGTCGCGTTACTTAGACATCTGCTACACGTTACTGATCCTGCCGGATAATTCGGAGAACGAGGAAATCCTGAGAAGTAACATAAAGCTACACGCCGGCACGATAGTTGCCCAGCTCAAAGGCATTCTTGACCTCATTGCTAGAGTAATTGCCGGTATAGATGACGAACTTCACGACTGCTAGGCGAGTTTTCTTTTTAGAACTCTTCGGCGTACTTTACGGTACGCAGCGAAATACAATAGCGGACCGACGATAATCGAGCCTAACCCACCAATTGCCATCAACGAAGCCCATTCTGGTGCGCCGGTTAATTTTGAGATGTATTCGGTGATTCCATTCAGCAGCATCAGTACAAGACCTGCGAGGATTCCTCCTAGGAAGGAATCGGCCTCTACGTCTCACTCTCGCAAGCCTTCGACCCCATGAACATAAACTCGCAACGACTCCAACGAGCCTCTCAGATTTCGTTTGACTCTATACGGAAATTAGATACTTACGCAGAACTCTTGACGTTGCAGAAAGTCAGATTCAACCTTCCGAGCCGGGTTCCCCCACCCACTTCGTGGCGCCCTACCCCCTATCCGAGGGGGGTAAAAGTATGCATCAAAGATTCTCCAACAACCTACTGGCACTTGTCCGCAACTAACGAACTTGAATCTGTTTTGGCGGCTAGACAGGGCGGAGGGTTCGCTGTGACGTTGTCCGTCCGCAGTGTGGGCAACTAAATATTGTGACATGGTAAGCCGGCGGTGGAGAGCCATGGAGTATGCGTGAACCGTCCAAGCGTGTATAGAAATCTTCGGTCTTGCGCATGATGACTCCGCAACTTCTACACTTTGGAGTTGTCATGACCCTCAAAAACAGCCAAACCATCATTACTACGCTCACAAAGCTCAATCCTACTCCGGAAAGGAATACGCTGTCAGCAGATTGCAATTGGCTAACGTACGCGGAAAACGGTTCAGTGTACCCATTGATACCAGTACAGGAGACACCATTGCAGGAACCAGAGGTTACTACTACACTCGAAATCAAGTTGTTACCGTACTGAATCACTAACCCGCCTAATCCCAACAAGCAGAACGCGGCTATGAGGAGAATCCTGTCGTTTCGGCTCCATCTACTATCTTTCTTTGGTTTGCGGCCGTAGTCTGTTTCAGCCGCTTGGGTATTCGTCAACTTAGACCCATGTAACTCACGTGTTCGGTCGAGAAAAATGCTTTCCTTTCTTCGAGTGATTATTAGAACCCGTTGGTCGAAACTCAGATAAACTAAAGCCAAGAATTCTCAAGCACAGGCGAACGTTCGCAATGCGGGAAACCGATGAGCTCCTTCGTGACATTGGAACACTCATCAATGAAATTTCCGCAGTCGGCGTTGGCAAAAGAGTAAACTACGCAGTAGGTCTACTAGGGGAAGTGATTCGTCACCTCCCGGATCGAGAAAAACCAGGCATGTACTTGGGCATATTGACCTCGAACAGATTTTCATTCGCTTCCACTAATTCTTCTCTTCACTTTCTCCTCGCCTCCTCCTCTTCGCTTGGATATTCTATCCAACGTTTCTTTTTTGCATAGAATACCAGGTCGTCCTTGTAGCAGTACCACCTTCCCTCATCCAACAGTGTCATGGGTGCGCCGCAGCGTTTGCAATGGCGAGCTTGAGTCAACGAGGGCGTTGAAACCAATTCGTCTATTCGCTGTCTCAGTGTTGCTACTGTGAGCCGGACGTTATTTATCCAGAACGGAGTCATCTGGTTCAAGTACAATTGCTCCTGTTCAGATAGAACATTTGGCGTGCTCCATCCACCATCCTCATTCCTATCCACGTAGAAGCCGTACAATTGCTTCTCGACATCGTATCGTTTACCTACGTCGCTGCTCTGTTGAACAATCTTGTCTTTGTCCGGTTTCTTACTGCCCGCATCGAGAACATCAAACCAGATAGGATAAGCTTGGAGCTTGTATACGTGAGATCGATACTTATCGTCCCATTGAGTTTTTGAAATGTCAGCTTTCTCAACGTAGGATTTGAGCAACATGCCGGCTTTGTTTGTTTCTTCCCATGCGAGCAGAGACACGGCGAAACTTGTCTGAATAGTGCCCTTGTTTAGAAGGATGGTGGAATCCCTACACAGGCGCTCGGCGTTGTCACACGAAGCTTTGGCTCCTTTTAGGGCATCTTGCCATCGTACCGCCGCGTTGAACCTCATCGGATTCCCCCGAATTACCAGGAGTCACCTACACTTGAGATGAATCCACTTGACGTCATCGTCTTTATCCTTCCACCATGTTATTTCGTCACCTAGGTTTATCCTGCGATGGCATCGAGGGCACCTTCCCGAATAATCCGCTTTCGCACGTGAACCATCCCAAGGAACAGGATCACGGGAAAATCTACCATTGACCCCAGAGTCTCTTATACTGCCAGCCGGACTCGTATCACAATGTGGGCATTCTTGTTCTAGGTCATAACCATGAGGGCATACGTTATCTGACTTTAGGGAGGCTCCACACTCTTCACAGAAGGTGCTGTCCAGAGGTATTCGAGTTCCACAATGGTCACAGAATTGCACATTCGGCTTGATTGGGATGGTGCTCCTTCGCCGCGCAGAAGTCTGCTCATTCCGAAAAGATGTTGAAGGTTGAACGCGTCGCTTCCATGAGGCCATTAATGTAGCTGCGACAATAAACGCGGCCACGATCACACTAATGCCTCCCGCTTGTGACATGGCATGAGACGCTAGTGTGGCTTCACTGCTGGACGTAGTTACGAGTAGTTGCGTGGATGTGTATGGAGCTATGGCAGTGCTCGTGGATGCAATCACATCTGTTCTTGTCAGACTGCTGCAACCTAGATGATTACAGAGACTAGTGTAGCTGGAAATGGTGTATGCGACGGAGGCTGTGAGATAAGACGTGCCCGTATCAGCTGTTCTAGTTGTGATTGTCACTTGAGATGTTACGGTCTCTCCCGGTACCGTCGGAGTAATGAGATAGAAACCCAGCCCCAGCAAGATCACCACACAGAACGTGGCGAAAAACAAGAGAACACGTCTTCGTCTTGCCTCCATTAATTCGCCAGCCTACTTATGAGAATCCATGGTACTTACAACACTCAAGTCTTATCCTCGACACTCACGCCTTTCTCCCGTTATTGGCTTGCAGCAACTCGATTTTGCCGAACTTGCCCGACTGCAACGAGATCTTCCCATTAAATTCCTTCGTATAGCCGTTGATTATGCGAATCGTATCTCCAACGTTTACAAGGTCGGTTTCTGCATCCCACAAAATTACGTAGCATTCATTTCCGTCAGATTCTAACACTGCCTCAGCAAACCTTAGAGTCGGGCCATTTCTTTTCTTACGCACTTGCACCGGATCAATGCGAATTAACTTGCCAGTTGTTGTAATGCCTCTCATGCCGTCATGTATTGACTTGAATGACGTAGATTTGAGCACGCTTTCGACTCTTAGACCAACATCTTTCAGCAGCTGACGAGCAGTTGCTTCGCCTACAAATCGCATCATTGATTCTGACGATTCGTATTGCGAGAGAATGTTTAGGCTCCCGTACCAGACGATTGAGTTGTCTATTATGCAGAGCTTCTCGTGTGTTTTCGCGTTAAATTCGATGCGCGCCCCAATATTTTGCAGCATCTGTACGCCATCCCTTGCTGAACTCTTCAGTGGTTCATCTTCGAATTGGTTTTCAGGCGGTTTAGTCAATATCCGAACAGATACTTTCCGTTCAATCGCTGTCTTTAGTGTGTCACTAAGCTTTCGTACTCTCCGCGCCGTGACGAAAGCCGACACGATAGCAATATCCTCTTTTGCGTTTGTTAGGTCTGACTCGAAGGCGGGGTAGAACTCTTCAGCTCTATAAGTGGCGATTTTCCCTTGGGATTCTGTCTCGTCAGCTTCGGCGTGTTCGGCGGGGTAGGTGAGGAATTGTTCCCCTGTTAGTTGGATTCCATTATCCTTGCAATCCTCTATTATCTTGAGGAGAAGTTCATCCGGGTCTAGGTTCTTAGCGAGGTACGACAAGTTTCCAATGAGGATTAGTTTGTCTTGGGCTCGTGAAATTGCCACGTTAAGTAGCCGTTCACTTTGATGATCATCACTATGCTTGACGCGGATCAAACGACTTGGACTATTGGGGCCACTGTCTGAGATATCGAAGATCACTATCTCTTTCTGTCTTCCTTGAAACCTGTGAACCGTAGCTACCTCGACGTACTTTTTGAGGTTCAAATCTTCGATTCTCTTGGCAAGAATCCTCGCTTGAGCCCGATATGGTGTTATGATGCCGATCTTGGTGAAGCCATTTTTGATGCCTTCCCTGGCCATGCAAACCGCTAACTCTGCCTGGATCAAGTTGATGCGAGAACCTGATTGCTCATGAATTGTTGACCATGGATTCAGGTTTGAGCTGTCCAAGAGAATGAGGGAATAATCCGCCCCCGGCGGCTTGATAACATTCGCTCCACGTCTTACACTTTCATCGTCTTTCAGACGACCACCGTAAATGCGGTTGCTGACAATTCCCGAAATGTCAGGATTCATCCGATACTGGGTGGTTAACATTCCACAGATGTTCTCGTGTGATTCCAGAGTATTCGAGTCAATACCCAGTAATTCAAAGATGTCTCGTTTCATCCACTGTATGACATAATCGGTTTCTGCCATTGCAATGGCTGGAAGTTGTTTGAAGTCCCCAACAATGAGAACTCTCGCGCTTGATAACCCCGCTACGAAGTATAGCATCGGCAATGTAGCCATACTAGCCTCGTCAACCACGACTAGGTCAAACTTACTGCCCGCTAAGTCGGCACTGAGCCAAGCCTTTGCCATCGTTGTGCCGATAATTCTCGCATTCGCAATGATCTCCTTCTCAATCTTGCTTCTGACCTCCCGTAACTCGGAGAGTCGCGAGTTGTTTTGGGCTACCTTAGACGATGCGATGATAGATTCCTGAACGAGCTGAGGTCGCTTTCCCACTACCTTGTTAGCCTGACTCCTGATCGGATCTAAGACTGCGACTGCTTGACTGTAGGTCTGTTGAGCTGACAATAGTTGCTCATGCAACAAATCGTGGCCTCTAATAGAATTATTCAGCTCACCGGCTAAGCGGTCAACATTAACACCTCGAACTGCACGCTCGATCTTTGACATTGACTTCGCTCTATCGAATCTCTGCTCAACGTCTTTCCGCGATTCATCACTCAGATCAAGTTGTTTTCGGAGTTGGTCAAGATTTGCTTGGCCTGAAACGACTCGCGAGTTTAATCGTTCATATTCATCTAGAATGCCGACGTCACGTCGCAATTGTTCAACGCGCCGTAGGAATGACTCATTTGCTCTTTCAAGTTCACCAATCTCTTCATCGATCTCCTTGCTCCTCTGTTTGACAATATGCTTGAACACAACGCAGGGAGGGACATCGACTTGGGGCACACCGACCCTAACAATATCACCGGGGAAGGCATTAGTATCGTTTAGGTGTATGTCTTTATGAACCAATTTCTCGGTGTCAGAGATAGCGTTGTCAACGGCGACATTAGTATTCGAAGTGATAAGCACTCGTCCGCCCGCGCCAAAGCAATGAGATATGACGGATGAGATCGTTTTCGTTTTACCGGTTCCAGGTGGCCCCCAAATGAAGAACACCTCACTACCGGCGCTGTGTTCTACCGCTGATTTCTGAGAGTAATTCAGGTCGGTTGATGTGGCTATAGGAACGCGCCCAAGCTTCGGCTGATTCTCTCCTAATAATGTGTGGGCAAGGGTTTTATTGAAATTCGGAGGAGGGGATTTGATGAGGTTTCTTAGTCGTTCTAGGATGAATATTGGATCAGTGAACATTTTGGCCCTCGGAACAGCACTAGGTAGATTCGACTTTACTGCCAACATGATCTCTTGCCCAACGACTGAAATTATCTCTGCTTCCACTCGGTTCTTCGAATCACCTATTTGCAGGAGTACCGGAACGTCGGTCTCCAATCTATCTCCGTCGAAGTCGAATCTGTAGACGAAGCTGCCGGCCACTTCGTTTACCTTTTCTCCATTTCTAATTTGATAGAATCGGCTTCCACCTTCCTTCTTTATGTACTCAATTTCATCATCGAGTGCGCGTACAAGACTGGTTTCAAGTTGCGTATCACCGTGTGTTTCGGTCTTAGAAACGTCCGCTGTTACGTCGTCATGTGTGGTTGCTATCTGTACCCCGCACCGGGGGCAAAGGCGGATGGACCTACTCGGCAGTGTTTGAACAATGAAGCCGCACTTCTTGCAAGCCCAAGGCGCATTCCTATCTACAGAGGCGCTTTGAAGCTGACGTGCTCCGCATTTCCTACAGAACTTTGCATTATCTGAGATCGTTCCCCCGCAATGCTCGCAGTCCCTCAACGAATTACCTTCGCGCTACCCGGTCCACTATTAACTGAACCCGCCCTCCACTCCGCTTCTCCGAAGCTCCGTTCCGGCTAGGACCTTCCGGATTTCCTGTCATTTCAATTTCTCCGCTTTATACAAATGAGCAGTCCTAGCATATTGCTTGCTGATTTCATAAAACTTCTGGGCCGTGTCCTCATTCTTTGTCACATAACAACTAAAGGACGAAAATTCCGTGTCTCCCAAGAGTTTGTGGATGGCTCTGTAGAACCGCTTACGCTCGGCATAGTTTTGGGCGTTAGCCTTTATATCGTAATCCACCAGAAACCAAACATTTTCCGTATGTCTCACGTGGGACAACATAGCCGATGCTCAATATAAGCCCCCTAGGTAGTTACCAACGAAAAGCCCCCGTCATAAGTTACCAGAACCGTGCGCACCACTCTAGTTACAACCTAGGGTTCAATTGTCTCTTCAGCAAGTCAGACCTTCGGCGAATGTGTGAGGCCTCTTGAGTCAGGATGAGATCGAAATCACCTCTACGATATCTCAAGGAACAGACTCGTTATTCCGTGACCCTCAATTGTTATCCGCATTCGGGCGGCCTTTTAGACGACTGAAAGACACTGGAAAGCCTCCTGGAACCGTGAATTATGTTTTCTTCAAGCCACCAACGGGACCACTTAGGACGCTTGGAGCTTTAGGCTATACGCCTGGTGAGCAAGTCCTGTTCTATCCGGGGATATTGACTAGACGCGTCCCTTGGTATACTACTGGTAATGATAAGATCCCACTCACTGCGAAAGCCAACGAATCTTTAGACCATATTACTCTCGAACCAGACCTTCAGAGGTGGCATGCTACTATCCTGACAGGTCAAGGTAACAAAGAGACACGTCTACCTCGGAGAAGGACTAGTCAAATCAAGCAAGACCTCATTTTCTGGTTTGCACTCTCAGTAACAGATCCCTCCGTTCTAGAGCTTACTCCAAGAACCATTCGCCTAGGCCCTTTCGCAGTAAGCCCAACGTATTCCAGACAAATGGCCAAACTCATCATTGCTGCAAGGAAGGGTGCAATTTTCCACATTCTGCAGCTACATGAACAAGAGAACCTCTCTGGCAATGAATTTGTGAACTTCGAGTTCTATGTAGATCGATCGAGTGAAATGCGTCTTTTGCTTCGCCACCAAGTTCTGGGGAGAGAGGGGCGTGTGACGGGGATTGTCTCCAGCATCTCACCTCCAGCAAGCAAGGATTCAGTGAAGCTTCCAGCGCTTACACCGTGCAGAAGTCATGACGTTATGCTTCTAGGATCCCCGGGTTGCTATCCGATTACCGTCTACAAGCTGCCCGGAACACTTGCTGAAGATGCTATCTTATCAGGTTACTAACGGACTAAAACTAGAACGACTAGAGAAAGCCGACGAGAGATTCGAGGGAAGCACGTCTCTGGGATTAAGACTTGTGAGTAGCGGGTTTAGCCGCTATAATAGGGTAGCCGTCCATTTTAACGCTTAAGTCAGTTAATCTCTCCATGAGTCTAGTTTCCTCCCGTCTCAACCGCTCCAATTTTTCCCCTTCAGGGGTATTCTCCCCTTCATAGCTTACCACAGAGAGTCGATCCACAAGCTGCTGAATCAACGTGCAGAGATTACACAAGAGTAGTCTTACCCTTTCTCCAGAAGACATAAGGACGATAGTCCTTGGGAAATGCATTGAAATTTACTCGAAGTACTACCCATACGTTACCTCAAGCGGAGAAAAGACTACAACTTCGAAAGCAGTATCCGAAATTGAGAATCTGACCGAGAAATTAGTCAAGCGCTACTCGACCAGCTCGCATGATCGATAGTTCGCTTCGATCAACAGAAGGAACGAGGCAGTAAGACCTTGGATTGCGAGCGGTAAGGCGATAAGTCCCTCGCTCCGAATGCTAGTCACTGGAATGGTTATGAGTGCTCCCTTGAGGCTGATGATTTTCATCGATAGTGCGAATATTTTCTCCGCCGCGTACGATAAGAGTGGTTCAAAAATCAAACTCGAATCGCTAGTTCCTCTTGTTTCGCAAAACCAAAGAAATGTAGGCAGTTATGCGTACGTAAAGGAAGACAACACTCGTGAGGCGTTCTATCAGCAGTTGGAGCGAAAAGGCATTCACATAGTTAGAGTTAGTGCAGGAAAAAGCGTTGATGGCAGACTAATTGCAGATATGCTTGTTGGCCTCATTCAAGATGATTATGACATCGCCGTGCTGTGTGGCGGGGATAGAGACTATGTTCAGGTGGTCGAACTTTTGAAACGGCGAGGCAAAACCGTATGGGTTGCCGCCTTCGCTCATTCGTGTAACGGTTGGTTGCGCACTTTGGCAGATAATTACATTGAGCTAACGGACCTACTCGACAAAATCAAGGAAACGGAACCATCTCCATAAAAAGTAAAAAGTCTAGTGGTGCGCACACACACACTTTGACGACGGACTACGACGGTTCGAATTACGACGCCCGCACCAGAAGTTACACACACTGTTAGAGAAGACTTCCAGGAGAGTTGCACCTGATGGAAATCCCCACTCGATTTCAGATAATTCCGCGATACATCAGAGACCAGATCCACCAGAACAGCATCAAAAGACCCAGACCTAAGACTACGATAAGTCCGGCGGTAAAGGACAGATTGGCTATAATTTTCGAGGTTTGGATGATTCTCGTTTGTCGCAACTTAGCACGAATTCGGGGGTGTCGCTGGAGGAGGATGCTTACTCCACTGTCTGAATATGCCACTGACATGGCAAAGGCGTAGACTATCCAGAGAATCACATAGAACTCGGCTATATCGGTGATAGAAACGGTGAAGGCAGGCAAGAAGCTGAGAGGGCCTACATAGGAGACGCGGAAATTGGGTGGAAAAATGGCGATTCTATCACCTACCAATAGGGCAGACACAAAAATCACTAGGACAGCTGTTGCGAAGAGGCCGCGCACTTGCTCCTTGTCGAACTCGTCAGTCATGTGACTCCATCACACGCTTTCTCATTCTCCTTAGCAACGCCAATGCGCACAACCCTAGCAACAAACCGAGAAGAAGAGACTCTACGGGAAAACCCGGAATAATGACAGGCGCTACTGTAGTCGTTGTAGTAGAGGTTACGGCTGTAAAAGTAGTAATTGATAATGGGCCGTAATAAGTAGCGACTCCTGGCGTCACGTATGCGTCAAGAGTGACGTTCTGTCCTGACTTGACGGTAACGCCTGAAGCGAACAGCGCGAACTGGTAACCATCTGCGAGGACGTACAAGTCAAAGATACCCGGAAACACGTGAAGCTCATAACGTCCGTGGTCCGAGGCGCCAAATGTTGTATTCGAGTCCGTCGTCGTAAGATCCGGACTCACAACGCCTGTAAAAGGGTCCAAGGCTACGGTCATGTGAGCAATGACGCTGCCTCCTGACTGAATCGGGTCGCCATACTTGAGGCCAACAACGCTGCACCCACTGCCGCAACGAATTGTACCCGAAATCGTTGCAGATGCAGTCGATTGAGCGTTAACCATCCCGCTGAGGGTCTGAATACAGACGAGGATCAGAATGGCTACTAGTGCCTTTGACGATGCTTGCACCGGTCTGACCCACTACTGCTCCGTTTACTTAGTAGTTAACAGTTTTGCGTGTCAGATACCCACTATACAAGATCCAACCGCTTGTTTCGTCAGGTACGCTATTGCAGCACGAACGGTTATGGAAAGCAGTTACGTATACGCGGCTCGTGAGGTGGGGTTTCCAACATACGCATAGACAGAGTAATAGAGGTGGGATATGTGCGCCGATTGCGCTTGGACATTGCCGAACGGCAAAAACATCCAAACCAGAAACAACAGAAGCGAGAGACGATAGCGCCTTATCATGAGCACGATTTCTTCTACAACGGTTATTTCAATGCAATCTAAAGCATTGGTTCAATGCTCCTCAAGCAAACGACCCAAAGAAGATATTCCCCGAGAAGCTATCCGATCCTGAATTCTACACGGTCTATGGAGAAAGGCTGGCGGTCAGTCGTCCATCAAGCTCTAGTAGACCGCTTAGGAAGAATCGCGTGCGTTATCTCCAAGATTCGTTCTGGCCTCTTCCAACAGCTCTATGAATCTTGCGCGTTCGATGATGATAGCGTCATGAAACCGTCCGGTTATCTTTTTATGAACACTCAAGAAATCTAAGTACGATTGGATTCTCGCTATGGATCGGGTTTCCTGATCGTCCCAGCCTACGACAACGCCTACAAATCCAATTGACGCAGCATTGACTATGCTCCCAAGTCTGTGCTTTTCGCTAGGGCTCGCATGTTCTACTTCGATAGCTAAGAGGCAGCGAGCGTTCTCGTTGATACTTACGTTTGGGTTCGCAATTGTATCTGCATCGAGATACGGATTGAGATCAATGCCATTTTCCCTTAAAGCCGCAAAAAATTGGCGGCGGTTTTCGTAGGCATGTTGAATTTCCACCACGTTATTTTCGATATGCGTGTCAATATTGAATGGCCCTGCAACTATGTCTATCCTTGGACAATAGATGTCTCTCTGCAGCGCATCTCTTGATCGTCGTGACACTGGCCACTCTTGTATAACCTCACGAAAGAGATGCCTAAGCAGGCCGGCCGCATCTTCAATATATCTAAGCGTCTCTTCAGATCTTAATCCGCTCGGCAAAGGTAATCCGACTCATTCAGACTCGCTATTCCGTATCACATTAGTATGATTTTCCACGCTTCTCCGCTCACCGAACTCAACGAGCCGTTGAAGCCTTCAGGATTAAGGCTTGGGGGTAGCGGGTTTAGCTACGATAGTAGGGTAACCGTCCATTTTAAGGCCTAAGTCAGTTAGTCTCTCCATGAGTCTAGTTTCCTCATCCCTCAACCGCCTCAACTTTTCCCCTTCAGGTGTATTCTCCCCTTCATAGCTTAGCACAGTGAGTCGATCCACAAGCTGCTGAATCAAAGTATCTTTGAGAAGCTTGTTTTCTTCTTGAAGGACCTTTAGTTCTTGTTTAGTGGCTGCTGGTTGAATCTGCCAAGCCTTACGGTGTTGCTCTAAAACCCAAACTTCGTCTTGCATCACACGCTGATAATTTAATCCGTCAACCTGATGTCCAAGTTGAAATTCTCTTAACACCGGGTCTAATCCTCTCCGGGTAGCTTCGGTTAACCAACAGCTCCTAAGATTGTGTGCTCCATGCGTCTTATCGAAAGGAAGCCCTGCTCTAAGTAAAGCCGTTCTCCAACCCGCCTGAATATTGTGCGTGCCGATAATCGGCTGACCTTTCACTTTTCGGACGGGCAAATAGCTGGCTACGGTTCGAGGCACTAAGAGATAGTACGGATTGGCATTCGATTTTCTGCCATTAACTGTAATCTTAACTAAGTCCCTGTGTGGGTCTTCCAGTTGTTGCTCGATCGCCTTCAGGCGTAATCGGTCCTGATTCAATTGTATGAAGCGTTCAGCATCCAGACCCCACAACATTAAACGGTAAACTGGCTGGTATGCCTCTGGGGCTAAGGAAATAATTCTTTCAGCGTCCTCCCACTTCAAGAGAGGATGAACGGCAGGCCGAGCACGTTTAATCTTAAGACCGGCTAACGGCAATCTTTCTATTTCGTGGAAATCCAGGAAATTATTCATCGCGGCGATTCTATATCCCAAAGTAATTTGAGAGAACGAACCGTTCAGGCTCTTGATTAGAGACTTAACTTTAATCGACAAGGCTTTCGGGTTAGCTTCAGCTTCCTCTAGGAATTCGGTGCCCGTTAATTCTAACCCGGTACATATGGCGAATAGGGCGCTTCCGTACCCGCTGACACTGTTCGGATGTAGTCCCTTAATCCATTGGGACACCTTGGGGTCTTTCTTGAATTCCGTGAAGGTCTCCTTAGCGTGAAACGGCATTACAAGTAAACCCCTAGAGGCGGGGCCTTTAGTAGGGCTACGTTCACAGCGGGTGTGAGGGCTGACATCTGGTCTGTCTCAAGCTACAGAATAGATGGTGTTGTCGTATAAAACAGTATCGTCAAAATAGGTTGCGTTATGGATGAAGCTTCGAATTGTTGGGTTAGGCGATTCTACAACTGCTGGAACGCCGGGCTTCCTTTCTCCACTCGAAGCCCCACCGGAGGGCCGCGGTAACCGTGAGAGCCAGTACGCGTATTGGATGATGAAGAACCACCCTGAATGGACAGTTCTCAATAGAGGGATCGACGGCCAGAGGTCAGATGAAATCTTAGCTAGGTTCGGCCGTGACGCGATCGAAGCCAAACCAAACTATGTAATTATCCTCGCAGGCGTGAACGACATCTACCAAGGCGCGGCAATAGAATTTACAAAGAATAACCTCCTTTTCATGTACCAGAATTCGATTTCGGCTGAAATCCGTCCCGTATCGGCGTCAGTGCTGCCATACAACACCGCTTCCCGCTCAGAAACTACGGCAATCAGAGATCTGAACGGCTGGATAGAATATACTGCCAACCGACTTGAAATCCCGTTTTGTGACACAAGCCTTGCAGTTGCCGATCCAAAAAACCGAGACCGTTTGAGCAGTTCACCTGACGGATATCATCCAGACGTTTCAGGTTACCGAAGCATGGGCGAGTCACTTGCGCGAGTAATAGAAGCGGATGCTGAACGCTAGCAGTTCGTTGATATAATTGAGGACGAAGATTCGTTGAAGTTGGACGCTTTGCCGATTATCTTAATTGAAAACGCAAGAATTCTCCGCGCAGGCAAACTTGCCCGTGCAAACATTCTAGTCAGCGGCGAAAAAATCAAATCTGTAACTGAAACTAGAAAGCCGCCCGCAGACGAACGAATAGATGCAAAAGGACGATTTGTGATGCCTGGCTTGGTAGATGGCCACGCGCACTTACACGACCCCGCCTTCACCAACCGAGAGGATTTCACAAGCGGCACATCCGCTGCGGCGGCAGGTGGCGTAACAAGCGTGGTGGAGATGGTTCTGTCAACGCCCGTCGATTCAGCTGACCGTGTCCGAGCAAAGATCGAGGAAGGCCGGCGACATTCGTTAATTGATTTCTCCCTACACGCGGGAATGATGAATCTGAACAACTTGCCAAACATTCCTGAAATTGCAGAACTCGGTGTACGTTCGTTCAAAACTTTCACTTGCAAACCCTACTACGCCGACGACCACACACTCATGTCGCTCATGCGAGAAACATCAATGCATCATTCAATTCTGAACGTTCACGCTGAAGACGAACAAATCGCGAACGACAACCTACAGAAACTGTTAGCTGAGGGAAGGAGAGAGCCGTTGGCGCATGCGGAATGGAAGCCTAATGTTGTCGAGGAACGGGCGGTGAACAAGGTTATTGAATTTGCTCGCGGAATAGGCGCCCGCCTCCATATCTCACACATGTCCACCCACGAAGGAGTGGCCGCCGTCAAGAAAGCGAAGAGAGAGGGAGTCAGGGTCACGACTGAGACCTGCCCTCACTATCTCACTTTTACGCGCAGAGACATGAAGAAACAAGGCCCATATTTGAAAATGAATCCGTCACTCAAAGGCCCAAAGGATGTTGAAGCGCTCTGGAAGGGCCTTCGTGATGGGACCATTGACATAGTAACCTCCGAACATGCTCCGGGTGTTAGAGAGGAGAAGGAAGTGGGATGGGCCGATATTTGGAAAGCGTGGGGCGGCGTCCCAGCCATTGAAACAATGCTTCCCGTCCTGTTAAGCGAAGGAATAAACAAACACCGCCTAACCCTTTCAGCACTCCAAAGAGTGTGCTGTGAGAATCCGGCTAGAATCTTCGGCAACTACCCGAGAAAGGGCGCCATAATTGTAGGAGCCGACGCAGACCTCGTAATGATAGACTTGAAGATGAAAAGAAAAGTTAGGGGCGAAGGCCTTCACCAGAAGGTTGACTGGACCCCATACGAAGGTTGGACTCTGAAAGGCTGGCCCATCCTTACCATGCGCCGTGGCCAAATAATCTACCAGGACCAACAGATAGTAGGTACCCCCGGCAGTGCAGAGTTCTTACCCATGGCCTTGTAGATGGGTTGACGTAAGCAATGTTATCAATGATCGTATTAGCCGCTGGAAAATCTGTTCGGATGCATGGCAAGAACAAACTCCTAGCCAAGGTCGACGGAACCGAGATGATTCGAAGAGTTGTTCAAGCGGCCCTAGAATCCAAGGTGGACGAGGTCATTGTTGTACTCGGCGGCGAAGCGGACAAGGTACAGAAGGTGCTTACTGACCTCCCTTGCCGGCTAGTTGTCAATAAGAAGTACGAGGATGGGCAGAGCAGCTCCGTTAAGGTTGGGCTTGGTGAAGTTAGTCCGATGACGCGCGCCGTGTTGGTCTTACCTGGTGATGTTGCGATGATAGACTTTCGATCAATCAATGTGGTCATAGAGGAATACGAACGCGAAAAACGTTCGATAGTTATCGCAGCCCACAAGGGCCAAGCTGGACATCCAATTCTTTTTGACAAACACCTCTTTTCAGAAATCGAACAGATTGACGAGCAAACTTTCGGCTTGAAAGCAGTTGTCAAGAGACATGAAGGCGAAGTGTGCCTAGTTGATACTGGTTCGTCTAATGCTCTGAAAGACGTTGATACGCCGGAAGACTTGAAGGAACTGTGAAGATTAGATCAGAACCTTACGCCCGCCGGGTGAGGAACCTACGACCCTATAGTGAGCGCGCAATCTAATGGTCCGCGAAGACAATGCGTGGAGAACCTAACTTCAAGAGACGTTTGGTTTCCGGGTTACAACCATGACGCATTCGGCAGGGATGGAAATCGTCCCACCTGACGCATATCGCTCTATACTTGCTCTTGCCTTCTTTAACACCTCATCTTGGACCTCCTTGGACTCTTCGCTTAACGAGTGACCGAGTGGTGAACCGTTCAAGAGCATGGTTAGGTAATCCTGCGCGGATTCCGCTACGAAGTTGCCTCTCATCCTGACCTCTTTCGAGTCCACAAAGCCTAACCCATCTAACATTGCGGTGAGCTCTCCAGGTCCCCCGAGCTCGTATGGAGTGGGCAAGTACCCATCTTCGTCAGGTGTGGCATGTTCTAACATTGGACCAACGAGAACGTGAAGCGCAGGCGATTGGTCTCCTGTACTCCACACCGTAAAACCGCCCCGACCACCACGCTTCAAGACGCGAAGTATTTCCTTGGCGGCCGCTTCTGGTTGCGTAATGATTTGGAATCCAAAACATGACACAACGGCATCGAAACTGTTTTCAGGAAACTCTAGCTTCTCCGCGTCCATTGTCAAGAAATCGACGTTCAGGAGCCCCCTCTTTTCAGCATTCTTTTTCGCGATGTCCGTCATGTTCGCCGAGAGGTCTACTCCTACTACGTGACCATTTGGGGCGACGAGCGAACCGATAGTCATGGCTGGCTCGCCAGGACCGCTACATACGTCTAAGATTTTTTCGCCTTGATGAGGCTTGACTAAGTCTAGTATAGATTTGCGAAATGGAGCCAACTGATTAGATAGAGGAACGTATTTTTCTGCACATTCGTCCCAAGTTTCACGTGTGTAATTCTTGTAATATTCGTCTGTATATTTCCAAGCCATGGAAGATTCAATGCGTTATTGAGGTGAATCAAAATGAAAACTTTTGCCCATCAAAGAATGACGACCTACCTGAAAACGAGTCGATGGAGCAACATATTTACTTCAACCTAGGAATTCAAGTTCTCGCCAGCCCGAATCATTGAACTCACTTGGAGTGATGTGTCATCATTTCAGCGCTTGCAGAATGTCTGCTGTCTTCCTGACTCTTCCAATTCTCTTCAGGACGAACTCGATGGAGCTCTTGTGGGCTTCCGTGGAGCGGTCTGACATGGCGTCTTCAGCGAAGACTTGCTGGTAACCATACTCATACGCGAACCTTGCGGTGCTTTCAACGCCGTAAGTCGTTGCGATGCCTGCAAGGACAATTGTGTCGACGCCTCCGCGTCTGAGTCTAAGATCAAGGTCAGTTCCGTAGAACGCTCCCCACTGCCTCTTGGTTATTACTACGTCAGAAGGCGCGGGCCCCAGCTCGGGTACTATGTCCGTCCAATCCGCAGGCATCTCTCCTCTTGAAGGCATAGCGAGGTCAGCGATCGATTGGAGCGCTGTCCCTTTTGAAAAGGAGACGTGCACGAGGAAGACAGGCATCTTGTTTTCTCTGAAAGCGTTAGCCAATTTCACGGCGTTGGATATTACAGTCTTCGTGTCATACGGCTCAGTCGACATCGACGTGATTCCTTTTTGGAGGTCGATGACTACCAGGGCTGTTTTCGTCTTGTTTAGAATCAGATCGCTCATTTCGTATCGCCTTGCGAACTCTTACATCTCATCTTCAATATTTCACGTTGTCTCCTGAAGGTGCAGGTTGGGAGAGAAAGTTCTTCTGCGCTGCCGATCCATGAGTTCATTTTCGCGATATTTTCATGGCCAAGCTTTAATGAGGGGTGTTCGCTTGTTTGCGGATCATGGCAATAGTCAATTATGATCCTGTAGTGCGTAACGTTCTTTCTAAAACGCTCGCGGTTCAGTCAGGTGATGATGTCATTGTTGAAACTTGGGATCATGGCTTACCTATCGCTACGAATTTCATTTATCGACTGCGTGAGTTAGGCGCGCGCCCGATGTTATTGTTTGAGCATGAGGGAACGTTCTGGAAATCGGTTGAATCACTTCCAGAAGATAAGCTGGGTAAAGTGGGTGAGCACGAGTGGGCTGCGATTGAGAAAGCTAAGGGGTACATCTTCATCACTGGACCTGCTGAGTTCTCAAGGGTCTGGAAGAATCCTTCAAAGTTCAGGGCGGCTACGGGCTATAATGAGGAATGGTATGAGAGAGCTAAACGGTACCGGCTGAAGGCAGCCCGGATCGGTTTGGGCTATGCTAGCCCTAATCGGGCTCGCGCCTTGAGGCTTCCATTAGCCGCGTGGCAACGAATGCTAATCGCCGCATCTACTGTTGATTTCGCTGCGTTGAGAGACCAAATAACGAAACTCACTCCTTTACTGAAGAGCGGGGAAGTTAAGATTACTTCTCCCAATGGAACAAACTTGACCCTGCGACTGGCAGGCCGAGAAGCCTACTCAGAGGATTGCATAGTTGATGATGACGATTTGGAGCACGGAAGAAACGTAGCCAACATCCCCGGCGGCAACATCCTAGTATGTCCGGATGAAATGTTCGCGGAGGGAAGGGTTGTCTTTGATAGACCAACCCCATACATGGGCAAATGGGTAGGCGGAATCCGTCTGGACTTCAAAGACGGAATACTCACGAACTACAAAGCGACCCAAAACGCTGACCACTTCAAAACGAGTTACGACAAAGCATCAGGCGAAAAGAACAGGATCGCAGCTATTGGTGTAGGCTTGAACCCTAAGGCGAAGATAGGGTTCATGCAGGATGGCATAACCGCAGGCGCACTTACCGTTGCAATTGGCGGCAACGATGATATTGGCGGGGCGAACAAGACTGACTTCTACTTCCCAGGCATCCTCACAAAGGCCACATTAACCATCGACGGAAAAACCATCGTTCAAAACGGCAAACTGACGACCTGAAGCGTTCGAATGTTATCTTAGCGTTGAACAGCTTGAAGTTTCGGGCTATGAGTATGTATATGCTGGATAGATTCTAAGAGGCACCCCCGGCTTAATGGCCGCCTGTGCCTCAGCATTTAGTATGTAACGGCCCGATGGGTCGACGCTTCCAGCCTCCGCAAACAATTTGATCACAAATTCCTTCGGGGGCTTCCCCTTGTAGAGGGTGGGATAAACCTCTGGTTTCTTAGGGAGATATTTTCTCCATATTTGTTCAACCGGCATGATTCTTTTGAAGGCACGATCAGTGAATTCAAAGAACTTGGCGAGTTCCGAATTCCTTGGTAGCCTAGAATAGTGGTCCGAAAGTTCGTCGTAAGCACCGAGAAAGTATTCGTGCATTGTATTGAAGCGGCGCTCCTTCACGTAACCTTTGAAGAACTCGAGGAACTCCCAGATCAATCGGTTTACCTGGGCGTCCATCTGTTTCCATTCTGCTGGTTTAGCGTCGTGAGGAATGATTTCTCTTACTAATCCAAGTTTTCCGTTGCCTGAGATTGCCAACCCAACTCCCGTTATGCTTCCCTTCATTTCGCCTAACGGTGGCGTCGCAAGTTGATTCTCATAGATCTCCAGTTCTAATGCGTGATCTTGCGTGAAGATTTGTGCAATTTTATCCCAAGCAATCTCGTAGCTCTTCCGCCGCATGTCAGCCACTATGAGGCGAGAAGCCTTTACGAGTCCGATTCTTTTCAGGTTCGCCACCTGTACGCTTACGGCGTATTTGGATTTCTCAGTCAGACGAGCTATCTCGGTAGGAGAGCTTGTCCCCTTCATGATTAGGACAAGAATCCTGCATAACGAAGGAGAGTGAAGGGCTCTTCGGACTCCAGCGATTTCGTGCCTAAGCTCACTCCCTGAATCTACCTTCACCTCAACCGCAACGCGTTTCCCCCAGAATTGACGGGCCAGAACAGTTGGTTTCGATTTGGGCATGGACGATTTTAACTAGCTCAGGGTATAAGTAGTTAATTCATATGTTAACTATCAGATGATTCAGAGATGCCTTCTGATTCGACCACGTTGAAAGGTACGATCGTTAAGGTTCTTCAAATTGAGGCGCCTCCAGAACGAGTTTACAAAGCGTTCACCGATAAACAGGATATGCAGGAGTGGATGGCAGAACAGTTCGAAATCGACGCTCGAAAAGGAGGGAAGTTCAAGATGGGACGCGAGGCTGACGGACACGTTACGACGGGGGAATTGATGGAAGTTGTGCCTAACGAACTTCTCGTCTACACGTGGCAAATGAATGATTATGACACGAAAACCGGCAAGAAGATTCCAAACTGGTCCGATGACAACCCCACGAAAGTCACCGTGAAATTCGAAAAGGCCCGAAAGGCCACAAAGGTCACGGTAAAACACGAAGGGTTCCCCGAACGCAATGAAGAATACTGGGGACACGAAGTCGGCTGGGAACTCCTAGGTGGTGAGGTACTGAAGTACTACCTCGAACACCCAAGGGCCGAGTTCGACAGATGGTGGAAGGAAAACGAGGCAACATGGCAGGAACGCTGGCAGAAGACCGTGGAGACACGTGCCAAGGCAAACCAATAGGAGGTGAGAAGAGAAAATGGTGAAAGTAACCGACGAAGGACTCTTTCCAGTATCACGCGAGAAAGTTTGGCGCCTCATCGAGGCTCATGGGACAGACCTAACAGGCATTCATCCTAGCACCAAGTCAGTCAAACCCCTGAACAAGGAAATGACTAAAATCGAACAAACAAACGAAGTGAACGGACAAACCGTTAAGGTGGTCCTCCAAATCACGCCAAGTCCACCCGACAAGCTAACCCTCGAATTCCTAGAGGGGCCAATGACCGGCAAGATAGTCAACACCTACACCGAAGTACCTGGAGGAACAAAGGTAGTGAGCGAGTGCGACTTCAAATCGCCGATGATGGACGACAAGCAACTGGAAGGCGCCGTTAGACAGAACCTCAACAACGGCTTCGAAGAGGACCTACGCTATCTAAACACGAAAATGAAGTAGCTGGGAGAACAGCATTTCCGAGATGTTCTCCTAGCACCCCCATTATATGGCGACCTTTCGAGCTGCAAGTTTACGATTTCGTTTTGTGGATGCACCATTAAACTCATACACGAAAAACAAAACCACGACAGCAAATAAGTCATGTCAAAATGGCGTTGTATTCTCATGCCACAGATTCAGTTAATCGGAGACTTGACTAATACACCCATTCCAACAGGGTCGAACATCTTAGTTGAGTTCGATCCATCATCGCAGTGGTACAACGCTTCCCTTACAATCGCTGCAGGCTGGCTGAAGCAAGGCGGCGCTCTTATCTACAACGCGGGCGGACAAACACCAAATGACATTCGGGCTACGCTTGGACAGCTTTCAGCGAATATTGAGGAATTGGAAAGCGCAGGTAAGCTGATGATTTATGATTGGTATACAACTACCTTGGGTCAGAAGTCGCGGGAGAAATTCGCGATTGATTCGCTGAGGGTCCACGACCTCAGCATACATTTCGCGAAAGAAGCTATGGACGAATCACCTAACCCTGATCTGTTGAGAATTGGCGACAACGTTTCGACCCTAGCTAGGTTCAATGAGGATAAGGCTTGGACAGAATTTCTACTAACTAGGAGTTTCCCCTCCTCTGTAGTAAGAAAGTCAACCCAAATTCTTGGCATAGTAAAGGGCGTTCATCCTGAGTCTGTCTACAGAACCCTTGAAGCCGGCGCCGACGGTATCATCGATTTCAAGCTCGACGAATCAGGGGAAGAACTCCGGAACATCATGAGAATTAGGAACATGCGTAAAGTCGTATGGGATGCGCGATGGCATCAATTGAGACTGCTCGATAATTTGGAAGTCAGTCTAGAGAAATCAGCTTGACGAGGTGCTGCATTGCTCATCTGGACCATTTGGTCCTCATCTCAATCACAGGCGTCGCTTTGATTGGGCGTGGTTGGCGGGTTCATTTTTGGCATCAGAAGGCCATGAGGCTCGTGGTTCAGGGGTTTGCCGTAGACCGTCGTGATTGCCGTAGATACAAGTATCAGGAGGCCTCCGAACCACTGTGATATGGTGAGTCTGTTTCCGAAGATGGCTAACGAAAGAACTACTGAGGTGACCGGTTCGATAAGGCTAATCAATGCAGCTCTCGAGGGACCAATCTTTGAAATGCCGATGAAAAAAGTAGTTAATGCGAGAACCGTGCACACGAGGGTAATGGTCACCACCCAAAACCATCCAGCAACCCCCCAGTTCAAACGAATCGAACCGGTCAACACTCCCGTTAAGCCGAAGCTTACCGAAGCCGCGCCCATCACGTAGAAAGCACCCACGTCTCCCTTGACCCTTCGAAGAACCTTCGATCCAGCTAGAATGTAGATCGTATACATTACCGCAGAAGTCAATGCGAGGAACACGCCAAGGCCGATGGCTGTTCCGAATGGATTTGCGACCAAGACCAGACCAATCAACGCCATTATGAAAACCCCCGCCAGACGGCGCGGAAAGCGCTCCCACCCTAACATGGAGGCGCCCAAGGTAACGAAGATTGGATATGTGTAAAGAAGCAGCGCAACGATTGCAACCGGTGAGTAGAGGAGAGCGCTGAAGTAGAAAGTGGATTGCAGGAAGTAGACTAGTGCACCGAGTACAATCAAAGCCAGGAGATCCATTCGCTTGGGAAGAATCAACTTATGCGAAGCGGCGAGGAGTGTTCCCATTATTAGAAAGGCGAGGAGAAATCTGACGAAGAGGAGCTCGTCAACACCAACGCCTTGAGCGTAGGCGAACCTAGCGAAGATGGGCATGAAGCCGAACGAGATTGCTGACACAAGAACGAGAAATATGCCCTGACTATCTCTGTTCATAGATAGCCACTATAGGTGGACGCTTTCTAGCGTAAGTCGCACAGGACGTAGCGATCTGGCCGATCAAAAGCTGGCTCATTTGGTTTTAGCATTAAGACCCCTTGAAAGTCAGCGCGAAAGCCTTTCGCAATCATTATCCGATACGCATCATGACATGCAGAGTTTACGCCCGCCAATACATGCGTCATTCCTTTCATAGTGGCTAATTCCTCGCAGGCACTAAGTAACCTTTCAAAGAAATTCTCCGCACTAGATCCGCTACGGACGGCTCCGAACTTGACGTAGCATGTGTCACTTCCAGCTTCAGTGCCAGCCCCGCAGTGGCATACGGCAATGCCAACGAGTTTTTCGCCCTCCCACAAGAGTATGGTGTCGCCAAGTTTCTGATTTCGGACAGAAGTTATTTCCCGCTCCAAATCCAAACCTTCATAGACCGAACCGGTCAAGCTTCGACACGTCACCAAGCATTTCGATACCTCATCATCAGAAAGGTCAGAAAACTTAGACCATCGCCCGGAAGTATCTCTACTTTGAACACTCTTCGACATCAGAAGTGTTAGAAATCGTGGCCAAAATCCGAATTTCTGGTACAACCCTATGTGTTTTGGGCTCTGAGCGAACGTGAAGAGGCCCACATGGCTGACACCCCAATTGTTGAAAAGCTCGATTGTGGGTTCGAGAAGTAGTTTAGCAATTCCTCTGTCCCATAAATCGGGATGTATGGTCAATGGTCCGAAGAAACCAAAGCTACCCCATCTCGTGGCAAAGTTAGAACCGACCAGTTCACCATCTCTTTCGGCGCCGAAAGCGGCTTTCGGATTAGCCAACCAACGAGTCTTTACGTGATCCATGCCTTCACCGAAGCTCGCTGGGTCAGGAACACCCATGAATGTTCCAAAAGCCAAACGCATGATATGGTCCGCAGTCTGCAGGTCCTCTTTTCGGAGAGGTCGCACTATGAATTCCATGGGTTAGACACTGTTGATGTTCAGAATTAATATGCGATCATCAGTTTTCCTGCAGCGTAGTTCTTATGAATGGTGCGACGGCTGCGAAAGTTATGATCGTTTTGCTATGGCGATTGTGAGTTTTCTTCGGACACGGGGGAGTGGGCTTGTTCGAACATTTTCATTGCAGCGTTTCGTTTCTCTTCCATCTCCTTGCGAGACATGGGGATCCGCTTCGACAACGACCAGGAATGGCCGAACGGATCGGTCAGCTGGCCGTATCGTTCACCCCAAAACATGTCATCCAGTTGCATGTTCACCTTCGCTCCAGCTTCAACTGCTCTTTTCCATAGTGAGTCCACGTTCTTGGAGTAGATGTGGAGTGTTATCGAGACGGCGCCCAGTTCGATTGGATCCTTATGTGATGCGCCTGGGAAAACATCTGACATCATGACTATGCTATCGCCAATCCTAAGCCGAGCGTGCATCAGTTTACCTTCAGGCCCTTCCTGTCGCGCTATCTCTTTGGCTCCGAAGGCTTTCTCATACCACTCAATAGCCTGCGCCGCACCCTTGATCGCGAGATACGGAGTGACGGTGTGGAAGCCCTTCGGAATAGGCTCGAACTTCTTTGGCTTCGATTTCTTCTTCCTACGTGCTGTTTTCTTAGGCACCAGGGTTCCCCGCATTTTTCAGGTCTCTTGATCGGCGAATATAAACGTCACAGGGCAACGACCGGTTCATGCGAACGTTAGCGTTACCATTTGGAGTTTCTTCAATGACTCAATGAGGATAGTAATACGATATTCTGCAAACCTGCCATCCAGTGCCCTATTGCCAACAAAATCATGAAAAGCATTATTCCCGCGGCTTGAGCAGCGCTGGCACCGAATGAACGCGCCCCACTAATTGAGTAGGCTTTCCAAATCAAAGCTACTTCAAACGCCCAAGTAGCAGCTAAACCAAGGAACAGACCTGTCGTACCCAATCCTAAGTTATACATGAGGAATATTACGAAGACGTTGCCAACCTCTTCGAAGCTGCCCCTGAACATAGGATTGACGAACGCGGTAATCGTGGACGCCGAATCAATCAGCTCACCCGTCACCAAGGCCAACGTAGCAACGGTGACGTAGAATCGAAGCGACGCCAACTCTGTTACGACACATCCCTTATCTGGGGCCCGAATAGGTTACAAATATTACTGTCTTTACTTGTGTTAGTCACTGAGTTGTTCTGGTGTGAAGTGTCCGTCTTGCGGTAATGAGATAACGGGAAATAGCAAATTCTGTACTAGCTGTGGGTACAAGCTGGAAGGTGCCCCCGCACAAACTCCAACCGCTAAACCCACTTCTCCTTTTTCGGGAAGAGAGTACATCATCGAGCAGAAGATTGCTGCCCTACGCGATACGTTTGGAATCAAAGACAGAAGCGGTAACCTGCTCGCATATGTGAAGAAGAAACTGGTCAGCTGGGGTCCACAATTCTATTTCGAGACGCCAGATGGCGGCAGGTTAGGTGAGATGAGGGGGAAAGTCCTAACGGTCAGACCTACTTTTGAAATCTACGACCCGCGAGGACTCGTAGCAGTAGTCAAGAAGAAGGTCCTGAAACTGCTAGGTTCCGAATGGTGGCTTGAAGACTCGACCGGGAAGGAGATCGCGAGAATTAAGGGAAACATAACCGCGCACGAATTTTCCATTCAAAACCCGTCGGGTAGCACAATAGCTCAGATTCACAAGAAATGGGTGAGCATTCGCGATTCCTACGGCGTCGAAATCTCAAGTCAAGAAATCGACCCGTACGTAATTCTGGCCTACGCGATAGCCATGGACCACGCCCAATTCAAAGGTGTACAGAAGGGTCTCAGCATAGGGCTCGGAGGCTTAGGCGGCATACCAACCGACTTCTAACTGAAATGGAATGTTAGTGCGAACCTGTCTTCGGAAAATTACGCTCTGCCAAACTGCCAAAAAATAGGCGGGGCTGGAATCAAATTCTCTTGAGTTGGGCCAGCGTCTTCTCGTTCTTCACGTCACCAGTGTTCAGGGTTGATTTCGGTTCTATCAAAACAACGTGAACCTCTTCATTGGCAACTGGCTTATGCTCAACTCCTTTCGGAATTATGATAAACTCCCCCTCATCTAACCAAATGTCTTTGTCCCTTAGTTTGATCAGCAGTTTTCCTTTCTTTACAAGGAATAATTCGTCCTCAGCCGCGTGTTTGTGCCAGGTTCTGTTAACTCTTCGACTCGTGGCTTCGAGTTAGCTTCGTTGGATCGACTCTTAGGATTACCTTCGGCCATGTTGGGCCTGCATCGGGTTCCTTTACCATCGCTTCAATTCCAACGCCTTCCGACCGGGCGAACCTCACCCGCCCCGCCTGCTAATGTTCAATACGGCGACTAGGTCGCGGTCGAACATTTCTCGGCATCGCTGGCACCAGAGTTTTCGGCGTAGTTGTTTGCTCGATTGGAGTCTCTCCCCGCATCTCGGGCAAACCCTGCTCGTGCCTCTGGTCTCAGACTTACTAAGCGTGATCACGGGTACACCCACCCAAGCGGCTTTGTATTCGATTTGCCGCTTAACTTCGTGAAAAGGCCAACTGTTCATTCGCGCACGGTAGCCCCTACCCTGCGAACTTCCTCTCCGATACAGTTTTCGGATGTCGCGAATATCCTCGAAGACAATTCCATGTCGGTTCTGGAGAGCTGACTCAACGACTCGTCTTGACACTATGTGGAGTAGCTGACGTATTCGGTTCTTTCTTCGTTCGCCGTACTTGCCGGTAATGGCAGTACGAGTTCGGGCATCATTGCGCCTAAAAGATCGTGCAATTTCCCTCGTCGTCTTGGCGATCTCAGATGCCTTTCCCATTTCATAGTACAAGATTTCTTCCGAGTTGCCTACGGTCAGGTTGTTGAGGTTCCTATCCACGCCCACAACCCCGGCCAATTGCTTGATCGGATCCACGTCTTTGCTGATGCATAACGACAAGGATTCTCGGGTCAGAGTGAAGGAACGTGCTCTAATCTTAGGTTCAGCTAGGGTTCGAAGTGTGTGCGCGTTTAATGGAATAGCGTATGTCTCCCTCCGCCCGACAGGGACAAGTAGTTTGCCGTCCACGATTTTGAATCCGTAGCAGGAAGTTAACAGCACTTTCTTCAAGAATGGGTTCTTCGTCATGTGGCCGCGTTTGATAGATTTCTTTCGTGCTGCAAGGATTCCGGCAGCCTTGGAGCTTGCGCAGAGTTTGTAATATGACGGAAGGCGGAAGCCTCGAAGCTCTCGGTAAGATAGTAAGGAGAGTCTTTTCAACGATGACGCATCATTCGCCAACCCGATTCCGATGCAGATGTTCGTCATCTGCCTGAAAGATTCCATCAACCCGAGAGTGCACTCATCGGGATGGAAGCGTTGCTTCACCGACTTCCTCACAAGCAAAGCTAAGCAAGAGACAGCCATCTCCTGAGCAACTTAAAATGTAGAGAGGAAACCGAAACTACTCACGCCAAAATACCAGAACGCATGAGCCGCCAAGTTAACAATATTGAATCAAGTAAATTTCTGAGCTATGTTTACTTTCTCAAGTTTTGAGTGCTCACTCAAGGGACAGACCTGGCTTACTGTTTCTTTTCTGGCCAGTCGTAGAAACCTTTCCCGGTCTTTCTTCCCAGTAGGTTTGCGCGCACCATTTGTTTGAGTAGGTTGCTCGGGCGGAATTTTGGATCTCCAGTCTCGTTCACCATCACGTCCGTGATGAAGAGGTGGGTGTCGGCGCCCACGTAGTCAATCAGTTTCAGTGGCCCCATTGGCCAATTCAATCCTAGGGTAATTGCTTTGTCAATATCCTCCGGATCTGCAACCCCTTCCGCAACAAGGAATACGGCCTCGTTGAGGGCGGGAACTAGGATCCGGTTTACAATGAATCCTGGTGTATCCTTCTTGACTAGGACTGACTCTTTCCCAAGCTTAGCAGAAACTTGCTTGATTGTCTCTACTGTCTCATCCGAGGTTTTCAGCCCGCGGACAATCTCGATGAGTCGCATGAGTTGTGGGGGGTTGAAGAAGTGCATCCCGCAAACCTTCTCAGCCCTTGTCGTGGCGGCCCCAATCTCGGTTATGCTGATCGAGGACGTGTTCGACGCGATTATTGCGTGTGGGGGAGCATACTTGTCCGCCTCCGCAAGGACGGCTTTCTTGAGCGGTGGATTCTCGGTGACGGCCTCGATAACTAAATCCGCGTTCTGAACAGCCTGTTTCAGGTCCAGGGTGGGGTGAATTCTGTTGAGAATTTCTTTCGACTCAGCTTCGGTTATGTTTCCTTTCTTGACGAATCGTTGGAGGCTGTCTTTGATCATCTTCATGCCGTTATCGACGAACCGTTGCTCGATATCCCGCATGCTAACTTCGAATTTGCCAGTTTGAGCGCAGACTTGGGCAATGCCATGGCCCATCAAACCAGCGCCCAACACACATACTCGCTTCACTTCGGTTCTGTTAACTTGTTGGCTCATGGGGCTTCAACTCGTTAGCTCGCTTCCATCGACTTTCAGGATTACCTACTAAGGATTCCTGTACCATCGCTTCAACTGGAAGCGCGATTGGCGCGAACCTCACGCCTCTTGCTAGGATATTCCTAGCAGCGTTTACGTCTCGGTCTACGGTGAATCCGCAGCTCGGGCACTTGAGTTGTCGGCTCTCTTCGGGTTTACGCGCCATGCGCGACCCACACATCGAACACTTCACCGAAGTGCCAGACGGATTCACGTAGATGACTGGGATGCCTTCCCACTGGGCCTTGTATTCGATCTGACGCTGCAATTCAAAGTAACTCCAACCGTTCATCACCCCACGATAACCTCTGCACTGCCAGTTACCGTGCCGGTAAAGTTTCCTTATGCCTGTCAGCTTCTCCATGACGATGCCAAACTCCCTGCCCTTCGCATCCTCTACGATCTGTTTTGAGGCGTTGTGGAGAATCCGCTTCACCTTCTCTTGTTGCTTCCGACCGTACTTGCTGGTGATTTCGCGGAGGATGCGCACATCGTTCCGCCTGATGCGGGAGCGTACCAGTCGGTAGGTAGCCTTTACCCTTGTCGCCTCGGTTAGTTCATGCTTCGCGCTGGAACCGTCCGTGGACGCCAATGTGACATTGTTCAGGTTTCGGTCGATGCCGATAAAACCACTCGGTCGGACCTCCGCGACCTCCTTCGCATATGTCAACGACAACTTGTCCTGGGTCAACGTAACCGAACGAACCTTGTACTTTCGAATAGTTGCTTGAACATGCGGCGTAATAGGAATTCTGATCGATTCCCCAGGATGGTACGGCAGAAGAAGACAGCCGTCCTTAATCTTGAATCCATAGCAGGTGGTCAAACGCAAACGTCGAACATGAGGAGCTGTCGGATTCTCTCCATGTCGAACCGTTCTGCGATAATTCCGGAGTATTCCAGTTACGCCGCTGATGGCGCATAGCTTGTAGTAGCTCATAGCGTCGTAGGTTGCAAGTTGTTTGTACGCTTTCACGGACAAGGACTTGAGGCTCGTGGCGTTCTCAGTCAAGCCAATCTGTATGCAAGTGTTCATCATTCGGCGGAACTCGTCAAGCATCAGTAGAATCTCGGGGCTGGGCGTGTAGTGCTGCTGAACTGCTTTGATCGCCCGCATAACTTAGCGTCCGCTTTCAATCTCTTTTAGGCATGAGAGGTCGGTGAAACCAATGAGCCGACAAGTTAACGGAGCTCCATAGTCCATTTTTCAATCGAAATATGCTTTCCCATACAGGAGGCGCTTGGTTGGGCGTCATGGAAAGGCTCTGCTCGCGGTCGAGCCATATAGAGAGCCGTTACCACGGACGGCTGAGTCTATCGAAGCTGAGCTGCTACTTCCTTTACGGCGCCTTCGAAGATTTCCAGTCCTTCATCGATGATGTCGCGGGTTATGATGAGGGGGGGTGCGAAGCGCATCGAGGATTTTCCGGCAGTTATGATTGCTAATCCTCGTTTGAAGCATTTGTTGGTTATGTCCTCCACTTCCTGAGCGGCTGGTTCCTTGGTTTCCGGGTCTTTGACGAATTCCACTCCGACCATCAACCCTTTGCCGCGCACGTCGCCTATTATGGGGTATTGCTGTTGCATTTCTTTCAGTCGCTTCATTAGGTACGTCCCTTGATGGGTCGCGTTCTCCATGAGCTTTTCATCCTTTATGATGCCAATCACTTGTAATGCGGCGGCGCAGGCTACAGGATTACCCCCAAACGTATTGGCATGAGAACCCCCTTCCCAATCCATGAGTTCCTGTTTAGCTACGGCGGCGCCGATTGGGAGGCCGGATGCAAGAGCCTTGGCGGTGGTTAGAATGTCAGGCGTTACGCCCCAGTGCTCTAAAGCGAACCATCTACCGGTCCGCCCCATCCCAGATTGTATCTCGTCGTCAGCCAGTAGAATGTCATATTTGTCAAGTATTTTCTTCAAACGCTGGAAATAATCGTCGGGAGGAACCACGTAGCCGCTCTCGCCTTGAATTGGCTCCACAAACATTGCAGCAGTGTCTTCAGGAGGATGATATTTCTTGAGTACCTCTTCTTCTATGAAGTCGACGCACCACATGTCGCACTCCGGATACTTCAGCCCGAAGGGACAGCGGTAGCAGTAGGGATAAGGAACGTGGGTTACTTCTGGAACGAGCGGGAAAAAGTGTCTTCTCTGAACCGGCTTACTCGCAGTAAGCGCCATAGTTCCGAAACTTCTTCCATGAAACGCGCCGGTGTACGCTAAGAATAACGGTTTGCGAGTGTGCCAACGGGCCATCTTCATCGCGGCCTCGTTTGCCTCCGCACCGCTATTACAGAAGAACACTTTCTTAGGAAATGAACCAGGCGTAATCTTAGTCAGTTGCTCCCCTAGGTCAACGATTGGCTTATAGTAGAAATCGGTCCATGAATAGTGAATTAGTTTCTCAGCTTGATCCTTGATCGCTTTGACGACGCGCGGATGCGAATGCCCCACGGCCAAAACGACTAATCCCGAATTAAAATCTATGAACTCGTTACCGTCAACATCCTTAACGACGCATCCTGAACCAGAGTCTGCAACGAGAGGATACCAACGTACAACCGATTGCGACAAGATGGTCGCATCTTTCTGAAGCAATTCTCTCGCCTTAGGCCCGGGCGGAGTGACGACGATCTTATGTCGTTGAACTTTGGTCACCATTATGAGTCACCGACTTGTTCCAACGCGAGCGCTTAGTCCGTGAATTGTAAAAGGCTTCCGTTCATCTCTCGTGCATAACACTGATGCATTGAGAGACAGGTTTCGTAGCTTTATGACAGAGCCGATATGTGGCCTCTATCAGTTTATGATTAGAGGCACGATCCTTTGGCTGTCAACGTCAAAGAGCCCTTTGTCTGTAATTCTTGCGTGTGATATTACTGGAAGTGCGAGCGTGGAGATTATCAGTATGGTTCCGTAATCGACGAGTCCGAGTTGCTCCTCCACCTTTCTGAATGCCAACAGTTTACCTGCGACGGTCTCAGCCTTTTCTTCCGACATGAGGCCTGCTACCGGCAGTTCAACTTCAGCCAAAACTTTTCCTCCGTTCACTGCAACCAGCCCACCTTGGCACTCGATTAGAGTGTTCGCTGCCACCGCCATATCTGACGGGGTATTCCCCACAACAGTAAGGTTGTGTGAATCATGTGAAATTGTTGTAGCCAAGGCGCCTTCTTTCAGGCCGAATCTATCCAGGAAGCCAAGCGACTTGTTTCTAGTCTTTCCGTGCCTTTCAAAAACGGCAACCGTTGCGCCATCGTGCTGCACAATATGGTCCTTGACAGTCACATCTTTTTCTTCAAAGTTGGTTAGGAAGCCCTGCATGGTTATCGTTCGGACTCTGATTGATCCACTCTCTTTTTCGACCCGCACCTGGAAATCATCCGGCGTCACTCTCTGAAGTTTCACTGTGCGTGTTGCTTCTTTCGGGAAATGGGTTGTTGCAAGTTTTGTTACGAGCGTGCCATTCTCCGCTACGATTCTCCCGTTCGCGACAACCAACTTCACCTTGAACTCATTCAAGTCTTTGACTAGTAGAATGTCAGCGATTTTTCCTGGGCTTATGGCGCCGCGGTCGAATAGGCGAAGGTGTTTGGCTGGGAAGAGGGTTGCTGAGCGAACTGCATCTATTGGATCGAACCCGTTCTGTATCGCTTTGCGCACAACGTCGTCCAAATGTCCATCTCGCATGAGATCGTCTGGCATTGTGTCGTCGGTAACAAGCAGCAGGCCTTGCTTGCTGGGAAGATTGGACAGCAACTTGACTAATCCGGGAACGAGGGAGAATTTCCTTAGTTTCGCGAACATTCCTAGGCGGATTTCGCGGAGGATTATATCAAAATCAGCTTTGTAACCATGGTCTGCATCTACGGGAAAGTATTCGTGGTTTGCTTCAATTCCTGAGGCTGCGTAAGCGTTTGTTCCCTTTTCATCTAGATTCATGCAGTGACCATCGATAACGACTCCTGCCTCTCTGCCAGCCTTGACTATCTCAGTCATTCGTTTGTCGAGGTTGATCACACCACTGTAATCCATTACTTCAGCGAGGCCGATAACCCTCTCCCAACCAAGCATCTCTCTAACATCTGACACTTGGATTTCAGCCCCAGCCGTGTCCGCATTCAATACCGCGGGTACGCAGGTAGGAACGAGAACAAGGACCTTCAAAGGCAGACCTGCGCTGGAATCAAGCATCATCCTTACCCCAGCCTTCCCCAACACGTTCCCAATCTCATGCGGATCAATGGCTACAGTAGTTGTCCCATGCGGGAGAACGGCTTCAGCAAATCGCGGTGGGGTAACCATACTGCTCTCAATGTGGAGATGCGAATCGATCAGGCCTTGAATGGCATACATTCCTTTCGCATCGAAAACATCCTTCGACTTAATTTCCTCTAGCTCCCCAACATAGGAGATTTTGTCACCACAAATCCCTATACTCGTCTCGTATTGCTCGCGCGTGTAAACGTTCACGAGCCGCACGTTTCTTAACACGAGATCGAACGGGGCGTCTCCGCGTGCAGTCTGAACCAGCCTTTCATATGTCATTATTGTAATCATCCCGAATCTGGCGCAACCTAGATTTGGCTTCTGTGGACCGATCCCGGTGATGGCGCAGGTGGGTTCTAGTACCTCTTCGTTGTGCATTACTTTCATTCGCCCATGCGGTACGATTCGTAACGTTCATTCTGGACTCACGTATGCTTCTATTCGCAACCCGTAGACCCGGAGTTCAAGCTGTCTCAAAGACTGTCCATGTGTTGGAGGGGTGTCAAACACCCCCCTGTCGGCTGTCTTACACCCGTACCCTTCTTTTCAAGTGGGACCAAAATCCCACCCGTCCCCCCCAGTTTCGAACTTCCTGGTAGACCCTATATCATATGGGCTTCAGCCAACCCACGAAAGTGAGGGTCACCGGTAACGACCTTCCCCTGCCGGTCTCGCGCAGTCGAGAGAACAATTGAGTCAGCTAGGCCCCATCCCTGAACTTTTTTCTTCATCGCGACATCAGTCTTAGCCGCTTCAACGGCCAAATTCTCATCAAGTGGAATAAGCGCGCTTCTTGACTTGATGAATGCTCTTCTGAGTTCAGCTTTTTGTTCATCTTCCGTTTTCAGAATCTTCGCGTATGTCTCCGCCAGACAAATTGAGGGTGTGAGTTTCTCATACGCTTCCGTGTCGATGATCTGTTTGACTTTTTGGCCGGCTTCGGTTCCCATGAAATATTCAAGCCATGCATAGGAATCCATGATGTACCTCATAAGCGGTCCCTATGGTCTCGCATGTCTTTCAGTGACGTCCTTCTCATTGTCCCGAACATACCCTCTCCCTTCAGAAGAGCTTCTGCAAGAATTGCATTGATAGCTTCGGACATGCCTCTGGGCCCGAACTTCTCCTTCAGGATCTCGTAGAGGTCTTCTCTAAGCAATACCGTTGTCTTCATTACGGATACGGTACCTTAACCCTAAACATAGATGTTTAAGCCTTACGGCAAGCGAGTCGAGAATAGGTTTGCGATTCCACTCCCGGAGCCTTACGGGATGCTGATGTGTTGCCAAACAATGAGGCAACACAATCGCTCAGATGGATTTGGTGAGCGAGGCGCCTAGGTGTAAGGATCGCCTTATTGTCTTGTGTTCATTCGGGGGGGATTTCTTTGTAGGCGAGTGTTATGTCGATTCCTCGTTTTCCGTGGTAGTACTTGGAAATTCCGTATAGGACCAGGCCTGTTAGAAATGAGGCTGCTACGTATGAGTAGGCGAATGTGTTTCCGCCCCAAACCGATGGAAACGCTAGGAACTGGTAAAGCAGGTATAGAAATACGAGTGAGGTGAAGGTTCCACAGGATAACAGTAACCATTTCGCCTGTCCCTTCTCCTTCCTAACTCCATACACCGCTCCTGCTGCTCCGATGGAGGCGAAGTAAATCATCGAGGCGATGACGCTTCCGTACAGGGATACCAAAGTTCCATAGAGGAAGGAGGCCCCGCCGATCAGGAATACAACTACGACGAGATCAATCAGGTGTGCCACTACGGGGGAACCCCATTTGGGAGTGACGTACGCAATTTTTGATGGTAGGAAGCGGTCGAATGCTTCGGCGAAGAGATACCGAGAAACGAGAATTATCCCGTATGCAAGGATAGCGACGTTCCAGAGAATCCATCCTAGCCCAATGAACCATGACAAGGCGAGGTTGTTGGATACTCCCATCGCTAGAGTCCAAAAGTTGAACGAGTACGTATACACCAAAGTGGAGTTGGCCAAGGCGGCCGTAATGAATTCGAACCCTCCTACAAAGTACATCGTCGCGAACGAACCGGTAACGAGTAAGAAGATGATGAATGCTGCGATTGGGATGTTCCATTTGAGGGTTTTATTTCCGCCTTTGAGTTCAGATGCTACGGCTGGGCCTGCGAAGACCCATGGGTAAACGAAGATTGCGAAGAACGGAAGCATCATAATTGTGGCATTGAAATCGAACGTAGACCCTGTATAAGACGCAGCGACCTTTGCGTAGGTCGTATTCGCGCCGATGCTGTTGAGGAAGTCCATGTAACTCGACACTCCTGCCCTACCGGCAGAGAGGAGTGCGAGGTTACCGGCGATCATACTAATGACACCGACAGTAGTGCATACTGCTACAAGTTTGTATCCGAACTTGGGTCTCCAGATATTCACGCCTATCATTACACCGAAGATGATGGCCCCAAGGATGAACTGGGACACAACGTCAGCCCCTTGAATGTTCCCAGGTAAAGCGAGACCAAGGCAACTTGTGATTCCGCAACTTGTGTAACCCAAAGAGGCTCCTACTGAACCGATTGCAAAGATTGTTGAAAGCGTAATCAGCGCAAGATATGCCATCGTCTCGAGGGCTGGACCCATAAACGCTAGGGATCCTCCCAACCATCCGCCGAATGTCCGTGAAAGCCAGACATAATCTCCGCCCGTTCTGGGTATGCGTTGTGTCATCATCGTGTAGACGACAATTTGTGGGATAGAAAGCACGAACGCAATAATCGATCCATACACAAGGTTTACGCCAGATATGGTTGGCAGCAAAACCATCGTGAAACCCACAACAGCAAGCGCCGCTCCGGCTGACATGTCAGCTATGTTGAGAGCGACCGCGTCAAAGAGAGAGACGTTCTTGATTAGTCCGGTAGCTTCACGAACGAAAACAGCACCTTTAGCCAATCAGTCTTCCCTAGAACGCCATTCGTAACGTCTGTTCGCATAAAAGACTTTGTTGACACTTTCAGATGACGGCGGACCTGATCGTTACAAAGATTTATGAACGCACCCAAAAATAAAGCCCGAAGGCCAACTTTGTCAAGTAGAATTGACCAAATGATCTACGAATTTCCCAAGGCTGAGTTACACCTTCACATAGAGGGCACGTTTGAGCCGGAACTGATGTTTGAAATAGCGCAGCGAAACAAAGTCAAACTTCCGTACAAAACCGTGGATGAGGTTCGAAACGCCTACAAGTTCACGGACCTCCAATCATTCTTGGACATATACTACAACGCGATGAGCGTTCTTCTTCACGAACAGGACTTTTACGAGCTGACCATGGCTTATCTGAAGCGTGCCTCATCCCAAGGGGTTCGCCACGCTGAAATCTTCTTCGACCCCCAAGCCCACACAGATCGCCATGTACCTTTCGACACCGTTGTCAACGGAATAAGTCACGCTCTCAGCGACGGCCAGAAGAGCATGGGAATGACATCCAAACTGATAATGTGCTTCCTAAGAGACCTCTCAGCGGCTTCCGCGATGCAAATGCTGGACAACGCTTTCTCGTACAAAGACAAGATTTTCGCGGTGGGTTTGGACTCGAAAGAACTCGGGAATCCTCCCAGTAAGTTTCAGGAAGTGTTCACGAAAGCAAGGAAAGGAGGCTTCGTAGCAGTCGCACACGCAGGAGAAGAGGCTCCCCCCGAATATGTGTGGGAAGCTTTAGAATTATTGGGGGTGTCTCGGATCGATCATGGATACCACTCCCTCGAGGACCCAAAATTAGTTGAAAAACTTGTGAAGGATCAAATCCCCCTAACCGCCTGCCCATTGGCCAGCGTCGGGGTTCAGTACTTTGAGTCCATGGATAAGTTCCCGATCAAGAGAATGCTCGATCTAGGCTTGCTTGTGATGCTGAATTCTGACGATCCCGCGTATTTCGGGGGGTATGTGGCTGAGAATTACAAGGCAGTCGCTGACGCGCTGAGGCTCACCGAGCAGGATATCCTCAAACTTTTGAAGAACTCATTCAAGGCTTCATTCCTAGAAGAGAACTCCAAACAGCGTTATATCGCACAACTAGACGAAAAATTCTGAACCGACCGCGATAATTCTCACCACGTCACTGCAAAGGTAACGGTATCGAGACGTCGACTATCTTGCTCTATAACTCAGGGGGGTGTGGTTTGTTCAACTTCGACGTTCTCGTCTTCCTCATATTCGTCTTCGTCTTCTCCTTGCGAGAGTGTGATTTCAATGGTTGAAATATTGCCTCGAGTGCCGTCGTAGCGGGTGACGTCTTCTGATCCGAGGTTTATGCTTTTGACGATAACGTCTCTGAGGAAACTATGCTTTAGCATTTGTACGGTGTCGATGGCTTTCTCTATTGCTTGGCCTCTTGCCCTGACCATGACTTTCCCGTTGCCCGAATTGAAGAGGGTTACGCAGGCCGTCACGTAGTTCATAATGGGTTTCTTGCCAATTCGAACAAGGTTCGGCTGACTCATCGAACACACCATAGCAAAATTGTTGGATTACTCGTGAAGAGCGTTGTCTTTCAGGGTTTTCTGGGAAAGAACCTCTCGCGTTCTATTAAGATTGTTCGACGAAAGAATTCATTATTAAAATAGCTTGTTCTCTCTATCCACCAATGGTATGCATCGGCCGAATGTGTTCGAGCGGTTCATACTTCTTGAGCAGTGTCTCAACACCGGGCGCCTTCCGCAGGATCGCGTCGCGCATGAAAGTGATGATGGTTTCATCGGTGGCTCCGCCTCTGAGTAGGGGCCTGAGATCGAATCCTGTTCGATCAAATAGGCAGGGGACTATTTTGCCGTCGGCGGAGATGCGTATTCTGTCGCAATCGGAGCAGAATGGTTGGGTTATTGAAGTGATTATTCCGATCTCTCCTTTTCCGTCTTGGAACTTGTAGAGCTTTGCTGTGCTGCCGGCTTGTCGCGGGACTGAATCCAATTCGTAGTGTTCTCGAATTTTCTCCACGATCTCATTTCCGCTGACTACTTTATCCATGCCCCAATGCCGCTCGCCGTCGAAAGGCATGTACTCAATGAACCTAACCGTCACGTCACCTGCCTTTGCAAGAGAAGCTAGGTCAACTACCTCGTCATCATTGCATCCTCGAATGATCACGGCGTTTATTTTGAGAGGCTTGAAGCCGCTTGATTTCGCCGCTTTTATTCCAGCGACGACGGTTTCGAGGACTCCGCCTCCCGTTATCTGGCTGAACCTTTCGGGCTTGAGGCTGTGAAGGCTTACAGTGATTCCCTTCAACCCTGCTCGCTTTAGGGCTGAGGCTTTCTCAGATAGGAGGAATCCGTTGGTTGTCATGCTGAGCTGGCGGAGGTTAGGAATGTTAGCTAAGAGCGCGACAAGCTGCTCGATGTCGCGGCGCATTAGGGGTTCGCCGCCACTGAGACGTATGTTCTCTACACCCATACCCACGCATAGGGATGCGACACGCCGAATCTCCTCATAACTGAGAATCTCGCTGTGCGGTAACCAGACCGGGTGTGTGGGCATACAGAACTGACAGCGGAAGTTACAGCGGTCCGTAACCGAAATCCGAAGCTTACGCGCAACGCGCCCAAAAGAATCGGTTAGAACCGACACCAGACCTTAAACCGCCTGGGTAGCATGCTGAATTTCGACCATTTAAAGGCTGATTTCAATCAGTAAAGGTGTGGAGGCATGTATTCAAGGCAAAAAGCAGTCGCTAAGACCGATGCAAGAATTCTCCTAGCCGACGGCCTAGCCTCGTATGGCCCAGCCGCAGAAACCCTAAGCCGCCTAAGTAACATAGGCTAAAAATGCATCATTGGTTCTGTTAACTTGTTGGCTCATGAGGCCTTAACTCGTTAACTCGCTTCCATCGACTTTCAGGATTACCTTCCGAGGGTTCCTGTACCATCGCTTCAACTGGAAGCGCGATTGGCGCGAACCTCACGCCTCTCGCCAGAATGTTTCTGGCCGCGTTCACATCCCTATCTACGTTCACCCTGCACGATGGACATCTCAGCAGTCGTTTCTCTTCGGGTATTCTCGCCATGCGAGACCCACATATCGAACACTTCGCTGACGTCCCGTGCGGATAAACATAGATAACTGGCAAACCTTCCCAGCGAGCTTTATACTCGATCTGACGTTGTAACTCCGCATACGACCAAGAATTCATTCTCCCTCGATACCATCGACCTTGACCGTTTCCACGTTGATACAACTTCCGAACCCCAGTGAGTTGCTCCATGACGATGCCGAAATCGCGGGTCTTGGCTTGTTGCACAATCATTTTGGATGCTTGATGGAGAATTCGCTTAACCTTCTCCTGTTGCTTCCGACCATACTTGCTGGTTATTTCGCGGCGGGTGCGCACATCGTTTCTCCTCATGTGAGATCGTATCTCGCGGTAAGTAGCCTTTACCCGTGTCGCGCCGGAGAGGTCATGTTTCATGATCGAACCGTTCGTGGAGGCTAATGTAACATTGTTCAGGTTCCGATCAATGCCGATGAAGCCATCCGGCTTGATCGCCGCCACATGTTTCGCATATGCAAGCGACAGCTTGTCTTGTGTCAACGTGACCGAACGAACTGTGTGTTTACGAATTGTTGCCTGAACATGGGGGGTTAGAGGGATTCTGATCCTTTCCTTGGGATGATGGGGTAGTAACAAGTAACCATTCTTGATCTTGAAACCGTAGCATGTGGTCAACCGCAAACGTCGAACATGCGGGGTTGTTGGCTTCTTCCCATATCTTGTAGTTCTACGATAGTTCCGGAGGATACCTGTTGCGCTGCTCATGGCGCATAGCTTGTAGTAGCTCATAGAATCGTACTCCGTAAGTTGTTTGTACGATTTCAGAGACAGAGCCTTGAGGCTCGTGACATTCTCCGCCAGACCAACCTCTATGCAGGTGTTCGTCATCTGGCGGAAATCGTTAAGCATCCGTAGAATCTCGGGCCTGGGTTCGTAGTATTGTTGAACGGTTTTGATCGCCCGCATAGCCTAACCTCAACTTTCAATGTCTATTAGCGATGAGAGGTCAGTGAAACCAATGAGCCGATAAGTTAACAGAGCCCTAATTTTCATTACTACGGGCTAAGTGAAAGCATGAAGGCATCCCGCAAGAAAAACGACAAATTGAGACCAGCAGAGTTTCGGTTCCCAATGGGACGGCAGAAACCCCGCACATTCCCGGGCGGCACGGCCAGGGAAGCCACCGCAATCCAATTTCCAACATCCAAGAGCATTGCGGGCGTCTTAATGACGCTTAAGCCGGGCGGTTTGCGAGAGTTACATTGGCATGCTAACGCCGCCGAATGGGGTTACGTGATAGGCGGCAAGGTACGTACGACAATTATTGATCCTCAAGGCCGCTCGGAGGCCAACGACTTCGGGCCGGGGGATGTCTGGTATTTTCCACGTGGTCACGGACATTCGATTCAAGGTATCGGGAATGAGACGACTAAGTTCCTGCTAGCGTTCGATAATGGATATTTTTCTGAGTTCGCCACATTTAGCCTGACCGACTGGTTGGGACACACACCGAAAGACATCGTAGCACAGAACCTACGTGTTAGCTCAGAAGACCTCAAGAGCCTCCCCCAGAAAGAAGTTTACATCGCGCTCGGGCCGACTCCTCCCGCATCGCCTGAAACGTCCGGGGACATTTTGCATTCTCCGCCGCTTACCCACAAGTACGAGCTTCTCAGCCAGGAACCAAAGCGTTACCGTGGTAGTTCGCTCTGGCTAGCTTCATCCCGCGAGTTTCCCATCTCCACTACTATGACTGGGGCATTGCTTGAGCTCGAGCCCGGTGCTCTCCGCGAGCTTCACTGGCATCCTAATGCGGACGAATGGCAATTCGTCCTGTCCGGTAAGATGCGCACGACGGTATTCGCATCCTCTGGAAGAGCAAAAACTGTGGAGCTGAGCGAGAGCGATGTGGGTTTCGCCCCTATGGGTTACGGACACTCGCTTCAAAACAATGGTAAAGAGACGAGTCGCATTCTACTCGTCTTTAACAACGGAGAATATCAAGAGATCAGTCTAAGCAGCTGGCTTTCTTCAAACCCTACACAGCTGTTAGAAACCAACCTCTCGCTACCCCGTGAAGTGATTGAAAAACTCCCCCGGAAGGAAGAATTCATTTTCGGATGATGTCTGATGCCTAGAAAGCTTCCTTCTTCATACTTGCGGAAACTGAATGAAGAGCAAAAGAGATCCAAAGTTTTCGCGGAGAAAGCTGCGGCCAAGAAACTGGAGCCAAAGGACCCGGATTCGGGAAAGCTCAAAGGGTTTACTGGGATTTGTCAAGCGTGTGGTTCTCGCACGAAATTCACGGTGGATAAGTTTGGTTACGCGACGTGCGGCAACTGTAGGGCAATTGCCAGTTACAAGTTCGGCCATGTAGCCTAATCGGAGGTCAATAGGTGAGCTACGTAACTACAGCTTGCTCTAAGGTATCGGCCCTCGCCTCAACCAATTCGAGATTGAAAGTGTCTTCAAACTTCTTTCGAACCTGCTCTTTTACGTCACGGAGGTTCAGGTCTGTGCCGAGCAAGGCTTTCATCGAGGTCATGGTTGAACCAGAGAACCCGCACGGGTTGATCTTGTAGAAGTAATTTAAGTCCGTGTTCGCGTTGAGCGCGAATCCGTGAAAGCTTACCCAGTTTCTAATCGCTGCACCGATTGAAGCAATCTTCTTGCTACCCACCCACACACCAGTTTGCTCTCCTCGCCCCCCAGCGATGCCGAACTCCCTAATCGTCAGGATGAGTGTTTGCTCGATGTTTCTTAGGAATCCATGAATGTCTCGCTTTCTCTCATTCAAGTCTAGAATTGGATAACCCACTATCTGTCCCAAGCCGTGGTACGTCCACTGGCCGCCCCGTTCTATTCGGAATACTGGGACGCCATCGATTTGGGGAGGGATGTCACCAGAGACTGCTTTGCCTACCGTGAATACGTGTGGATGTTCCACGAGGATTAAGCTGTCCGGAATAAGTTTCCTTGCCCGAAGATCAACGAGCTTGCGCTGGAGTTCCCATACTTGTGCGTATTCTCGTTGGCCGAGGTCGAGTAGGTTTCCTTTCGTTGTCATTTCTGTAGGATGTGAATCGCTTTTCCTTTTGCTGCTTCCGCTGCCTCCATCACACTTTCTGGCAAAGTGGGGTGTGGGTGAACTGTGAGTCCAATGTCCTCTAATGTTGCTCCCATTTCTATGGCGAGAGCTGCTTCGCTAATTAGGTCTGAGGCTTCGGAGCCAACTATGTGGACACCGAGCACTAGATCGGAGCTTTTGTCGGCGACTATCTTGGCGAATCCCTCGGTTTCGCCTGCGAGGAGTGCGCGTCCCAAGGCTGTAAATGGAAACTTGCCGACGATTGGGTCGTAGCCTTTTTCTTTTGCTTGCGATTCGGTGAGGCCGACGGTTGCGATTTCAGGGTCGGTGAATATGACTCCAGGGATCGCGTGAAAGTCAGCTTCACTGCTCATTCCCGCGATAACCTCCGCAGCGACGATTCCTTCCTTGGATGCTTTGTGTGCGAGCATGGGTGGGCCTACTACGTCCCCTATCGCGTAGACGCCCGGTAAGTTGGTTTGCATTTTCTTGTTGACTTGAATGAACCCGTGCGAATCAGTTTGGATCCCGACTTTTTCCAGGCCGATTTCGTCGCTGTTTGGGCGTCTGCCTACGGTGACTAAGACCTTGTCAGCGTCAAATGCGCCTTCCTTTCCGTCCTCTAGGGTTGCGTAGATCTTACCGTCGCGAAATTCCTTCGCCTTGGATTTGACATGGTATTCAATGCCAAGTTTTCGAAGTGACCGTTCGACGACCCTGACTAGGTCGATGTCGGTTCCGGGGAGAAGTTGGTCTAACATTTCGATTATGGTTACTTTGGTTCCAAGCTGGGCGTACATAGTTCCCATCTCCAATCCGGTCACTCCTCCCCCGATTATGGCCAACCTCTTGGGGACCTGTTGTAGTGACAATGCTTCGGTGGAGCTGATTATGCTGGTTCCGTTGAACTTGAAGGTAGGAAGGTCGTAGTAACGCGAACCCGTGGCTATGATGATGTCCTTTGCTTCGATGATTTCCGTCCCAGTCGTGCTCTTGACTTCGAGCTGGTTAGCTGCTATGAATTTCCCGGTTCCTTTTACGAGCTTGACGTTGTTTCCTTTGAGTAAGTAATCAATACCGGATACTAGGCGATCGACCACACCCTGTTTCCAAGCTTGCACTTTAGCAAAATCTACGCTGACTCCAGTTACCTCTAGGCCAATCTGTTTGGCTGCTTCGACTCGCTGTTTTAGTTTAGCGACGCGGATAAGTGCCTTCGAGGGTATGCACCCAATGTTTAGGCATACGCCACCCAGCTTTTCTTTCTCTATGAGGACTGTTTCCTTCCCGAGCTGCCCGAGTCGTATGGCCGCAACATAGCCACCCGGTCCACTCCCAAGCACAGCAGCCTCGATCTTCTGAGTCATTCTAACCACCAAATTCAGATTTATGAAGCGAAATCATGGATTAAAATTGATGTTCCTGAAGGTAGGAAACAGAGCCGTCCATTCTATTTGCTAACCTCAACTACCCGATTGCATGCAGAAATCTGCGGCGTATGGCAAAGCTACGCTAACCTGGTCTAGCTAGCGTTTAATGGTAGTCTAAAAACTGAGTTCAAATTCAGTCGCCCGCACCATTAGACCCACACACACCGTTTACTGGTGTGGCAGGTAGACTACCGCTCCGATAGCGAGCGTAACAATTAGAATCACGGCGAAGGCAGCAGCGAACCTGCCCGGTGTCCATCTGATGCCGTGCGAAACCCATGTGGTGCCGCCATACTTCCAAGACAGAAGCGCGTAACCGATAATTCCAGCAACAATCACAGCGGTTCCAAGGAAAACTAAATGCAGAGGATAACTCATCAAATTCAAAACATTTCACCTACCATTAATATGTTACAACTTGCTCTTACTGGTTTTCCTAGTTTTCTCAAATCAAAATCAGGTGTGTGTGCGCACAAGTGATGCCACACACACTAGAACTATCCCCCTAACGATTACCTTGTCATTGACGGAACGATTACGCTAGATCTCATGCCTGACTTGCACCACGTTTTTCCGTGTCCCTATGACCATTCTCCTCAATTTGGTGTGGAGAATGACAAGCAAACGAACTGCGTATGTAATTGCTGTTCTCCTAATTCTTAGTGCTGCGGTAAACATCATGCAGTTCACCCAGAGCTCAAACCCCCTGTCATTGTCGTTTAATTCTGGCTCGAATCAGACCGTTTCATATGAGCTTCAAAGTAGCTACAATGAACTATACAACCAATACGGAACACTATATTCTGAATACCAAACGCTTTCTCAGGAATACGCACAATTCAAACAGGTGGCGTTAACTCCTCCCTATGTCTCCATATCCAAAGGAACGATCACATGGGTGTTCACCGACGTCAAAGGCGACACGATCACATGGCAGCTGCCAATGGACACCTACATACATTACGCCTCAATGCAAAAACCAGTACAAGTCTTGTCGTTACAGACGACCTCGGGTACGGTAACGACTGACGATGTACGACCATACATTCAACCTTCATTTTTCGCGAACAGTATTTCAAGTCTCACCGAAGGGAGATCGGACAAGGAATTTGTGAAAGAGGTCGACAACATAAAGAATGAACTTGTCATTTATGGAACGAGTCTGGGTGAGGCGCCGTATCAATTTCCCGCCGAGACACTAACTGAAGGGACAGGGAAATGCGCCGATACCACGATACTGATGGCCAGTATGCTAATCGCGGGCGATCGCGAAGCAAATTACAATTTCAATGTCTATGTGGAGTACGTCCAATTGAATCCTGACGGCACGCTCGTTTCAAATAGCAACTTACTCACCGACCCGAACCATGCTATAATCAAAGTGGTATTTGCCGACGGAACAGTTTGGAGCATAGAAACAACGACCAATTATTTCTACACTTATTCCCAAGCTTACATAGGATGGCAATTTGACGTCACGTCGGTCAATGCGTGACAAGCCATGAACGGTCGTCGTCGCGCACCAAGTATACCACACACACTTCACCCGACATCGGACGACGGTTGGAATGGGTTTTTTTACTCTAGAGCTTTTGACGCGTAGCTTCCTTCCTAGAGAAAAGCTACCGGAGTAGCTTTGTATTCTTTCCAGTTGGAGCTCCCCGTAGCTTTCATGGAGCTACGCGCTCATGAGAATGCAATTGGCCTACTCGCGCGTGACGAGTGACGCCGTGGATGCCTCATTCTCTATTGATTCTATTTATTCACGAGAAAGAGACATAGGCTAGAATCGCCGCAAGAAGGGAGTAGATGAATAATGGTTATGCCTGACAACAAACTCAATGCGATCAACACATATTACTCACATGTGTCGCGGCTTTTTGTATCCAATTATGCAACGTTCTTCGCGGTGTATCTTGCCTTCTTGGCTCTGTTGTACAACGTCTCTTTTAGGACCGAAGTTTCAACGAGTTTCAGGAATGGATTCTTCTATGTCAGCGTCTTGATTATGTTCTTTGAATTATTGTTGCTCTACCGAGGGCTGCAATTTGGCAGAGTCCTGGATTTGATCGATAAGGAGTGGGCAGACCTGGGGATCCTTCATGTTAGAGAACATTTCTGGCCCGAGAAATCACGCATCGGACAATTGAACCGGCTTTATCGCACAGTGTCTGTTCCCTTGGCAATGATCCTCACGATTTGTATTCCCGTGCTGAGTTGGTTCTTTCTCTTGCGTAGCTAAGATGAAGTTAGTGGCACAATTAGTGTGTGTGCGTCGAGTGGTGGGCACAGACACAAGATGATCCCAAGAAGGCGGATTGGTAGCGAAAGACTTACAGCCTTATCCACTGCGAAATCGGAATCATGGTGAGGAACGGATGCCAGCCACGAAGAGTAGGCACCGACGCAGTAAGCCAGCCAGAAAACGAGAGTCAAAGCTGAAGATACTAAACTTGACCCTCATGCAATGGTTGGGGTTTGTCTTCATGGGTTTTGGCGTCTATGTGATGTTGTATGGAATCGTGTTGATTCCGTCGAGTAGCGTTTCAATTGGACCAATCTCAATTACTGACATTCCTGGACGTTCTGCGGCGGCAATTGGCGTAGGCGCGTTCTTCGAACTAGTCGGACTAGGGTTGGTTTCAGGAAAGATCCACATTGGTGAGCTTTCTTTCGATTGACTAGATATTCTTGAAAACGGACCATGCGTGGAATGGGAAGCAGATGACTTCGCCCGACATATCTAAACGGACAATCGAAGAGAGCCCAGCAGGGAGAAAAGCCAATCTGCTATTGGAAGATTCACCTGAGCTCATTTACATTTGGTTTGGAGGATTACTGATACGGAGTTCGACGGCCGAACCTGACAATTTGGAGCAACTGAGAGAGAAACTTCGGTCAACGCTGACAAGCCACAAGGAAGTGAACGAAGTGTCGGACCTCAAACCAAAGAGTAGTTTGACCTGGTATAGCACAACGGCTATAGGAAGTACCTTTCCCCCATTAGTCGCAACTATTCGAGTGCCAACCAGCGACCAGCCGTTCGCCAGCGCGATTAAGGACAATTCATCCGCGGGAATCGCTCTCGCTGAAAATTTTGCTTTCGTTACCGACGGTCAGCTGCTATATGTCGGAGCAGAGTGCAATTCCCATGAGGAGTTTCGAGGCATTTTACTGGGAAGCCCTGATGTTCGTGAAAAAATCATAGGACTAATCAAAGAGGCAGTAGAGTGCGAAACCGTCGGACCGACACCTGCCCAGATTCCGTTTCTTGTTGGGCACTCGAATGCGCCAGACTGGGTCAAGAGCACTGAAGCGGTTTTCGTGAGACTCGAAGAGATGGCAACCGTCAAAGGCGATATGGCTAGTGTTTACGATTTGACGAACGATCGCTTGAGCACATTCTATGACATAAGGTATGATGCCGATATGACGTTGAAACAAGCGCGTGAACTTGGGGAGGATCAAACGCAGTTACTCGATCAGCTTCTGATTTTGCTAAATATGCGATGGCTTCATCCGATTCAACGCAGGCGGGTTACAAACGACATCAGAAGGAATATCGCGAACATACTAAGGCTCCTTTCTCTTCACGGCTCCACCTCCGGCCGAGTCTCTGAGGATGTTGCTGATTTAGATGCTAAGATTGCACGAGAAAACATTCTATTTGACGCTCCTCAGAATAGCTCCTCAAACGAGGCCTTAACGAAGCTTGGGTGGAAAAAACACTCGGAGGCAGCAATTGTTGACAGAGACTCGGTTTTGAGTATTGTTGAGCATGTAAGAAGCGAAGTGCAGGTTAGCAGAAATTTGTCTGTCACAATTTGGGCTGCATTGATAGGAGCTGTCATTGGGTCGATATTGACCATCATTGGCACCTATTTCTTCTCGTTGACAAAGCTCTTTGCAGGATTGTAACAAGCGGTTCTAGTGAAGCAAACCTCGGAAAAGAGCCCGACGAAATGCTAAGGCATCTTAATTGGGCGTCTTAGAAATCTCCAACATGCAATCCCGGCCGAAAACAGTGCCACTATTCCAAAGATTAAACCTAGCAGGCCAGGCAGTAGGGTGGGAAGAGTGAGGACGAATGCGAGAATGTAGGCAGCTGCCCCCTTCTTATCGGACTTTGCACCCAAAATCGCACATTCCATAGCTCCAGAAACCAAGTAAGTCATAGACGCGGCGAACCATGGCGCTGGCTTTTGGGAAGCCGTAGTGCTCTCTTGCGCAAGTCTATCTTTCAACACCCAATTCGTCGCCGTGACTTTTTGAATTACTCTTTCCAACAGGATAAAACCAGGTAGAAACCACATGAGCACCACCAAGCCCGCTAGATCCGGCGTTGGTCCTATCGCATTTTGCGGAGCCACTACGGCGTAGTAGAGATAGCTTTCGAGGATGAATGTGAAAAGACTAAGGGCAGTGGCGCAAGCAGCTGACGTCCCCAGAAGGAGCAAGTCGGATTCCGAGGCCTGATACTCGATCAGCGAAAGATACCATCGGACGATCCTACGGCCGGCAAAGGCACCAGCCGCTGTAAATATGAGTGCAATGAAGACAGTGGGAACGGGCAGCCGAGGGAAGAAATCTCGGACTAGTATGAGCGGCGCCAGTCCCATGTAAAAGAATATTCCAATTGTGAAACACAACCAACCCCTGACTCTCTCTCGACCAGTTTCGTCGAATAGAATTGCTCCGCGTATGTAACCGACATAGAATGGGTACAGAAGTCCTGAGATTAGGAGAGGGATGAATACAAGAAATACGCCCACGCTGCCGATCATTGTCTGCAAAATCGCAAAAACTAGGTTCGTGATCCCTAGCATGAACAGAAAAGCGTCGTCAAGGGCTTTGAGTCGACCTTCAAGCCGCGGTCTAGTTAGAGAGGACAAAATCCCACGAATACGATTGATTTAGGCTGGCGCATATTAATAGACGGAGCTGTGAATTTTGAATCGCCGTCGAGTCTAGAGAGGTGCATCTTTGTCTGACGTGTGGCCCCTAATATCCACTAACGAAAACGTGTTTCCCCGCGGAAATCGCACCTAAAGGGGATGACAGATCTTCCGGTTGCGATCACTCAATTTGGTTTGTTTTCGATCTCGGTTTCAACCCACTTCCCTTTGATCGAGAAACCGAGATTTCCGTATCTCTCGCTAATCCGGATCGCGCAGATTCGTATCATAAGAGGCAGGAAGTTCGTCACTTCAAGCGCGTCTTTGTTACTAAGCTGGGTTACGCCAGCCTGCCCCTTCCCCACTACGACGTGCGCGCAACGATCACGTAGTTCGTGAATGTAATTTCTCAAAAGTCTTGGGCTAAACCGCAGATTGCGGAATTCTTCTTGAAAACGGTCCAAGAATTTGTTCAGTTCCGTGCCGAAGTCTCCCTCAGATTTGAACTCCGACTCTAAGAGCTTGTACAAAGAGAGATACTGATATTGCAAGGGGATATGAGGATCTCTTGCATCAGTAAGAAGTCTTAGTTTATTGCGAATTGAATGAGTTGCTACGAATACGTTGCGAACGTTGTCGAAGTCCGGCTTACCTCCTATGAATTCCTTCACGGCAATGCCCGTGCGCCGTGGCTTGCCCTCTTCTATGAAAGTCCACCAATTAATCTCCCAAAGAGTAGCCCTGTTGTCGTATGTAATTCGAAGCACCGAGAGCATGTGTTCTTTGAGAGATTGCACGATGGATAAATCCTCTTCCGGAATCTTTTCCTCAGCGCAATTTGGAACGGTGATTCTGAAGAACAGTATCCTACTATTGGCTTCATCAGCAAAAAGCGCAACCTCGTAGTCCTTCTCTCTCGTTTTAACTGTGATTCGCGCTGCGGGTGTTTTGTTCTCATCATCTTCGTATTGTTCGAGTATAGGTTCAAGCGGATAATAGATGAAGCAAGTCTTCATAATCATACTCTAGCTTTCGCTGAACTAAACCTATTCGTGCGAACCATTGAATTGATATCGAGGGAACATTTCAGAGACAGAATGTTGATTCCTTAGCCTTAGGCAAAACTCTATGCCTGATTCTTTTGCGTCTTTGGCAAATGCAATTCTCGCAGGAGATTGATCATTTCATTCCGTTCGCGGTACTTTACCCAGAAGTCGTTGCAAACCATTTTATTTCGAGTGATTTGTCATTTTCTTAGTAAAGAATACATTGGCGACCCAAATGAGTTCCCCGACAAGTTTCCTTGTTCAAAATACGTTGTTCTACAGATGGGAGCATACGCCGCGTAGTGGGCGAGCGGTAGTCATCTTGTACGGCGGAGCAATGCTTGATGCCCGCTGCTCTGGCACCTACAACGTCTACTCTGAGGCGTTTAGTATGAAACCTGTCAACGAGCAGGCATGGGTTAGTGAGCTTTTCGATTACGGATTAGATGTGGTGGCCCTCAGGACTGGTTCCACTTACTCAGGTTTCGAGTGTTATAGGGCGGGAGATACTTGGGTCAGGGATCTGATTGACCACCTGCAAGAGTTGCACGGAGGAGAGGTTTGTCTCTTCGGGCATAGTGCGGGGGGTTTGATTACCGCCTATGAGATTCAAGAACGGACAAGCATTACCGCAGCCGTTGTGGTGAGCGCCCCGATGCTAAGTGAACCCGATGCCCTATTCGAAACTCCGACCCATGCCTCGAATGTTAAGGCAAACCTACTTCTACAATGGGGGCAACAGGATCAACTTTGGACCAGGCGAATGCCTGAATACTACCAGAACGCGCAAGGCTGCGGCCACACCATTCAGAGAGACGACACCTACCCCGGCAATCTGCATGATACCTACTTCACCCAAGCCGCGCAAACACAAAGGAACAATGCGAAAGCCTTCCTAACCAACGCACAGGAGAACCTAGGTGACTAGGTCCATCGTAAATCCGCCCGTCGTCGTTAACCGTTATTTTTAGTGTGTGTGCGCACCACTAGCCCACACACACTTTTACAAGCCACGCTAACGCTGGGAACGACGACAGTGGCAGACGACGATATGAACTGTGTTTGGATTTATTCCCCCCAGGCAGCATAACAGAAGCCAACCGTATCGCTAAGCCTCGCAAGAGGATGCTTCCAATGAATTCTGCCCACGGGACTCCGCCCATATGACCCTTCGGGATCGTAGTTTTCAGCAATCGCTGACAATTCAAGATGGGAAAGCCCTTTGAAGAATTTCCTCATAGAGTTTGCCTCTTCCTCGACCGCCTCTCTGATGTCATTATCCCGAGAGGAATCTTGTGGGATTTCGTCTGGATCATAACCCTCTTGATAGCCATAGTACTCGTCGTAGAGTGCCTCCTCAAGACCGGAGAGTGAACCAACTTCATATGTGTACGATGCTATTTCATGACTATTATCACAATGTGGACAGTACTTCCATATTGCCTGTTCATCACTGATGTCAGCGATTTGGTAGTGTGTCGTTGAGCCGGGCACCAAATAGAGAATATAATATGCGAAGCGATTGCAGTTGTGACAAATCGGAAAACGCAACGGGAAGAGTTCGATCTCATTAGAGTCAATGTCCACGAGAGCAATTTCATATTTCTTCCCGCGCGTCTGTATGGAGTCAACATAATCGTCAATGTTCTTGTAATTGATATTGGTAGTTACATCAAAATTGGTCATAGTACGACCGTTTGTCTTAAGTCCGGTAAAATCCGCCTTCGCTCCCGAGTCAAGCAGAGGTTCCAAATAGTACTGATCTTTGTAACGGTCGTAGAAGATTAATTCTCCTCGGGTCCCGACCACTATACGTTTATCGAGTGGTGACTTGTCAAGAATCCTCATGGCGGAGTCAAGTCCATAACGTTCGTAGGTTGCAAACACGTGAGCTCTCAAATCTCTTAACTGCGTAGCAGGATGAGATCTCAAAGTCAAGGCGAACCTCCTTACTTTCAGTCTTATTGCCCTATTATCTTCTTATTTGCGACTCCTCACAGTTAAGCTCAAGATTCAATTCAATTGACTCCAGAAAACAAAGAGTCGATGACTACTTTCCTAAGGCAACTTCGTCATTCTCGGAAGTCTTGAGCCTGTTCCATCGAGAATCGAAGGCGACGCCTCTCATGCCCCTGATTTGGATTCTTGGTGGGTGTGCGTACCATTAGACCCACACACACAAAATTGCATGAACACCGACGGTTCAGGAGTTGCCTACGCGTTCCTATATTCCATCCTTCCGTTCGTCGCTCGCTATTTCATTTAGAGGCCACACCTTTGGATGAGCGTGGCCGTGGAAGATTTGGGAAAGAATAGTTTGGTTACCTTGCCTTTCGGTTCACTAAGTCCGCGTTCAGTTGGACGCAATCGCGGGATCAATTTCTGTACCTAAATACCTAACGGCAAGCAGTCGGTCTGGCAGAGGCTTAATGCCATTTCATGTTAGGCACGCCATTGGCGAGGATCACGCTTCAATTCTTGAGATAGCGAGATCCCTGAGCCCCGAATGGTTTAGTGAACTGGGAATCAAGGATATCGCTAGAGACCTTCAGATCGAAAAGGGATTGATAGCCGAGGAAGATGGGAAGGCTGTCGGTTTTGTGATCTACTGTGCCAAAGACGACAGGACGGCGGAGTTGAGCTGGATTGGCGTTCGTCCAGAAATTCACAGAAAGGGCATCGGTCGAGCCCTTGTGAGCGCCCTTGAAGCCTCGCTAGCACAACGCGGGTTTCGGACCCTTGAAGTATCTACAGTCGCTGCAACGATCGAAGACGAATCCTACTCTAGAACAAGAAGCTTCTATCGCGCCGTTGGGTTCTCGGATGTTCAAATTGATATGAAATGGTATCCGAGTGGGGCTGATAGGCTCCTGCTGAAGAAGCCTCTATCCAGTCAAGCGAAGTAAGTTCTCTCAGAATAACGGCAGGACTTCATAAGTCCATTCTGAGCGTTTAGAGCGTCATTTAGTCCGTCTCGAGAAGAAGGAGCTTTGGATCTTCTAGGTATTGTTTGATTGCGTTTACGAAACGGGCTGCCATTGCGCCATCCAATACTCTGTGGTCGAAGGATAGGGAGAGGTAGGTCATGTCGCGGATTGTGATTTGGTTGTCTTTGACGACTGGCCGTTTGGTGATTTTATGTAGCCCAAGTATCGCGACTTCTGGGTAATTGATTATTGGGGTAGCGAACACTCCGCCGATTCCACCTACGTTGGTTATTGTAAAGGTGCTTCCCTGAACTTCATTCAACGCCAACTGACCTGCATGAGCTTTCTCGCTCAGGGTTGCAATTTCTGTTGCGAGTTGAGTTATCGATTTGCGATCGGCATCTTTGACCACCGGAACTACTAACCCCGACTCAGTGTCAGTCGCTATTCCAATATTGTAGTATTTCTTGAGCACTATCTCCTCTTTTTCGTCGTCCAAACTGGAGTTTAGGTACGGGTACTGTTTCAGTGCCGGAATTAGCGCCTTCATGACGAAGGGCAGGTAGGTCAACTTTACTCCACGCTTCTCAGCGGCAGCCTTCGCCGTCTCTCTCAGGTGGACGACTTCGGTCATGTCAACTTCGTCCACGTGGGTTACTTGTGCCGCCGCATTCTTGGATTTGAGCATATGTTCCGCAACTTTTCTTCGGATTCCGCGTAACGGAACCCGCTCCTCAACACCACGCGGCCCAGAAGTGGTCACGGTTACAGCCGCGACCGCTCCCCCTAGCTGTTTGAACCGTTGCACGTCCTCGTCTGTAATTCGGCCTCCGCGGCCAGTTCCCTGGACAACAGATAGGTCTACGCCAAGATCTCTCGCAAGCTTTCGAGTCGCAGGTGTCGCTAAGACTTCTTCGGGTTTCCGTGAAACTTGAGGGGGGGTTGTTAGTGGGATTTCTTGGGGCCTAGCAATCGTGGGTGTTTTCGCGGGTGTGGGAAGAGATGGTTTCGTGGCGACGGGGGTTCTTTCTGATCCCGGAACACTTGGTTGTCCACCTTTCTCTTCTATTGAGAGGAGAGCTTGTCCTACCTTGACGACTTCGCCCTCTTTGGCCATGAGTTTCTGGATTGTTCCTTGCTTGGGGGAAGGTATCTCTACGTTGACCTTATCGGTCATGATCTCGACGAGGGGCTGGTTCTCCTTAATCGAGTCTCCTTCTTTCACAAGCCATTTGACAACCTCGCCTTCAGCCACGCCTTCACCTATGTCCGGAAGGCGAAACTCGTAGACCAATTAGTATCACTTTGTCCTGGTTAGAAGTTGTGGACTTTTTCGATTGCTGTTAGGACCCGAGTGGCGTTGGGCATGTATTCGTCTTCGAGAACGTATGGGAACGGGACGTCGAAGCCTGCTACCCGTAGGATAGGCGCCTTCAAACTTAGAATGCAACGTTCCGCGATCTGTGCCGCTATTTCTGCGCCGAACCCGCAGGTCTTGCATGCTTCGTGTAGAATCACAACCCTTCCTGTTTTCTTAACTGAATTGATGATTGTTTCGATGTCGAAGGGTACGATGGTTCTGATGTCAACCACTTCCACATTGATGCCTTTGGCCGCCGCAAGTTCCGCCGCTTCCAATGCTACGTGGAGCATCGCCCCGTAAGCGAACACGACTACATCATTACCCTCGCGAGCGATGTTGGCCTTGCCTATGGGGACTGTGTATTCCTCGTCGGGTACCTCTCCGCGGACTGTTCGATAGATTTTCTTCGGCTCAAGAAACATGACAGGATCGGGATCGCGCATTGCGGATGTGAGTAGGCCTTTGGCGTCGTAGGGTGTTGCTGGAATCACAACTTTGAGTCCCGGTGTGTGGGCGAAGAAGGCTTCAGTGCTTTGAGAATGGTAATGGCTGCCCCTGATACCGCCCCCGTAAGGGGTCCTGATCACGACTGGGGTTGTGTATTGGCCTCCGGATCGGTATCGGAACTTGGCAAGTTCGCTTTGGATTTGGTCGAACCCTGGGTAAATGAAATCCATGAACTGAATCTCCGGTACAGGCCTTAACCCATAGAGGGCCATTCCGATGGAGACCCCGATGATTCCTGATTCGGCGAGGGGTGTGTCGATGACGCGGTTTGGGCCAAATTCTTGGTATAATCCTTCAGTTGCTCGAAAAACGCCGCCGTTGATGCCTACATCTTCACCCAGTATTACCACCTTGTCGTTTCGCGTCATCTCTTCCCGTAACGCGTGGTTGACTGCTTGAACCACGTTCAGAACGGTCAATTATGGTCCCCTTGCTGCTTCTCTTCGCGCAGCTCTCTCAACTGTTCTTCGAGATTCCACGGCATTTCGGCGTACACATCTGTGAATAGGGTTTCGAGTGCGGGTTTCGGTAGTTTCTCAGCGTGCTGGACCGCTTCGTCTATTTCGCGGTTTGTTTCATCCTGTGTCTTCTTTTCTTCCGCTTCGCTCCACATTCCCTTCCATTCCAGGTACTTTCGGAATCGTACCAGTGGATCTCGTTTCTGCCATTCTTCTAGTTCTTGTTGTGAACTGTAGCGTTTTGGATCATCCGAAGACGAGTGTGCGCCCATGCGGTAGGTGACGGCTTCAATGAGAGTTGGGCCTCCACCCTTACGTGCTTTTTCGACGGCGTCTTTTGTGGTGCGATAGACAGCGAGAATATCGTTTCCGTCGACGCGAATACCTTCGAACCCGTAGGCCTGCGCCTTGATGGCTATAGTCTCAGAAGCGGTCTGTCGCTCGACCGGGACGGAAATGGCCCAATGGTTGTTTATGCAGAAGAATACGGTTGGAGTCTTGTATACGCCGGCGAAATTCATCCCCGTATGAAAATCGTTTTCAGACGTGCCCCCGTCTCCGAAGTAAGTCAGCGTCACTATCGGGTCTCCTTTGATCTTCGCTGCGAGGGCCACGCCAACTGCCTGTGGGAGTTGCGTTGCTATGGGTGCGGATCCCGTAACGTAATTAGCGGTCTTGACGCCGAAGAGATTGGTCAGCTGTCGACCTTTCTGAACGTCTTCAGCATTAGCAAAGTATTGGTCGAGTAGTTGATTGAGTGTGATGCCGCGTAGAAGCATTGAACCTATTTCGCGGTATGCGGGGAAAACCCAGTCTTCCGGTTTCAAAGCATAGGCGCTTCCAATATGCGCAGCTTCCTGCCCCAAACATCCAATGTAGAAACCTATGCGTCCCTGTCGTTGCAATTGTAACCCGCGAGTATCCAGGTTTCTCGTCAGAACCATTACTCGGTAGAGCCGCTTCAACTCGTCTTTGGGGATGTCTGGCTCCATTTTCGCGACTGACTCACCGCTAGGCTTGATAACCTGCAGTAACTCGAGAGTCAAACCTTAACCCCTATTGAGGCTGCGTGAAACGAAGGCAAAGCCGAACTAGGGCTTGTAAAGCTTACTCTTACAACGGGTCGTCTGAGAAACTGCTTGCTTCAATGCTGTTAAAGATCAGTTAATGGCTACCATTTTCTTCTTACGAATTAGCGCTTCGAGGAAGAACTCTCCAGCCCTGTATGAGCTCCTAACAAACGGGCCCGACGCCACGTACAAAAATCCTAGGTCATCAGCAAGGCGCTTGTACCGTTCGAACGTTCCCGGGCTGACATATTCGGCTACTGGAATATGGCCCTTCGATGGTCGAAGGTACTGGCCAAGGGTTAGAACGTCTACATCTGCTCGCCTCAAGTCTTCCATGGTCTTGACGATATCACTCTCGGTTTCGCCCAAGCCGAGCATAATAGATGATTTCGAGTATACTGAGGAGTCGACTTCCTTGATGTGCTTGAGAACTCGAAGCGATTGTTCGTAGGTTGCTCTTGGATCTCGCACTTTCGGTGTTAGCGTTTTGGTGGTTTCGATGTTATGCGCAACCACTTCGGATCCCGCGTCTACCACTTTCTTCACGTCGTCCAGATTTCCTTGAAAGTCGGGTATGAGGACTTCAGTGATTACGTTTGGATCTCGCTTCTTGATCGCTCGTATTGTGGATGCGAAGTGTCCCGCACCGCCATCGGGAAGGTCATCTCGGTCGACGGATGTTATCACCACGTACCGTAATCCCAAGTCCGCGATGGCATCCGCAACCTTCACCGGCTCGAAAAGATCCAACGCGCCGTGCGGGTTTCCGCTATTAACCATGCAAAAGCGGCAACCACGAGTACATGTGTCACCCATCAGCATGAAAGTTGCCGTTCCGCCGCCCCAACATTCAGCCACGTTCGGACAGTGCGCTTCCTCACAGACGGTGTGGAGGCTATGATTTCGCAGGAGACCTTTGATCTTCGCGTAATTGTCGCCCGACGGAGCCCTCACACGTAACCAATCCGGCTTCCCCTTTGGCTCAACATCTTGAATCTGGATCACGTGCGAGTATCTGGGCATGCGCGGCCGGACCTGACCAGATCAAATCCTCAATGCTCCGTAATTGTACCTTTTGCTTAGGTGGTTCCGAAACCTCACTCCATGATTTGCTTTCAACCGTTGAAGGGTGGGATACACCCTTTGGGGGGGTGTGACCCACCCTCGGCGTTCTGAACTTTCACAACCGGATGTAGTAGTCGGCTACTACATCCGACGAAGCATGGCCCACCGCTACCCGAATGGCAGAAGGGTCCGTGCCAAAGAAGATCCATGGTGCGGCACCTTCATCGTAATAGGGAAGGCGATTGCAAGGGAGGCTACAGTTGGTTAGGCGGACAAGTCGGGGTTTGTTTGTGATTGGCTGAGAGCACGCCGCAGAATGCGGGTCAACAGGCTGGCCTACGAAAAGCGATTCGGTTGAGGCATGCTGTGGCGTTGTACGCGAGTTCAGTTCTAGGGTCTGGTATTCTAGTTCTCCCGGGACTGACGGCAAAAATCGCCGGCCCCGCCTCCCTCCTGGCCTGGGTGTTTCTTTCGTTGGCCAGCTATCCGTTCGCCTACACTTTTGCGTCCCTGTCTGCGCGCCGTCCTGAGTCTGGGGGGATCTACGCGTTCGCGAGGGAATGTTTCGGGTTTCGGGTTGGGGCAGTGGTTGGGTGGTTGTTTGCGTTCTGTGTGATTACGGGTGCGCCTGCGGTTACGCTGATCGCTGCGTCGTATATCGGCTACGCGTTCCCCCTCAGCACGGCTGAGACGTACCTGATAGCATTCGGAATTGTTGCTTCAGCTTTCGCGATAAATTATAGGGGAATTGTGATCAGCACTAGAATTCAGTTGGCGATCGTCGTCTCTATAGTTGCGTTACTCGTCGCGACAATCGCCTCGTCCGCCTTCTTTGTCAAGCCACAAAATTTTGAACCGTTTTTTACTGCCGGCCCGTTGGCGGTGGGAACGGCCGCCGCCTTGATTTTCTGGTCGTACATAGGATATGAGAACACTTCAAACGTGGCTGAGGAGTTTGAGAATCCGAAGAAGGATTTTCATCGCAGCATAGTACTCAGCGTATTGTTGATCAGTTTTCTGCAAATAGCAGTCGCCTTTGTCACCATTGGGACCCACGCGTATGAGGCGGGAGGGAGCGTGGCGCCGTTCGCGGTGATTTTGTCAAACGTGATGGGCAGATATGCTGGGGAGGGGACGGCGTTGGTTGCAGTTTTCATAATATTCGGGACGGTGAACGCTTACACGACTGGCGTGTCGAGGCTGTTGTATGCGGTGGCAAGGGATGGTGGGCTCCCACGGGCGTTAGCTCACATTAACCCCAAGACCGGAGCCCCGGACAGTATTCTGATTGCACTCGTCGGCACATTTGTGGTGGTACTTGTCGTGTACTATTTTTCGCAGATGGATTTAGCAACGGCACTCTTGGTCCCAAGCGGGTCGTTCATTCTGCTTTACGTGGTGGGCTCAGCTGCGGGAGTGAAGCTGCTTGGCCGACCCAAGCGAGCCGGATTGAACTTCTATCTTCCGTTAACGTCTTTGGCTATTTCGCTCATCGTTCTTCCATTCATCGGCCTGCTACTTGTCCCGAGCCTCGTAGTTGTCGGCGTGGCAGCAGTCTACATTTACTTGACCAAGCGAACTGTTTAGATTTTGAACCCGAATGCAGAAGCGAACGATTCGACTCTTCTAAAATTGTTGAGGAACTCGATGCCTTTCTGTGTTAAGCTGTAGACCTTATCGTCTGTTCCAGTCTCTTGTATGACTCCTAAGGTCTTTAGTTCTTCGAGATATTTGATGAGTCGATCATGGGATAAGTTAGCTCCGTAGAGGATTCTAGTAGGCTTCGCTTGGTTGCTCTCACGCTGAATGACGTACATCACGTCCACATAGATTCGAAGTTGTGAGCGATACTTTGCAGTAGGCTTTACAGCTTGGCCCTGCGCGCCGGGGATCATACGGGTTGATTCACCCTAAGCAGCATAGCCAACAAAAGAAGGAAACCAAACAATTGCGCGATCTGGGCAAACGGAAAGAAGAGAGGAGCTACGGTGAAAATTAGAAAGAATACGTGGGCCACTGAAAGCGAGGCAAATGCGCCGAAAACTAGCATTGAATTCGTATTCTTGTTCATGCTATAGTTGATCGCGGTTTGAGTAGCAATGTAGACGAGGAGAAAGATCAGGATAAGTTCCGTTACGGCGTTGCGTTCGAAGAACAATATCGGAACAGCTGCCAGCACCGCGGTCGAAGTGGTTACATTCCGAGCCTGGTGAACATACGCGTATACTAGTAATCCGTAGGCAACTAGTTGCGCGAGGAAGTTGATCGAGTAGCCGACACCAAAAAGGTACAGAGACCCTCCGCGAAGACGAGCGAGAAGAACGATTAGGCTAGAGAGCCCGTCGATCAGCAAGCCAGCGCCGATTAGAACGAAGCTCAGGTTAAGGTAGAGAAGAGTCTTCTCCTTCGATAGCTTGTAGCCCTTCAAGGCTTGATATGCGACAGCGATCGCGATCACGAACGCTATGAACTCCATCAAGGAGTCGAAACCAAAGAACCAGGAAGGACCAACCAATAGGGCTCAGATCCCGCTGAGCTTTACCAAACCTAGCGTACTTTTCAGCATTGCGTACTATTCGTTCATCGAAAAAATCCTCTCTGAAGGAGAGGTTTCATGTGAGGAATTCGATGTTCTACATTGTTGCGAGCTGCACAAGTTTACCGTTCGTGAAGAAGCCTTTGAGCCCACATTCCTCGCAATGGGCTCCCAGCTGAAGGTCGGAACCCTCCTCGTAGTATACGTCTAATGCCTTTTGTCCGCATCTTGGGCAGACATCGCCTTCGACCTTATCCATCAGTAACCAAGAGATTTACACATACACGTCCATATAGGCATGAGAGATGACTGAAAATAACAATAATCAGCCAAAAACCGGTGCTTTTCTCCCTTCCGCAGGGTGAAAACGAATGAGCGGAGGATGGGCGAAGCGGTGGCGGCACCTCCCGCGTATAGAATCTTAGGCCAGTAGCGGGAGGAGGAGGGGAGTTTCTTCTTTCTTCACTTCATTCCATTGAAATCCGAGTTCGGTAAAGGCCTTCATGATTGGGCTGGGGGCTAGTGCTTCTGGTGGGAATACTCCTTTTTCCTTAATCTCCCCGCGGGCCAGTAGGGTTGCTGCGGTGGCTGGTGGGAGTGCGGTCTGCAAGGCCGTCGCGGTAACGCCGTACAGTGCGTAGGCTTCGGCATGGCTCATTATGTTGTAGATGTAGTGGCCGTATCTCTTCCCCGCCTTTTCGCCGATGACCATGCTGCCTATGCAGGTATAGCCGTTGGTTCCGCTTTGAAGTCGATGATCATTTGGGGATGGCATACAGGCGGTTACGACGTCGCGGGGTGCGACTTCGATCCCCTTAACGTTGATTGGGGAGGGGTTGACGAGGCCTAGTTTCTTGAGTACTCGCATGGTTTCCACTGTTTCGGTGCTAAGGGATATCATGAAGTTGCATTCGTTGCATTTTATGTAGCGGCCTAATGTTTGTGGTTCTTCGTGATCCACTGCCCAAACGCGTAACTTTCCAATTGGCTGTGGGAAGTCCCATACCTCGCTTCTTGTGAGTGAAGGCACTCTCTCGTAATGGCCGTTGGTCCAGACGAGGGCATCGGCGTAGGCGACTTCTTCAATGAATGTGTCGGGAGACCATAGGGACACTAGTCCGTCGAAGCCTCCGGTGCTGGCGTTGTCTCCGTCTCTGATTAGGATGCGGTCTACCGAATCTAGTTGGTCAGCGGCGTACCTGGCGAATACGTTTACTGCTCCTGGGTCGGCGCCCCAGCAAACCATCGCGGATAGTCCAGCGCTTTTCCACGCGGCGTCCTGTTCAAGCTGGTAATCGATAGGTACTTTGTGGATTCTGTCTCCAGCCCTTGAATTCGCTACGCATATGTCGGTTGCCATGTCCATGTAGTTCGCGCCGCTCTCGAGGGTTGCTCTCATGATTTTGAGGAAGAAGCGTGGGAGTGTGGCGTTGATTACGAGATCAGCGTGAACATCCTTCATACCTTTCTTCATATCGGCAATGTTGTTAGCATTCAAGGCGATGGCGGTCATCTTAACTGGGCCGCTTAGATTTCCAATCATGCGTTGTGCTGTTTCCTGTTTCAGGTCGGCGAGAATGATTTCGTCGAACTCTGGGCGCGACTGCAGGATCTTTCCGATGACGGAACCGATCGCGCCTGCACCAATTATGAGAACTCGCATGACTCATTTTCCTCCAAATACTTCCTCTACCATTCTCTACCTTATTCCACCATATAAGTCAGTATCGCGGTATTCTTGTTCGTTTTCTGGGTTTTCTTGACGAAAAACTGCGATTTTCGAGGCAAAACCGGGCCTGAAAACAGCGATTACTGAAAATCAACCATTTCTTGAAGCATTAAACGCGTTCTTTAACCTAATTTCAACAAATCGGCAAAGGTGTTCACGGCTGGCCACCCTTCGGAAAAAGGTGTTCACCGGCGGCCACTTGGCGCTAGGAAACCAGGGTGTCTGACACAGTGACTGACACCGTGATTTGTTCCGTCAAACGACTGGATCTCTTCCTTTCCTGCAACTGTCAGACGGTTACGCCGTAACTGTAGGACAGTTGTTCACGAAGTAACCAACCATCACCTACAAGCCGAGTCCAAGCTGGACCCACCCCCCCTAGGGGGGGGGTATCGGAGCCCACGCGCTGTGAAACACATAGTTGGCGTGGATGGGGTTGATGTTTGAACTGGGCTACAGTTCAATTCAACTGGGCCACAGATGGAGGCTAAGAAGGTTGATTCAACAGTTACACTCTCGCATTCGATCCTGATTTTGGGGTCTAACTATGTTTGCTGATTTTTCGGATGCAATATTAGTATCAGCATTCAACCCTTTGTGGGGTTGAGGCATTCGGGTGCGGCTGCCGATCCTGATCTTCTGAAGGTTAGCGATCTCACTCTCGACTATGCAACCGTCGACCGAAGAGTACGCGTACTTCAGAACGTCTCATTGCGTGTGAAGAAAGGGGAGATACTAGGCGTTGTGGGCGAAAGCGGATCAGGGAAAACAACGCTTGGGTTGTCGATAATCGGCCTCTTAGACTCGCCACCCGCGGATATCATCGGTGGTTCCATAGCCTTCGAAAACAAAGACTTGCTCAAGCTCAACGATACCGAACTCACACAATTTAGAGGGCCCGGAATAGGAATGGTGTTCCAAGAATCCCTGGCAGCCCTAAATCCGGTCTACAGAACTGATACACAGCTTAAGGAATCGATTGAAGTTCTTCGACGAGCTCAGAGGTTGAATCTTTCAGCGAAAGAAGAATGGAAAATGATGGTGGAGATCCTCAACGATTTGCGCCTCGACAAACCTGAGTGGGTCCTGAAGAAATATCCTCACGAACTTTCCGGCGGGATGAGGCAAAGGGTCTCGATAGCAATGGCCATCGTGGAGAAGCCGAAGCTTCTGATATTGGATGAAGTAACTACCGGGCTTGATGTGTACGTCCAGAATAGGATACTGAACATTCTGAAGGATTTGAATCGGCGAACAGGAACCGCTATGATGTTCATCACCCACGACTTGATGGTCGCTTCACAGATTTGTGATAGATTGTACGTGATGTACGCAGGGAGGGTAATGGAGCAGGGCAGTACGGAGCGAATACTGAATGCACCCGCGCATCCCTACACTCAGAAACTCTTCGCTGCAATACCGCACGGGTTCGTTGATGCTCCCCCGCTGCCCGCTCCCATTGGCGAAGCCCCCGACCTCAGGAAGCTGCCCACAGGCTGCAAATTCCATCCCAGATGCCCACAAGTGATGCAGAAATGCAGAGAGACTGAGCCGCCCGTTTTTGAGACCGACGACGGTCGCGGCGTCTTATGCTGGTTGCTAGAGAAGAAATGAGCAACATCGTCGAAGTAAACAACCTCACAGTCTCCTTCATCGTTAGGGGAGGGAACCTATTGTTGTTCGAGAGAGGATCCGGGATGATGAACGTAGTTAACGACGTCACTTTCAATGTAAGAGAAGGTGAAACTTTTGGCTTGGCCGGTGAGACCGGTTCCGGGAAATCAATAATAGCTTGGGTTCTTGTCGGCCTGTTCAAGCCGAGGGCTGGGTCCGTAAAGTTACTGGGTAAGGAGATAAACTTCCGAAAGAAGACGGATGTGACTTACCTTAGGCGAAATGTCGGAATCGTCTTTCAAGATCCCGTCGGGTCGCTGAACCCGCGTTTACGTGTCAAGGACATCATCAAGGAGGGGTTGGTGGCCGCGAAAACCTTCGACCGACGGGATTATGATAGCAGAATCGAAGAGACCATCGATTTGGTAGGTTTGAGAAAGAGCTGCCTCGACGCATACCCGAAGGAGCTTAGCGGAGGTGAGAAGCAGAGAGTAAGTCTTGCTAGAGCTATTGCCGTGCCAAGAAAAATGTTGGTGCTCGACGAACCCACGAGTTCATTGGACGTATCGGTCCAGGCCCAAGTCTTGAACACATTGAAAGAATTGAAGTCAAAGTTACATCTCTCCTACTTCTTCATAACTCATGACATCAACGTCATGAAGTACATGAGCGACTCGCTTGGAATTCTCTACTATGGGAAACTCCTGGAAGTCGGACCGACGTATGATGTTGTAACAAATCCTAAGCATCCCTTCACAGTGAGGCTGATGTCAAACGTCCCCGGAGTCACGCGAGCCGGACTTCCGCAGGTAGAAGATGGAGGGGAGCGTGGATCATCAGCGACCGGGTGCGTGTACAGTAAGGTTTGCCCACACGTCTTCGAAAGATGCAGTAATTCTCCACCAAGTTTCGCTTCAGGCCCTGAACATTTTGCCTCATGCTTCCTTCTCGATAAGAATAGTTAACGCTCTACGACTGTGGAATTATCCTGAGGCTTGCTGTTGGGGTGTTCGTTGCTTTGCTAGTTCCTGTTTGAGAATTTCAGGCGCCTTCCCGAATACTCTTCCTTCGAAGAGGATGTAGGGTCTGACTTTCACGTCGGAAGCCTCCCTCGCGCCCTCGCCCAGGAAGCTGAAGCCAACAACGAGAAGCATTGTCACGAAGGCTGGGAAGAGGGCCTGCCACGGGTAACTGTAAAGGCCGTAACTGATGGAGCCGACCATTATCCCAAGCTCAGGAGTATTTGGTGGAATTCCAATCCCCAAGAAGCCTAGTATGGATACTTCAAGCAGGGCGGTTCCGATATCGAGGGTTGCGTAAGTTAGGACGGAGGGCAATATGTTTGGGAGAATACCTTTCGCGATTATGTTGATGAACGATGAGTTCAATGCTTTCGAGATTGAGATGTAATCTTCCGCAACAACCTCCAGTACGCCCCCCCTCACTAGCCTCACATAAGGCGGCCACCAAACGAACACGAACGCCAGCATCGCGTTGACCAAGCCCGCTCCTAACGTAGCGGCGACCGCTAACACCATTATGATCGTTGGAAAGGCCAGGAAGAGGTCGGTTATTCTCATGATGACCTCGTCCACAACGCCTCCAAGGTAGCCCGCGGCCATACCGAGAAAGATTCCCAGCACCGACGAGAGCAGAACTATCGCGATCGGCAAGCCCAAGTCGATGGGCAAGGCAGCGATGACTCGAGAGAATATGTCTCTACCCTGAAAATCCGTGCCAAAGAAATGGGCAAAGCTCGGCGGCAGGTTGGATTCCTGAAGATTCAGCGCGTATGGGCTGTAAGGAGTGATTCGCCCACCAAAGACCGCGAAAGCTACGGCTAAGGTCACGGATATGATTACGATAGCCAATCCAAAGGTTGAGAGCCGGTTGGACAGAACCAGTTGCCTGAACTTAAGTGACTGCGCCGTTGCTACCACCGATTCCAATTCTAGGATCAAGAAGCGAATAGGCTACATCCGCAACGAAGTTAGCCACAATCACACCGAGAGTGAATACCACCACGATGGGAATCAGAACAGGATAATCGCTGCTGAAAATTGCCTGGTAAGCAAACTGACCTAAACCAGGCCACGCGAACAACTCCTCAACCACCAGAGTGCTGGTTAGAACCCAACCGAAAATTACAGCGCTGAGACTTGTCGCGTCGATCAATGCATTTCGCAGAATATGCTTACGCCTAACTTCGCTTTCACTCAACCCCTTGGCCCGCGCGGTCTTCACGTGCGTTGACCACCGCACATTTAGAATCGAGGATCGAACCGCTCTCGAAATTAAACCAAAATTCACGAAGGCAAGAGCCGCGGCTGGAAGAATCAAATGTTGAAGTCCCGATAAGAACGCGGACACGTTGAGACCAAGAAGTGCGTCAATTAGGAAGATGCCCGTCACGGGTTGAGGCGGCGTGATAGATAACGAGTACATACCGCCTGACGGAAGTAGTGGAAGGTAATTTGCGAAGACCAGAATGGCAACGATTGCTGCCAGGTACATTGGCGTCGACCAAGAAACTAGGTAGATCACCCTGGCGACCGAGTCCCCAAGAGTGCTGAAGTGCATTCCCGCGAAGTACCCTAAGAGTATCCCTACTATGAGGAGGAGGACGAATGAGGAGAGCACTAGCTCAAGAGTATTTGGCAGGTAGAATCGAATTTCTGAGAGAATTGTTTGGCCAGTTAACGGGTCGATGCCGAAGTTTCCGGTGAAGAGGTCTCGCATGAAGTAGTAATATTGCGAGTAGAGGGGCTCATTCAAATGGTATCTTACAGCTACGGCCAGAATCGTGGACTCACGGGCCCTCGGCCCCGCCCACAGCCGTGCCGGGTCAGGGTTGAGGATGTGCGAGATGAAGAAAATTATAGTAACGGTTCCTATGGATACGAGTAGGGAGCCTACTATTCTTCTTCCAAGAACGGGAAGAAAATCTTTGAAGTAGACCAGAACCAGTCATCTATGAAGAGTAATGCACCGTATTATAGAACATGAAGTATCCCATACCCGACCCGGCTGGGTTAGGAACCATCCCGACTACATTGCTTCTATTTGCCGCCATGAAGTAGGGCACGTATAGCCAAATGTCCGTGTAGTCATAATACATGGCTTGGGTAATTTGTCGAAAGTTCTGAATTATTGTACCTTGATCAAGTGCAGTTGCCGCTGACGCCGTCCAACCCGCAACGGTCGAGTTAGAATATCCGGAGAATCCGACTTGGCCGGTTGTAGTTAAAGCGGACACGTAATCTATGCTCGCGGTGTAGTCTTCACTATAGTAGCTAATCCCGAAGGGGTAAGCGGTACTGTTAACGTTTCCAGTCGAGGTTACCACATTGGCGTACTGTTTGAACGTAAGTGGGCTGAGAGTAATTGAGACCCCGACCGCCTGGAGCTCGGATGATATGATTTGCGCCGTTTGACTCTCAGGCGAATTGTCAGCGTCATAAAGAAAGTTCACTGAAGGGAAAGATTTCCCGCTGGGGTTGAGAGTTGTTCCGTTTGGTAGGGTGGACTTGTAACCGACTTGAGCAAGTAACGAGGCCGCCATGACTGGATCATACTGATAGGGCTGAAGGCCCGCGATGGATTCATTGTAGTCGGGGAAGCCGGGTGGAACCGGACCGATCCATTGAGTTGCCAAATCATCGTACACTGAATGAATTATGGACTTGTAATCAATCGCGTAAGAGACGGCTTCTCTAACTCGACGGTCCTGAAAAGGCGGGAATGCGTATGGATCCATGTAAACGAAGATTATACTTGCCGATGAGCCGAAAGCCGTAGGCAAGATAGTCGTGGTAATACCCGAAGCCTGTTTCAAAACGTTGTATTGAGTCGAAGGCGCAATTATCATTTGAGCCGTGTTGGATTGTAAATCAGCGATCATCGCGGACGAGGCTTTGTAGTAGAAGCTAATGCTGTTAAGAATCGCCGGCTGAATCGCGTAATTGCTTTCAGATGTTGAAAGATTTGTTCCCCAATAATTCTGATTCTTGATTAGCGTTACGCTCTGTCCCTGAACCCAAGACTGCAATTCGTAGAAACTGGTTCCTAAGGCGTTGGTTTCCATGTAATTGTTCGGTTGCCCCGCAACTACGCCGCCGTTCGCTTCCACAACTTTCGGATCCACAGCCATGGCCATTGGCGTAATGAGGGTCGCCGCAAACGCGGAATACGGTGCATTACCGTTGTAACCGTATCCGAGGTGTAGGATCAGTTGATCGGGTGAAACGGCTTGAACCGATTGGTTTGCAAAAGTCAAGTAACTAAGATCCTTCGGTGAAGGGTTCGTGTAGTTGATGGAATTTAGTATGCTGTCGGTTATGTTGAATCCTGCGCCGTTTGTTGTACCCAGATTTTGGCCAAGAATCCAAGCAGGTGCTTGATTCATGACAAGCGTCCTGTATATCGAGAACCACATTACGTACGCATTGAATGGATCCCCATTGCTGAACGTCACTCCCGGCCTGAGCGAGAATGTGTAGGTCATTCCGTCGGAAGAAACAGTCCAATTCTGAGCGAGGACACCGATGTATGTGCTGTAGCTCGTGCCGTCCGGCGCTAATAGTCCTTGGTAGAGTTGCTCGATGATTTCCCACCCAGGAGTCGTATACCCAACCGCCGGATCCAACGAATCAGGCTGACTCTCCTCCTCCACTACTATTGACGTGGGGAGTTGACTAGTTGTAGTGCTTGGCGTCTTGATCATGGAATAAAAGTAGACTGCGCCCACGACTGCGACTATCAAGACCACAATTATTGCGACGGCTTGTATCTTTCCAATGCCCAACTTCTGCAAAAGATTCACCCAATGAGAAATCGACTAGTTACGTGTAGATGATAGCCCAAGAACCCAATTTTAACATTTGGCATTTGACATCTGAATCGCTCTCCTTGAATCTACTCACATGGGTTCGAATTCCTTCAAGCTTCATATGGAGCGAATATGTACCTCGATTGGCTTCGTTAATGGATGCGAACTATGCGCAGCAATGTCCCAGCTGCGACAATAACTCTGTACTTACTAGCCAAACAGAATATGAGGTGGAGCACTTCGGGGCTGTTTTGCTAAGCGTAGCAAGATGCCAAATATGCGGCTACAGGCACTCAGATGTAATCATGCTGGCTAATCATGAAGCCATTGCCTTAACTGCCAAGATAAGTTCCCTCGACGATCTGAACATGCGAGTGATCAAATCCGGAACCGCAACGATCAGCATCCCGGAATTTGGAGCGGCCATTACCCCAGGCCCATATAGCGAGGGTTACATCTCAAACGTAGAAGGCCTCCTCGAGAAAGTAGAAGATGCCCTAACATTCATGCTCAGTACCGCGAAAGGAAAACGCCTGAAAAAGGGAGAGACAATGTTGAAGAAAATGCGGATTGCACGCGATTCGAAGCCCCGATTCACCCTTATTATCAAAGACCCCCTCGGAAATAGCACGATCGTGTCGCCAAAACCCGGAAAAATAAGAAAACGCAAGTTGACAAATCGAGAACTACGGACCATCAAGTTTGGCCAGTATGCGGTTTTGGAAGAGGTAACTCAGCACTGAAACTTTGGGTACAAAACTGATGGGGTAACAGCTTTGCAGGAACAGCCGATCGGGTGGAGCAATGGGATACTTGTGAATACCGGCTCGTCCCGCCTGCTTTTCGATCCGACCCTGGGTAGGCGTTTAGGTGAGGATTGGAACGTTTTCATCACTCACGCTCATTCAGACCATACCTATGGCTTTGGAACTTCCGCGAGAAAACATTCCACTCCAGAGACCCTGCGTATCTACGAATCACTTTCAAAGCGTACAGTCAAGAACGATCAGACCATAAGGATCGGGGAGAAAATGCGATTTGATGACACTGAAATCAGGGTCCTCGATGCAGGCCACATGCTTGGTTCCTGCCAGTTTCAATTGATCACTCCTGAATTTACGGCATTGTATACGGGCGACATCAACTGTGTCGACACACTGACGACTAAGGCAGCCAAAGCTGAGCGCTGCGATTTTCTAATTATAGAAGCGACGTATGGGCATCCGTCATACGTATTCCCCCAAAGAGACACCATATACGCCGACATCATACGATGGACAATGACGGAGATTAATGATGGCAAGTTACCAACTTTCCAAGTTTACTCATCAGGAAAACCGCAAGACATCGTCCGCCTCTTCAACGTCTACACCAAAATCCCAGTCGTATGCGCGCCGGGCATAGCCGCGGCAAACCTTGTCCACAATGAAAACGGCGTTCAACTTGACTATCTAGATTCTTCGACCGATGAGGGAAAGCACGTGTTGAAATCGAGTGGATGCGTCTACGTTACGACCAGTCGTGGAAATCAAGTGCCGCAAAATGCTTCAAGAGCAGTTGCGACTGGTTGGGCTCTTCGAGAGGCTTTTCGCAGTTTCACTGCATTCCCCTTGAGTAGCCATGCGGACTATAATCAGCTCATGCAATTTATCGCGGCCGTCAACCCGAAAGCAGTATTCATCTTCACAGGATACATAGATCTGTTATCGGCTCAGATAGAAAGAAAGCTAGGCATCAAAGCTGGGCCACTGCCTGTACTCGCGCAGACGAATTTAGCTGATTTTACTCGAAAGGCTACTTGAAAGTCAGATACATGAAGAGGCTTACGGCGACAAGGCCGATTGCTCCCATGACTACGACCTCGGGCCTTACCTTTACCCCCGGGGTTTCCTCCTCAAAGAACCGAAGTAAGCCAGCGCTGGCGGCGGGCATTGGTGATTCTCGTTTGCGCCTTTTCTCACGTGCGGTTGACATTGCTTACTAGATACCTACTTCCTGGTTTCGGACGGCATCCAATTAAACTTTCATTCTCATTGGGCCATGAAAGGGGGGTTTACCGGATTTCGATGTATTCGTGGGCGCTCTTGACGCTTTCGAAGCAGTAATGACCCAAGAAAGGCAAATACAAAAAACACCGCTGCGAGCAACCGTTATTCAATTCATCAATAGCGATAAGATTTTCTATCGATAACGGCAAGTTCGTCTAGAGTGTGATGAAATGAGTTTTTACACTGAATTAAATATTTTGAGTAAGCTGGATCCTGAGCTTGCGGCTATTGTCAAAAAAGAAGTGGAGAGACAAGAAAACGGACTTGAAATGATCCCTTCAGAAAATTATGTTCATCCCGCACTTTTCGAGGCAATGGGATCAATTTTAACTAACAAATATTCAGAAGGTTATCCCGGCAAGAGATACTATGGTGGAAATGAGATTGTTGACATTATCGAGAGATTGGCTATAGAGAGAGCAAAGAGAGCTTTTGGTGTTGTCCATGTGAATGTTCAACCATATTCAGGAAGCCCAGCCAATTTTGCAGTGTATGTTGCAATTTGCAAGATAGGTGATACTGTTATGGGATTGAATCTTCCAGATGGTGGCCATCTAACACATGGATGGAAAGCAAGCGTAACTGGACAATTCTTTAACAGCATTCCTTATCATGTCAAACCAGACGGCTACATAGATTTAGATGAGGTGAGAAGACTAGCCAAAGAAAATAATCCAAAAATCATCTGGGTTGGGGCAACTGCTTACGTTCGAGAATTTCCATTCCAAGAACTTGGAGAAATTGCAGACGACGTTGGAAGTTATTTAGTTGCTGACATAGCACACATAGCAGGTTTGATTGTAGCAGGCGCTCACAAATCCCCCGTGCCATATGCGCACATCATAACAACAACCACCCACAAAACTCTGAGAGGCCCCAGAGGAGCAATGATAATGGTTACAGAAAAAGGATTAAAAAAAGATCCTGAGCTCCCTGCTAAAATTGACCGAGCCATTTTCCCAGGTCTTCAAGGTGGCCCTCATGATCATACAACAGCCGCAATAGCTGCTGCTTTAGGATTTGCCTTGAGACCAGAATTCAAAGAATATGGGAAACAAATCGTGAAGAATGCAAAAGCATTAGCTCAATCTTTGATGGATAATAAAATAAAATTAGTTACCAATGGAACTGATAACCACATGGTTCTCATAGATTTAACCGCGTTTGGAAAAGGAAAAGGAATTTTTGTGCAAGAGGCGCTTGATGCTGCAGGTATAACTGTAAACAAAAACACAATACCAGGTGAACCATCTTCTCCGTTCTATCCGAGTGGAATAAGACTAGGAACTCCCGCACTAACATCAAGAGGGATGAAGGAAAATGAGATGGCGTTGATTGGCAGCTGGATGGCTAAAATAATTTTTGCAGTCAAAAATTACGAACTGCCTGAAGATAAAAACCAGAGAAATGCAGTATTGAAACAATTCAGAGAGGATACAAAACAGAATGATACAATCAAGAAGACGAGACAGAGTGTTATAGATCTCTGCAAAGAGTTTCCACTCTACAGATAAGATTTTGTAGTTGTCATGTTAGTTTCAGAGGTTATTCTTGATTTAATCAAAATAGATTTATTCGCATACCAGAATTGGGCTTTCTTTTTTTGGTCCATGGTTTGCTGGTGTGGTGGTGTCATCACTGGTGTGACCGTCGTAATCCGGACCGTAACAACCTTTCCAAGGTGGCAACTTTGAATGTGACAGGGCTTTCTTCAGTGACGTGACGCGCTTACCTTCAACAAAGGTCAACTCGCCGCCTGGCTTGCGGGGTCATGAAGTAGCATAGGTCTTGTACTGGGCGTTTCGTGTGTGTGCCACACGGAGTGTTCCCTAGGCTCTAAATTCCTTTGCCCTGAATATCTTACCGTAACGCCGAAGTCTATCTGGTTTCTTGGTTTCATTAGCCTATACTTAGGTTCCAGAAGTAACCCAAAATGAGGCTGACAATCAGAATCAGCATCACCGAACCTGTAACGATGACGAACTTCCGGTCATGATTCGCTGCAAAAACCAGGACTGACAGGAAAACTCGCGTAATGGGAGTCGCAATTAACACGATTGTCCCAACCATTAGAATTGCAGAGGCACGCAACGCGGTCAGTTGTTGAACAAAATCATTCATGCTCGTGTATCTTACCAACGTAGCCTGCATTGGGTTGGGGTTCTGTAAGAAGAACAGGATTATCCCGAATATGTAAACGACGGAGCTTGAAATCATACCTACGACCAAAACGGCGTACATTGCCCTATTCAAATCCACCATTGTGATTCACCCCAACATCGGTATCATGATTCCAAACGACGCGAGTGCTTGCACGAACATGGTATATGCCAAATATGTGACTAAGAAACCGAACGCGACCTTCAAAGCGTAACTATGAAGCCTGTTCATAATCGAGGTGCCAAGCGTGGCGCCTAGCGTTGTCCCAAGCGCGATCGGTGCAAGGACGTACACGTTCACCAATCCGGTAACAAAGAAGATGAGTGCGCCAACAGCCGCTGTAACGCCTATCATGAACTTGCTTGTTGCGACGGCTCCTTTCAGGGGAACGTTCATGAAGAGATTCATGGCTGCGACCTTGATGATTCCCCCTCCAACTCCAAGCAAACCGGCAGTAACTCCTGCGAAGCTGGAAATTACCGCCCCCTTGGCGGCTCCATTGACTTGGTAATCCACTTGCTTCCTTTGTGCAGCGTCGAAGTAGGATCCTTTGAGTCCCAAGTACTTCGAGATGCGGTCTTGTTTTGCGTTAGCGAATTCATTCTTGGCGATTCGCCTTTCATCCATTGATCTTGACTTGAAATTCGCGATTGCAACGTATGATAGTAATAGTCCGAAGATCGTGAATAGTACCCAGCTTCGGAGAAGTAGCGCCACAACGCTACCTACGAGAGCCCCAGCGGTCGTAGCCACTTCAAGATACATAGCGAGCTTGATGTTTGTGATTTTCTGCTCTAGATATGATGATCCACCGGCATTCGAGGTCGCGATCACTGAAACGAGGCTGATCGCTATGGCCTGATGAATTGGCACGCCCATAAACACCGTTAGAAATGGAACGATGATAGCTCCGCCTCCTATACCGAAGAGACCGCCGAAGAAACCCGCAAACACCGCGGTCAAGAAACAGATCGCCAAAAAACTGAGAGTTATTTCAATCAAAGCATGCATCACCGGTGATTGCGAGTTGGGCCCTGTATGTGTAGGGGCTATGTGCCTTTCTACCAGTTATTGGGACCGACGCCTCATCTCTATTAGAAAACGACCCGTCTCATTACGTAGGTAGTGGTGCATGAGCCGCCTGAAGTCTTTCGGTTCGTCCACATCAAAACCGATACCGCTTGTTCTTATCACTCGTCGCGAAACCCCCTGCTGATCCGCAAGGGCCAGATGCTTCTGGAAACTGTCTCTTCCGAACACTGGTCGAATTACTCCAGGCGGATGCATCAGCAGAGCATTTGTCCCGGCTCCATCTTTCGAAGGTGCAAGCGCCACGGAATAACCTGAGGCACGGCTGAGAAAGTCGAGGATTTCACGGGGAGTGACCAACGGAATGTCGGCGGGCATTATTACTGTGGCTGATGCACCTTTGAGTTTCGAATCTCGTATGGCCATTCGAACTGCTTTATTCAAGCCACGCCTCCTACCCTCCCAAAGCCAACTAGCGCCATGGGATCGTGCGATTTGTCTAACAGAACGATCGGTGCTCACGACCGTTACCCTATGAAGCCTCTTGACCTTTCTCAAGGCTTCGAGAACATCTACCAACATTGCAACCGAAAATCGGGCTCTTTCCGCAGGGTTCAGTACAGGTGCTAGCCTAGCTTTTGCCAGCGTCAGCGTCTTCATGGGCACTATTGCATGGACTTCAGCCAGTCCTCCCCGATATTTTCTCAACGCCTGAATTCACTTATCGCTCTACGTGCTAGGTGAACTTTGTCCGCCATGGTTTTCATGAGAGTCTGAGTCACGATCGGTTTGATGCCGAGAGATCTTATTTCTGGCACAAGCTGCGCGTCAACCTTGTCAATGATTAAGGCATCTAAGAAGTCCTTGTAGCAACTCGCCACGCCAATCGCGCTTGCCTCCATACCCGAGGACTTCATCAATTTGTCAGCCGGGCCTTTTACAGTCTTACCGCCCACAATTGGACTGACGCCTACGATTGGCGCCTTTGTTTTTCTAAGTGCTGCGCGGATACCCTTTACGGCCAAAATGGCTCCTATGCTCACGATGGGGTTGCTCGGACAAATTACGATCCCACTTGCCTCACGTATTGATTGAATTACATGAGGCCCTGGCCTCGCGGACTCGGAACCTTTGAAGAGAACACTCCTAACCTTAGGCCTGGTCTGTAACCTGACCATGTATTCTTGAAAGTGCATACGACTTCGGCCGGACAAAACGTAGGTCTGAAACAAATCGTCAGTTGAAGGAAGAAGCGTCACATCAAGTCCCAAACGCGAAACTATACTCGCCGTAACGGCTGACAGTTTCTTTCCTCCATGCATTTGTTCTGTGCGGTAGAGGTGAGTTGCTAGATCGCGATCACCGATATTGAACCAGGTTTTGTAACCGTACTCTTGGAGCAGTTTTTGGCAGTGGAAGGTGTCTCCTTTGATTCCCCAACCTCTTACTGGATCGACCAAACCGGCGAGAGTGTAAGTGACAATGTCCAAGTCTGGAGAAACATGAAGGCCGTAGAATTCTATGTCGTCCCCAACATTGCCGATTATAGTGATACGTTTCTGTGGCACGACACGAATGAGTCCTTCAAGGAATCTCGCAGCTCCAACTCCTCCGGCTAAAGCGACGATCAATGGCCGAACCAGTCGGGATAGCTCTAAGCCTTGCTAAATCTGCTTATCCAAGGATGACCTGAAGCGATTTGGGGAACCTTCGAGTAAAGTGAGGTGAAAACTGCGTAGGGGACCGCGACCGAGAAGACCGCGTGTAGAGCATTGAAGATGCTCGTAAAGAGCAACATGGTCGTAAGAACCTGCCACGGTCCTGCGAATTGCATGTGTAGCGTACCCTGAAGGGTTTGCTGACTAAAACCCAGATAATCTATGCCGAAAATTACTGGGCCAACATATGTGAAGACAAAGTAGTTGATTACTAGCAATATCAAGACTCGAGTTAGGATTGCAAACGCAAGCATTGTTCCAAGAGCGAAAGATATGCGATTATAGTTCACCACTAACCGTCGATAGGTTATGCTTCCTAACCACAAGCCGAAGAGCGTTGAGAGTACCGAAGCGAACTTTACGGCAGGACCCAAGGGGGTATCAACTCCGGTAGCAGTGAGAAATATCCAATGAACAGTAGCAGTTACAAGCGCGGGGATCGGGCCGAAGATAAGGAAAGCTAAGACAGAGAATAGCTCGGCCGGATCAAATTTGAGGAATGGCAATATCGGAAATGACGGTTGAATCCGAGCCGGGAGTATGACCGTAATCAGGGCCGCGAGCGCACCCATCACCGCCGCGCCCGTTAAACTCACACTTCGCCTCGCAAACAGGCTTTCCGCCATTCAAACCATCAACGCTGCGCACAGAAAGTCACAACTACTTAACTGTTATTTTATGACAATCTCACTAAAAGAACATATTATTATGATGAATTAGTCCAATTATTATCTTCGTTTGCTGAACTCTTTAGCTTTTGTTATGAAATCGCGTATTTGCTCAATGTTTAGCGGCGAGAGAACTCTGGATCTGCCGACCTCGTAAACTTGAAGGAGGCCTGCCCTTCTGAGTATTTCGACGTGCCTATACACTCCTCCGTAATCCATTTTCAAGTTACTAGCTACGGCAGTAATGTGTAGAGGTTTCTTGCTGTCCATGAGCATTAGCAGAATGCGGAGCCGGACGCTATTTCCTAATGCCGAGAACGTTGCGGAGGCTGATCGAAGTTCTTCGGCAGCAGACATTGAGATCAAGCCTTCCTGTGGCAGATAGCTATGGTCGTGGCTGAGAGTTAATGCTTGTCAAGTGCGATTCCTTTCCTGCGCGCAAACTGAGACAGGTGCTCCTCAGAGCAGAAATGGTACGTATTCATCTCCCCCTCTTCACCAATCGCCAAGGACGTTGAAGCCATGAGGTCGGATACCTTCCCACACTGGTTGCACATGACTTTCATTTTCTGAACCTAGAATCTTCTAGCTAACATAGGGTAACTCCCTTTCGCCGCCCTTACGGCCTTCGCGGGGAAAGGAATGCGAGAGATCCTTCGCCTTTTGCACAACCTCCGCGTTCTCTTTGGCCTGTTTCTCAAGCGCTGTCAGATCTATCGAAACGTTCAACATTCTTGACGCAAGCTGCAAAGCTGCTTTCGCTGCGTTAGCATCTAATGATAAGTAACCTGGGGTTTCGGCTAGGAGGCAGATGGCTGGAATGTTCTTTGGTTTGGCAAGCCCGAATATGAGACCGTTAGTTCCCGTTATTGCACCTCCGGCTAGTTTCACTGCGCCCAAGGATTCCAGTTCCTTCACCAATTCGACATCTGTTGCACCAGCATATACCCTCGGCTCCTCTGCAAACCTGTCAGTAGCCATTCCACCCATCGTGATCACTTTTTTCGTACCGAACTTCGCTGCCAAGTCTAAGACCACCTCCGCGAGCTCGTATTGCCCTTCTGGTGAATAGGGCTGCTCGTTAGCCGTGAAGAGAAGTAGATCGGATCCTCCGTCCTTGTTCTTCCAGTAGTGAAATTCGCCCTTCATCATGCCAACCACTCCATCCTCACTTAACCAAACTTTTGGGGAGAACATCGGAGAGAAGACCTCCGCGAACAGTTGAGCTTTCAGCTCTTTCTGGAGATGGTTAACCGCTAACCATGCGACTGAACCGATGCCTGGAAGGCCGCACACCATTACGGCGTCTCGGAGTTCGGGTTGTTGCGAGTAACGCACTTCTGTTTGCATCGAGATTCCCGAGGGATCGTGAGTATTGGTATGGAATCTATGTGAATAGCCGGTAATTAGCATGCTTGTGAATAAGGCCGTATTAGCGATCGTTGGCGGCTATTGAGAGGGCAGTTTCTGTTGGCCAAATGGGGTTAGCCCCCATGCGAACGGTTTCGTATTGCTCAGTCGGTCCACCAAACGGTCCTTTCTGAGTGCCTTGAGGTGATAAGTGACGCATGCATAAGACAGTCCGGCCTCTTTCACTATCTGTGGTGCACTCCTTCGGTCTCTCTCAAGAACTATGAGGATCCTAGTTCGCGCGACTAATCCTGCCTTGACATTACGTTTTGAGGTAAGGTAGGCTTTGGGATGAAGCGCTCCGCGCTTTGCCATGTTATCATCTCAAACGAATTGCGCTAGGGTTGGCTGTTTCTTTTTCTCTTCATGTTCGTTAAAGAGAGAGTTGATCTCTTCGCGGAGAAGTAACAATCGCTGTTCGTGGTATTGACCTAGGTCGTAGCGCTTAACCAAATCCTGCGCTACGGTCAAGTACTTTTCCACACCCCCCTTGTACACGGTTAACGAGAGCTTGCCTCCGCACCTTGGACAAGCTCCTTTCAACGGGAGACGCCGGAATTTCGAATTGCATTTCGTGCACCGGAACCTCTGTCCGGCAAAAGCCTTTAGGTTTCCAGTAAGGTCCCGCATGAAATGAGTCGATAACACTCTTTTCGCGACTTCTCCTGCTTCCACCGCTTTAATCGACTCGGCCAATTTCAGTTGCAAGGTCACCTTTTCGACCATCGATCCTAGTTTCTTGTAAACGCTCTCCAAGTTTCCCGCGTCTACATCATCAGTACTTTGAGTGAAACCTAGAGACTCCAATACTGCCTGCGAACCAAGCCTGTCCTGAACTGTTTCAATGATGTTGGCTTGGGATTTGGGGTCAGAGTGCTTTTGCGTTGCATCGTAGAACTGTAAGGGAAGACGGTTAACTGATTCGATGTTGAACGCTTGGCGGGCAACCTCCCGCGGCTTAATTCCAATTGTTAACAATATCGGGGCATCCATTATCCCCCCAATCCTTGACGGAAGAAACTGTTTCGAAAAATTCAGAAGAATGTCCAAAGCAAGGCTGACGGAGTCTTCGTCGCCATCACAATCTCTCCGTTTTGCAGCGTGCCAGAATGGGTGTGCCAAGGTAACGCTGGCTTTTGTAAAACCGATAATACGCCCAATGACTCCCACTGAGGTGTGTGGTGAGAGGCCGATAACCAATTGACCAACGAGATCTTGCTTATTCTTCGCGTTATAGAATGGGGGCAAGCCGTAAAGGCGTTGTAGGAGATCGTCGATGAATTTTGCGACCCTGACGAAATAGTCTCCGCATGCTTCCGGGACGATGATGTCGTGTACTCTGAGGCTACAACACTGATTCGATGTAAGCGGATTGCCCGCTACGTCGACATCGTACCCCAACTCAATTAGTTTGTCGACCCCTACGCCGATCTCGGCAGGTTTGAAGTGTGTAAGCGGCGCATTCGTCGCATCGAATCGTACGGTACCATCTTTGAATACGGATACGTCATACTTCGCCCTTAGCAGCCCTTTCTCAAGAGGTTCCGGCGTCTTCGTCTGATTGGTCAGCCCGCGGACGCCTTTTACGCTCTCGGGGGTGACGGTAAGCGAGAGCCTTCTTTGCGCCGAATTGAACAGGTCGCGTATGGGCACGTTCCTTCGGGTAAACGCTTGAGCATCGCCTTTGCATGAGGGGCAGATTTTACCGGGAGTATCGATACCGCACCTTTGGCAGGTAAACGCGGCGACCGTATCAGCGCCACATTTCTCACATTTGCCAAAGTGGGTCGTGTTGCCGCAGTTCCCGCATTTTCGGTATGCCAATTCAACTGAGATTATGGTATGTTCCGCCATAGTCTCAACAATATTCCGCCTAGATCCCCCTGCTAACCCAATAGGAAAGAGGCAATGGACCAAGGGCCGCATTTCGCGGCGCGCCGCCTTTTCCGGCCGACCCATTCGGGCGCCAACATAGACCGGCGCCTTTTTCATCAGTCGCATTCCCGAAGCGTGAAAGAGTTTCTCGAACACGTCTTTCCCCTCCACGGCACTGCCCTGAGAAGCCAACCCAAGGCATTCGTACAAGATCGTCGCGTCCTCGTCTACTATCAGGGAATCTTGGTCGACTCTGTGGAGGGCGCAGAGGTTCTCCAGAATGGTTTTGGTCATTGGGTCATTCTTAGTCGATATTCTATTGGGGGATGAGGTTGTTTGGTTGCTATCCAATAGCTTCGAGCGTAAGTAGTCGAAGTCTTGTGGGGCGATGTTCTCCCAGAACCATGTGTACTTCGGGTGCAGAGGGACGTTGGATCGTTTTGCAATGCGAATCGCCTCCTCAGCCGTTGGGCATTCTCCACTTGAGTCGTTCAGATAGGCGACAAGGCGAGGCTCATCTATACCAATGTGATCCGCGAATCCGTGGATTCCAGAGTGCTTTGTAGCTTCGAGTTCCATTAGCTGCCTCCACCATTCCTCAACAAAACCTGACGGGAGAAGCGGGCGGTTGTTCTCTAGAAATTCCCCGAACCCTATCAGTATGTCCCCTAGGAACAGGATCTCGTCCACCGAATCGAGGAGCGTTTCCGTTCGCTTTGGGTCCGATAGCCTGACAACGGAACCATCCTTCAATCGGACAATGGGTGGTTCGATTGAATCAACGGTAGCCGCGATGCCCGCCTTGCCAGGCTTCTCTAACCTCAGCTGTGTTCCAACGGCGATGAACTTGCCGAGCGCTATCATTGTAGACGGATGAAGCCCAATTGCAGCCAAGCCGGTGTTTCTAGCTCTACCATATCTCAGCCTGAAGCCTCCCGTGAACTGAGGGAAGGCGAAGATTGGCCGTCCTGCCAGAACATCCTCCATGAACATGAACTCGCGCGCCTCTTCAGCCTCAGCCACGGGGGGCTTGATTTCCTTCAGCCAGCTCCATCCCTCTATGCCCAAGCTGTCAATTATTTTCAGGACCTTGTGGCTTCTACCAATCAGTCCATCGTGAACAACTCTTAGCGCCCCACCTCTCACTCGGTTCGTGTCCACCCGCGGCACGTTCCTGTACGCTGAAACTTCGACGGGATCCGTTTCGACGCCGTTGACTTCGACTGGCAGTCGCATGACGGCGTTGAACAGCTCTTCATCTGAGACCTTAAACTGAAATCGGGCCACCTCCCTCTCGTACAAGCGTAGTTCTTCCACGAACCTTTTCGCTTCAAGTTCCGTGGCCTTGTATCGGCCCAATCCCACCTGGTGTCTCACATAATCGGCGATGACAAGAATCAATGCCATATCGGTGCCCCCAGCGGACCTAATGGGGCCTGCAAAGTAGACAGCCAGATACTTCGATCCATCTTGATTTGATCTTATCCTGACGCTTGAGATTCCCTCAATCGGCGCGGCAGTAACGCCTTCATCTAGAATGGCCGATGCAGTTCGGACCGCCTGTTCTGCTGCACGCTCACCGTCCACTCCATACTTTGAAAGCGAGATCTCTTCAGCTATCTTGAGCGCTACAAGCTCGCGTGGCATCAGAAGCGAAAGTTCGCGGATTCTTGAAGCCACCGCAGGAGGGCCGACAGCTTTCTCGACTCGTTCCGCAACATCCTGGGTGACAACAGACTCTGGATCCCGTGATGGATCCAACCCTTTTGCTCGTGCCTGTCTAGCTAGATCATAGATCTTGTCGACCTGATCCTTTAGGCCCTGAAAATACAGGTCGTGTCGGCTTAGAGCTGTTGCATCCAACGTTGCAGGCCTAGATTACAGACTGGCCTGCCTCTTCTTTAAGACTAGGAAAGCTTACTGCCCACTTGGAGTTGAAACCGAGGCAGATTCAGCAGATTGCTGAGGCTGCTGAGTTTGGGCCTTGTCTTTCACGTAGAAGCTGTCCATGAACATGCAGTATATGTCGACGATTTGACTTGACGGAGTCGCCTCGAATTCGCGTTTGAGTCCGCACGAACCGCATTGGACACTCGCGGGACCAGCCCCTTGTGGAAGTTTTACGCGTATTGCCTCCTCGCCACAGACAGGGCAGGTGAAGACTGAGGGTAGTTTTTTCTTTACAACTTTGATTACTCGTCTTCTACGTCTACCCAACCTGACTCCCCTCTAATTCAGATGCAGAGATCAGCCCCGAGTTATTTCAACGTTCCATCAAGTCTAACATCACATTCAAACCGGGAAATTCAAGCTCGAATTTGACCAATTACTTCCGAACGACATTGATGGAGTGCGAATTACGCTCCTTCGCTTGAGGGCTTGATGGGGTATGGATCGAATGGCGAATTATGGTTCGTAACCCGATCCTAGGAAACATGTGCGGGGGTGTCGAACACCCCCGTTGACTGTCTTACAACCGTACAATGGGACCGAGCACTCTCGAGATCCTCGAACTCAATTTGGCGCAAGCCCGGATTTGTCACCACTGCAAGCTCGTTCTGCAAGAATATTCTCAAAGAGTTTAAGTGAATACGAAAGCGTATCCACACGGGTGTCCCTTGGCAGAACAACCCGACACGTCAGATGCGCGTCACTCAATCCATGGCACCGTAAGCGATCCAGTCACAAAGCTTCTCCTGGATAGCAGTCACCTAACCTTGCCACAACTGGAAACGCTACTCGCTGATTCCGTTTCACAAGAGAAAACCATGAAAAAAGGTTACAGGCGCCTTTTCAGGCCCTCAACGAAGAGGATTAGCCGCGGATCATATAATCGAAGCCTAATCCAAGCCCAAAATAACATTATTCGATCAATTTACACGATCTTGCTGTTAGGATATGTGGGGTTGTTCGATACTTCAGCGTTGCAACCCTTCATTGAACTCTCGGACACACTTCAGGGCTACATCCAAGAAAACCAGTCCTCCTCACCCGGCGACTTGGAAGCGATTCGAGACTTGAAGCGAAGACTCTCGGAGGCTATCTCCGCATTGGCCTACCGTCAAAGCTTCAAAGATACTCTATGACCGATCATGTGATGTCACGTGACATGGCAAGAATACGCTGTGCGTTATTCAAACAGAGTGCGTATTTGACGAAATGAAAAGGGGAACAAATTAAGCGAATTACCCCAGACGGCCAGAATATAGGCCGATTGTGTGATGTCACCGTGAGCTAGGTGGATGTCACGTCAGCGTCACGTTCAAATCATCGTGACATCATAAGGCGACTGTGACATCACAGGGTAGAAGAGGTTAAAGCACCTTGAATCTCCCCTTTCCCATGACCATGGACGCCTTTGCGTTAGCAGTCGATTTGGTTTCCCTGCTCTGCTTGGTATTGGTGGGCATCGTAGGGAGCAAGACGATCCACGCTTTTCAGCAAAGCAAACAAGCGGTAGTCGAATCCTCGTCGCTGATCAGCGTCATCGTGGACGCTCTTTCATCACGCATTCAACGCTCTGAATCGGTAATGATTCAGCTACGCTCAAGCATGGAGGCAACGACACAACGCAGCGACGCTCTAGCAGGAGAACAGGTGAACTTACGCACATCCCATCAGGAGACGTTGCGTCACCTGCAAGAGATCTTAGCTAACGACAAGAAGCTCGTCCTGGAATTCGAGCAATTAAAGTCAAAACTCAACACCATTCAACAAAGGAATCCAAGTATCGATGCCCTACCGAAACGTGAGAATTTGGCTGCCCTAGTCTCTGATGGAGACTTCTTAGCATCCCTCACGCCGACTGAACGTCTGACGCTGGAAATTTTAAGGGATGAAGGTGCGAAAGCGGCTCCAGAAATTGGAAAACGCCTGAACAAATCTAGAGAACACACGTCGCGATTGATGAAAAAGTTGTATATGGAAGGGTATGTCGACCGTGAATCGAACCATGCTCCGTTCAGATACAAATTGAACGAGGCGTTGCGTGCAACATTCGAAAGTCCCAATGACCAGGTCAGGGCGAAACCGTCGGAGACGTTTTGAGTCGATAAAACCAGTGAGCAGCCGACCCTGTTCTCTCCAACATACCGCGGTCCGCAAGTCGCGATAAATACGTCGAAACGGCACCAAGGGTGAAGCCCTCCCCCCAGATTTCGCGGTAAGATTGGTAGATCTCGCGAGAATCGAAACTACGATCAGCTAACTGCGTGTTGATTACATCCGTCAACCGACTCATTTTGCTCTCCCCACCCTCAAGAGAAGAGACATGCTGATTGGGGCCGGCCACGATTTCCGCGTATTCTAACAATCGATTAACTTTCTCGACCGTAAAGTCCCCCTCAATGGCTAGGCTATGTTTTGCACCAGATCGATCGAAGAACTCGAGCTTGATGCGTCTTTTCATGAGGAGCACGTTCCACTGGTCAACAAATTATAAGTTGATTGGCATTGTTGAGCACGCTGCTGATATAGTTTCACCGGAAAAATTAGGCGTGCAGTGGAAACAGAGGGGTTATTGGAACAGTCCACAGACGACAACACGTGAACTGCAACGAACCTATTCTGCCTAAGCGCCCCTAACCCCTTGATTTCGACTGGACAAATACATTTGACCAAACACTGAATAGAACAAATTCAAGTTTTGCTGACTGATGAAAATTAGAGGCGTAGGTACAATCTCGTAAATGCTATCTCATTTATTGTCAAAAAGTAATAGTACAATGACTTCTTCTTAACAGCAGAAGAAAACACGAACCGACTTCACCATACTTGGAGTGGAATCGAAGGGGTGAGGGGGTCCACAACGCATTTTCCAACATGGTTTACAACATTTTTCCAGAGTCTTATGTGATAACTGTGCATACCGGTTCCAGTGGCGATAGTTGATTTTCTTGTACAACAACCATTAGCTACTTTTCAAGATGTAAGACCGGTGTGACCAGTGGAGGTATGTTCCCTTACCAGCCGTAGACGTTATGGAAACCTTATTCGACAAATATTTGTCCACCGCCAAAATATTCGCAGAGCGTGACGTTTTACGGCACGACTACATGCCAACTCACTTACCGCACCGAGATGAGCATATTCAGCGTTTGGCAGGGATTCTTGCTCCCGCGCTTCATCAATCGAAGATATCAAATGTATTCGTTTACGGGAAAACAGGTACAGGCAAGACCATAGTAACGAAATTTGTGCTCGACAAACTGCAGAAGAAGGCCACCGAGATCGGGGCCCCAGTAAAGATGGCTTACATCAATTGCCGTCTCGCGGGAACTAACTACCGGGTGCTGGCGGAGATATGTAGAGCCGTCGGAGTGGAGGTACCTTTCACGGGAATTGCCGTCGGAGAGCTTTTGGATCGATTTTCAAATGGGATAAGTGCCGACAGGACTGCCCTACTTGTCACTCTGGACGAGATTGATGCTCTGATAAAGCATAACGCGGATGATTCCCTGCTGTATGAGCTCACGAGAATCAATGAAACGCTCAACTCTTCTTGGATTAGCCTCGTAGGGATCTCAAACGATCTTCATTTCAAGGAGTTCCTGGATCCACGCGTCCTAAGTTCGCTTAGCGAAGAGGAGGTTGTTTTTCGGCCCTATCTCGCAGATGAGCTCTTTGACATTCTATTCGACAGGACACGATTGGCTTTCCTCAAAGGGGCGCTCGACGAAAATGCTCTGAGACTGTGCGCTGCCTTGGCCGCCGGCGAGCATGGTGATGCAAGACGGGCACTCGATCTGCTTCGCGTCGCAGGGGAACTGGCGGAGCGCGAAGACTCGGGACGAGTGATCGAACAGCACGTGCGCCAAGCGCAGCAGAAGATCGAACACGATCGCGTGTCTGAGGTGTTGAAGTCGCTTCCTGCTCACTCCAAAATCCTGCTTGTCGGAGCGTACTTGTTGAGCAATCATCTCTCTAGCGGAGCCATAACTGGCGATGTGTACGAGGTGTACCACGAGCTATGCGGAGCCAGCGATTTGGAACCATTGACACAGCGTAGAGTTAGCGGCCTCATCAACGAGCTGGACGTCATGGGAATATTGAACGCCAGAGTCGTGAGTTTCGGAAGGTACGGGAGAACCAAGAAAATAAGACTCGGAGTATCTCCTCGAGTTATCGCAGATACCTACTTTGAGGACAATATTGCGGGCAGGCTCTTCGGATACGTCCCGAAATCTCTCCAGAAGCATCAGGCAGCCTAGCTTTAGAATCGTAGGAGTAGATGACGGGCCTCTTCCGACCAGGAGAGAGACTGGCGGATACGCGGTCATAGTGACGGTTCTACTTCAGGGCTTCTTGATTTCCAAAGTCAGACTTGGAAGAATAGAGGTTGATGGAACTGGCGCTAATTCCATACTCAGAGACTTACTCAGGAATATGGCATACGATGTCGCAATGCTTAGCGGGATTTCCTTCGGTGGCTTCAATCTCATCGACATCGATCAACTTTCCCGTGGGACAGGTAAACCGGTAATCGCAGTCATTGGTGAAAGGCCGGACAACGTATCCGTGCGGAAAGCGTTGCGGAGGCATTTCGATGATTGGGAGCGTCGGTGGCGAATCGTGAAGAATGCTGGCCCCTTGTATTCATTCAAACCACTTCCGAATGAACCCAAGTTATACTACGAAGTAAAGGGAGGTTCGCCAGCTTACGCTAGGAGAGTTATTGCCTCATCGGCCATCATCTCGCGTCTACCAGAACCCGTTCGCGTGGCTGGCCTCGTGGCCAAGAACCTAGGATCATTCCTGGCTATGTGACCAGTTCATGAGATGTGGTTGTTTCAAGAAACGGCAAAGAGTTTCGCGTAGAGAAATGGTAACTGCCTCGCGATCATACAGAGTTCGGCGACAAGCTGGAGTTGGCAAAATTAGCGGATCCCTAAGCTGGGATCTGTTGGCCTAATTCTTGCGGCTTGCCAGAGTCGGGTTCGATGAAATTGATCAAGCGAACCTGCAATGTGCGCAGGTTTAAGGCGGTCAATATTCCTGGTGTTGGAACCAAGCCGACCCTTCGTTGGTAGTCAGTCTGTGCTTGCCAAGCTCCAGAGTTGATTATCTGAGTGCCGCGATAGTTCTCGTACTTCACTACGTGTATGTGGCCGGATTGGAAAACGTCGGGAACTCTCTCAATCACTAAATGATCAACTTTCTCAGGAGAAATGGAGCTCCTGTTCCCGTACTCTGACGCTAAGTGCCTACACTGGAGTTGAAGCCTCATCGCCTTTTCTGGTTGGGTGAAGTCTACGTTTGGAGCGCTTGAGATCACGTCATCTAGGCTTCTGCCGTGGTGCAGAAGGAACCTAACGCCGTGAAAGGAAACCTCGGCTGGGTTTCCGAGAGAGACTAGTTCACGTGACTCATACAGGGGTTCCCCAAAACTCTTTGGTATCGGCGGTTGAGGAAGAGCCTGCCTGACGGGGTCGTGGTTCCCAGGTATCACGACGGTTTCAATATAGTCAGGTATCCTGCCAACATATTTGGCCGCCTCCTGGTACTGCTGATACAGGTCAACGATCGCTAATTCATGTTCCTGCCGCGGATAAATTCCGATGCCATCGACAATGTCGCCGCAGATTACCAAATACTTCGTCCGTTCGGCGATAGCCCGTTGGTTCGGGTCTCCGATTTTCAGGTTTAACCAGTCGAAAACTCTGCTTAACTCTCGACTCAAGAATTTCTTGCTTCCCACATGAAGGTCCGAGAGCAGGATTGCCCACACGTCTTCCTCAGCTAAGTGTGGTTTGTGATCTGGAATGTCAGGGAGTAGAACTTCCTTCGCTACGAACAAATCTCCCTTCGCCCGGACTCCGCCTACGCATATTACCTGATCTAGAGGAATTTTTTGGGCTGTTTCATATGCCGCCCTTTCCTCCGGCGAAACCAATACAGTCGCCGTATCTTCCAAATCGTCAAGCTGCACAAACAGTTTTCGCTGCCTTTCTCGCTTCTCCATAACCATTGCGATGAACTTCACCTTCTTGTTCTGCTCTTGGGCGAGAGCAACTGCTAAGCTGGTGGCATCTCTTGAATCTGGTCGCTCGCGGAAAGCCCGGCTGAGTTTCTGAAATCTATCTCTGAAATAATGAGAAAAGTCATCTATGGTGCCCCCCGTCCCGATTTCCTTGGACGGATCTCTGAGAACTTCTAGTCGCGCTGAGATTTGCTTCGCGGGGATCGTACGCGCCACCGAGGCTTGAACCTGCGGGGGCTCCAAGAGGGGATGTGTGGAGATCTCGAGCAGTTCTTGTCGAGATAGTATATGAGATGTGCTGGCTTTGTCGCCAATTGAAAGGAGGACGTTTTTTGCGAATGTTGATGCCTCGGGTTCATCCATGGTCTTGAGGTAATCGTATGCCGATCGGTCGATTTGGTACCCTGCCAGTGCGAGTTCCTGAACCAGTCGTCGGAGTTGCTCCATGGGCAAGGCCTTTGCGGATGGAATGCGACATAGTGTGGAACCTGCCTATAGTATCTTTTATTGGGTAGCGAGCAGTCTAACGAACTTGAAAATGGAAGATCGCCACGGCTACGCTTTGGCTTTCATATTGGATAGTGTTCGCGTTGAGTGAAAGTGATAGGGTAAAGACAGGGATCAAGGGTCTCGATGAACTAATCGAAGGCGGTTTGCCTAGAGGTTTCAGTTTTCTTTTGCTTGGTGGGCCGGGCACTGGAAAGACTACGTTCGGAGTTCAATATTTGTACAAGGGCGCCACCGAATATGGTGAGGGCGGGATGTACGTCACATTCGATGAACCACCATATTCTATTTCGGATAATAGTCAACGGTACGGTTGGAACCTTGCTGAGCAGGAGAAGGTCGGAAAGATATCTTTCGTCGACGCTTCGCCAATAAAGCGCGAACCCAGGGCCTCGACGTTCGTCCCACCTTCGCTAGGGCAGAGTTTCTTGGGGGGAGCCAAATTCAACATTGAAAGTGTAGTTTCCGCGATTAGAGAGGTAAAGCAGAAGGTCAATGCGAAACGATGTGTGATAGATTCGATTTCGGCTCTTACGCTACAGTATAGGGACGATTTTGAAATCAGGCAGCAGACGCTGAAACTCATCAAAGATCTAACGGAGATGAACCTCACTACGATCATGTTGGCCGAAAACCCCGAGGACAGGCAGGATATGACTCGTTTCGGCGCTGAAGCGTTTCTCGCGCAGGGTGTGATCGTGCTTCACATGTATCGAGTTGAAGAGTCTAACGTCAAAGCGCTTGAAGTTCGAAAAATGCGCGGCGCGAAACATACGGATAGATTGTGTCCGTACAGGATTACGTCTGAGGGCATTGAGGTCTACCCTGAAGAGACTGTCTTCCGTTCAGTTTAGTCGGCTAAGATGATTGCAGAAGTTTGTCCGAATTCAACCTAACCGACGAGGAAGAAGAGAGGCTCATCAGCAACATTGCTAAGGCCGTTGTAGGTAAGGGACTTGAAGCACCAGCAATTATGTTTCTTGAGGTTACGAAACCCCTTTCCTTCATTGCTTCGCAGCTCGCAATAGTCGTCCTCGGCCCTTTGCAATGGCTCTTTGAACTTGAAGGCCCTAAGTATACTGGACTATTCATGAAGAAGGAGAACGTAGGCAGAATCATCGATCGGATTGAGGAGTTGTCTAAATCTAAGCCTTAGTTAGTTTCGATTTCGTTTCCGAATTGGGTTGCTTGTTTTTCTCTCGGTATAAGTAGTAGCCGAAAATTACCAAGAATGCGACCACCCCGATTGGAGCATAAGCGCCTTCAGTAGCGGTTCCCATTCCTAATGCGCGCCAAGGGAATGACGCGTTGCCTAGAAGAAATTGTACCCTCTGAATTATTATTGCCATTCGTCCTAAAACCGTGCTTCCGAAGACAGCTCCAAGGGTGGCTAGGATGAAGTACTTGCCGATTTTTGTGAATCCTCCCCAGACCCCTTTCTGTTCCCGGTGTAGAATAAAGTAGGAGAGGGATAGAATCGTTCCTGCAACTAAGACTACATTGTCGAGAGTTGTAAGCACGTTCCCCGTAAAGAGAGGAATCATGGTTGCGGTCAGTTGTTTAACAAAAAACGTTGCAAATACGCTCCAAATAGTGACCCCTAAACCATAACCAATCGCTAGACTCAAGGGCAGCCGGTATAGTGATGAGTATTTCTTCGTGAACTGGGCGTAGAATAGCGAGCCTAGGATAACTGGCACTATGAACGTTAGGTTTCCGTCTACGAAGATTGGGTTCAGGGCTTGGTTTACGAATAGGCGTAGGGAAGCGGCGAGGGCGTAGCCAGCGGCGAGGCCGATGAAGGCGTATTCGGTTAGGCGGAAGAATGGGTTTTCCTTGTACAGGAAACTAAGCACCATAAGGGTGATGAATACACCGACAAAAACTCCAATCAGGTCAATTGGGTTCACTGTTCACTTCTCCCTCTTCGAAGTTCGCCTACTGATGAAATAGGCCGCATTCCCGAATACGACCATCGCGATTATCAGCATGTGGGACGCGGATAGTGCAACCATGGCGGAGGATGCGCCGCTGATCCCCAGGCAGCAATTATACTGTTGGGTAAGGAGCGACTCGTACTCTGCGGCGCCGCGTATGCTAATCAGGACTCCCACAAGCTGCCCTGAATTGTAGAACGGCATGAAGCCGGGAGCTATTGTGGCTGTAGCTCCGACTGCAACTGAAATGTTGAAATTCCCTTGCCAATATTGAAGATAAGAATAGAGGGCGCTGCTGTCATCGTCGAAGGTGATTACGAATGCAGCGTCCTTGGCCGCGGGAAACTCTTTGATGATCGGAAGGCTAGCGGTGGGATTGCCGCGCGTGTCAAGAGGTAGGAATTGGGCTATGTTTGACGGCATTCCAATCAGCGTCGCAGTGTTCGGAATATATCCAAGGTTCGCATAGTCAACCCCATAGCTCTTATTGCCCTTGTTGATTGCGTCGAGGACTGCATCGGCTAATGGTGGTCCGTTATTATCCAGCGCGACGAACAGAACCTTGAGCGGTCTCATGAAGATGTGTTGTGTGACGACTATGGCTTGCGGGTGCAATTCAGGGACGACGCTTGTAGCATAATCGAAGCTCTCTACCACGAGGCTGTTGGGCGGCAAATTCTGAATGAAATCATACAATGCTCGCGTCGTTGGGGTGATTGGAACCGCGATTACTGCATTCGAAAGAATAGGCACAGTAATGACCAACAACAGGATTAGATACACTAACCTTGGATCCGATCTGAGACTTGAAGTCGCCATTATGTTAGTCCCCCCAAGGGTACCGGAATAATCTGCGAACACTGAACGCAAGAATTCCGAGCGCAGCGCCGATGAGGATGCCTCTTTGGCCCGCTGTATTCGGAAACGCCAGTATCCAATCGCGAATCGCGCCGAATCCTGGCCACACCAAGTCGGCTACGGGTGCCTGTCCTAACACGACCAGTAAGCCTGCGGCTAGAAGTATCGTTGATTCTAAGGATCGGGCTTTGAAAGCTCGGTAAGCCGCTGAGGCAATGAAAAAGGCGAGAAGAGAAAAGATGCTTGAGTTTATGTTCACGAGAATTTTGTAGTATAGGAATTCCCAGATGGGGGTTGAGAACGCGATGACACTTGCAGGTATTACAGCCGCCTGGGGATCCAGTGCGTAAGGTGAAGCGATCATGCTGAAGATCGCCATTGCGTAAAGGCATACGATGAGAATTATGCTGTACCGCCATGTCGCTCGCTTTCTCTTGATGTTGTTCACATGAACGCGAGTGAGGTTGATGACTCCGATCGCGAATGCAGCCGTGAGCATCGCAGTCAAGTAGGCTAATAACTGGTCAGAAACGGCTTGTAAATCGACTGTTCCAGGCACGGCAATATAGTGGACGATTGCATAGAAAAAGCCCAAGCTGAAGATAATTACTTGAAGGCCAAGATCCCCGCGATTCATCTTTTTCTTGTCTGAGCTCATCGGCGCCTCATAACTCCATTAAGGCGATTAGAATCGAATTACCGAAAGTTATGAGGAGAGCCCCAGCCAAAATAAGGAGGATTGCAAGAATCTTTCCTGCGTCGGGTCCGATGAGGCGTGAAATGGCTTCAGGATCCGAGGTGAGGTATCCTTGTGCTGTGTACAGTTCCTCTCCGATCAGAGTCTGATCGCAAGTTGTCATGAAAAATGGAAGTTGATCGGTGTTTGTTGTGCCCCCGAACTGGTAAATGGCTACGCCTCTGCCAGTCTCCGCGATTTGCAATGCTTCCGCTTGAAAGTCGCCGACGAAAAAGTTGACGGCGGGTTTTTCGCGGCGCAGAATCCCCATAATACCTGCAGCGTATGCGAACTGCCGGGTAGATATGTACCGAACCATGTCTGGGGTGTATTCTTTTTCTCTGCCGGCTTTAGCATATGCACTTTTCACCATATCCTCCGTAATCTGTTGCACTTGAGGGTCGGAGTTTCCGACTAGGATTCGGGCGTTATGTTCAACACAATGTTTTGCAACGTACTCGAGAAGGGCAAGTGCCGCGAGCGTATCTGGGGTGGTTATCCCGCCCGTTCCGGGCGTGAAGAAGACGCTTCGATTGAGTTTTGCTGCTTCCTTAATCCATTCGTCAATCCTCTCAAGGCCAGGGATACCTCGAGTCTTCAGCTTCCTTTTCGAAGCGAATCTTGCTACCTGGTAAATAGCAACCAACACAATAACGAGTAGTATGGCCTGTGCTATCCGGCCGGGTATTAATTCCAACATAAGAGGAACACTGCGAGTGTTCGTCGCTGTATGCACGAATTTGCTTAAGACTCTATCTGTGCCCAAATCGGCGGAAAAAAACGCATTTAGTGTCTGCAACGAGAAAACGAACAGATAAACGGAAAAAGTTTGAAAATGGGGTGACCCGGAAACGGAACCCGACAAGCGGGCTTATGCTACCATTTCCTCTTGTCTAACGTTCTTGTCGTGCTCGGTACCTAACTTCATCTTAACCTTGCGCTTCTTCGCCATCTCAACTCACCTCCCTGTCTTCTGGTCTTACATAACCAGGTTACTAGGAGCGGGGATGAATCTTGTATATAACTGGGCTTGGAGAAAAAGGTAAAAAGCCCGAATGTTCTACATTTCTACCGGAGATACTTAGTGTCGAGAACATTTGAACCCGGCAAGAAGAGGCGGCTTAGTAGAAGTATCAAGATCAGCTCAGATATGTACGAGCGGCTTGTGAGTCTGCAAGGTTTTCTCCAGTTGAAAGAGAGGCGCAAGCGAAGCATGGATGAGTTAATCGAATTCATCTTATCTTTCGTGCCAGACTTGGAGATCGATGTGGACGAAAACTACTACATTGTACAGAGCAAAGCGAAGAAACAGCTAGCATAGCCGCAAAACGTTCCAACTCCACGCCCCTTCCCCAATTGCGTCCCATTATCACCGATATCCGTAGACAACGTCAGCGATAGCTAATTCATGGCGGGAATATGGTGCTAAGAAGTTTATACCGCATCTAACACAGCGGTCTAGCACCTACGCAAAGGCGTAGCACGACAATGCCGGAGGTTGGAGTAGATAATGCAGCTCAAAGTGTACAATTCACTTACCCGCAGGAAGGAACCGTTCACCGTATCCCCAGACGGGCATGTTAGCTTGTTCGTATGTGGACCCACAGTGTACGATTTCGTTCATTTGGGGCACGCTAGAACATATCTTGCCTTCGATACGATCACTCGTTACCTGAAGTTCTTGGGTTACAAAATCCAATACCTCATGAATATCACAGATGTAGCTGAGCGAGTCGTTCAACGAGCCGAGCAGTTAAAACGAGACCCTCTCGACCTCGCCCGAGAGTACGAAGTCGCATTCTTGGAAGACATGCAGGCTCTTGGAGTAACACAAGTTGACCGGTTCGAAAGAGCTTCCGACGCCATTCCGAAAATGATCGCCCAGGTAACTGGCCTAATCGACAGGGGAATAGCCTACGAAACAGAGACCGGCGTATATTTCGAGGTCGACAAGTTCCCCCGGTTTGGTCAACTCTCTGGCCTAACCCACGAAGAACTCGGCTTGCGAAGACTTGAGCTATGTTCTTCGAAACGGCATCCCGAGGATTTCTCATTGTGGAGAAAGTATGAGAAAGGGCTCGCTTGGGATTCACCTTGGGGACGGGGCAGGCCAGGATGGCACATTGAGGACACAGCCGTCTCGATGGGACAGTTCGGAGACACGTATGACATCCATGGTGGTGCCTCAGAACTCATTTTTCCACACCATGAGGCTGAGATCGCGCAGGCAGAAGCCCTGACCGGGAAGATCCCCTTTGTGCGTTACTGGCTTCACACGGGTTTGTTGAATGTAGAAGGTCGTAAGATGAGCAAATCATTGGGCAACGTAATCCGGATTCGCGACGCCCTCCGAGATTACAGCGCACCGGAAATCAGATTCTATTTTGAATCGACACATTACAGGCAACCAATGGTATTTTCAAACAGCGGATTGATCAAGACCAAACGTAGGCTGGATCGCCTCCTCAAAAGTTTCAACTCATTCTTAGACGCAAAACCCGCAGCAGACCTAAGGGCGAGAAACCCGCCCGCAAAACTGGTCAGATACAAGTCAGCATTCACACGCCACATGAATAACGACTTCGACACACCCGGAGCACTGAACGTCCTAATAGAATTCGCTGATGAACTGGCAAGAGTGGGTCCGACTCTCAATCAAGAAACGAAAACAGAGTTCGAAGCAACATTTCGAAGTCTGGCAGGTGTGCTTGGCTTACTTTCCTAGTCTCAACCTAATAGAGCCAAGCACGAATCGGATGCCTCGATTCCTTAAGGACGAAGCGAAATGCCTCCTTTCCGGTATCGAAATAATACCATTCATCTTTTCCTCCAGCCACATGCTTCCTTAACTTGGGATTCCACAACTTATCGCAGATATTCACACAGTAACTGCCCCTAAAGGTGCCCACAAAGATGAAACCCCCGTTTACATGATTCTCCAGATTCCCGTCTGCACGCACTCCTTCGTCCTCGTCTAAGGCTTCGATGAACTCCAACAGGTCCTTTTCATTTCTGATCGGCCGTTCAGAGTACATCTTTACTTGTGAAGCCCGCTTTCCATCTCGACGCATCATCGACGCCCCTGGTTTCCAACGTTAATCGAAGACTCAAATCTACTTTTTGAGTGAGCTATAAGCAGACTCTTGGGGCAACAGATCAAGGAAGCTGCCTGATTGCCGTCAATTCTAGTCCAATACGATGGAAACAAGGTGGAGACTAGGACATTCCGCACTCACCTTCGTGCTTTGGCGTGGGGTATCCACCGCCCTGACCCAATACTCGTGGGCAACGGAGGCGAGGTCGTAAGAATCCAGAAGGACGAAATCCTACGACTTAATCCAAATACGAAGCACAACCTACGCGCCGTATCAGTTAACCCAACCAACAACTCAGCCTTGATAGTGGGAAACGCCGGTACGGCCCTACTACTTAATGAAGATGGAAATTTCAGAAAGCTAAGTACCTTAACCACCGAGAATCTTCGTGCAGTAGCCTGGAATCCGAGGGGAGATCTAGCATTGATTGCTGGAAACAATGGTGCCTTAATGAAATACTATGACAACCGAATTGAAACGATTGATGATGGTAGAGCGAATCTGCGTGATATCTCTTGGCAACACGCCTCTGATCAAGCACTCGTAACCTCCAACTGCTTCGCTGAAGAGTTCATCCCTTCCCCAAACCTCTTCACGTACGAAACAAAATCGGATGCTCTGAGAGCCGTCAACGAAGGACGTTCCGACCTAATCGGTGTTGACTGGAGGCCAGACGATGCTTATGCCTTAGTGCTTGGGTATGATGTTGTCTGGCACAACGGGTTAATCGCGAAATTCCACGAGAACACATTGTCCCCCATCAAATTCGAAAACAACCGCGTTTACCCGGTTGCGGTAAGATGGGATCCGAAGGGTAAGGCAGCAGCCATCGCCACAGCAACAACACAAGCAGGAACGGGAAACGGCCAACTCAGCCTATGGGACGGAGAAAGCTTCACTGCCCTTTACAGCAGTAGCGAATTCTTCTTCAGCCGCCTCTCCTGGGCCCCTGACGGGTCCAAACTTGCCGGAATCGCATCGACCGATACTAGGACTTTCAACTGTTGAACAAACATAATCTCTCTGATGGAAGGAGAATGCGCAACCATGTATACACGTCCGCTGAATCGAAACTGGATAGCGTTAAGAAGATTAGAATCCGCGTTGGAGGGATTGAAGTGGGCGGTGGTTCAGTAGGGGACAGGTTAGTCTTTCCGTTTGCTGTTTCAACAGTATTCGACGAGTACTCTAAAACGCCGGTAATGTACGTGGACTCAAAATTTCAGGAAGTCGCTCCGCTATCCGGAGATGAGGTCGTGGAGTTCAACGAACCGGTTGGTAGAAACACTTGCCATTACTCCATTCATTCCGAAATTGCGACCCTGCCGCTGAATTTCAAACAAGTTACAGATGTTGACTTCAAGCTCGGTGTGTCTCCGAAGCTCTTCAAAGCGATCAGGCCCATGATTGACGCGGGATTAGACGATTCCGTTCCCATCGAAGTGAAGGGAGTGAAGGTTTCACCTCGCGATTTCGCAGTGGCGTACCTTCAGTCGCGTTCTAGCCGTGAGGAACCAGAAAGATGTGTTGCTCTGAAAACGGAAGTTGAGGGTATGATGGACGGCAAAAGTCGGATTGTTACCTGTGACGTTGTCGGGAAACCGGATCCAATGTTTGGAGTGAAGAATGCAACGGCGCTTTTGACCGGTGTTGGTGCATATATTGTTGCTCAGATGATCATGACTGGAGCGATAACAAAGAAAGGGGTGGTTGCTCCTGAGGCCTGTGTTTCCCCTGAGGGAATGCTTTCCGAACTCAAAAAGCGGAACATCGAAACCTCGATTACGGTTACATGAAGAAGCTAGAGTAACAGATTTGCCAGGGTTCCACATTAGATCGGCTGAATCGACTGATCTGCAACAGATTGTAAGCTTCCTAAGGGCTAACGGGTTACCAACGGTTGGAGTCGAAAATTGCTATTCGAACTTTGTTATCGAAACAGATGAGAGGGGAGTCTGGTATGGAATTGCAGGCCTTGAATTGTACGGCCAGAGTGCATTACTTCGTTCGGTTGCCGTCGACGAGAGTTCTAGGGGGATGGGACACGGCAAAGCCTTGGTTGATGCTGTTCTTTCAAACGCAAGACACAATGGCGTCTGTAACGTTTACTTGCTGACGGACAATGCATCCAAGTATTTCGAGAACCTAGGTTTCGCTTTAGTGGACCGAGAGGACATTGATGGAGCAGTTAAGGCGTCGCCAGAGTTCGGAGCATGCTGCGCCACGGCTGTGGCTATGCGCAAAACCATCTAACCCTTCGGACCGTACAGAAACTCAAAAATCCTAGCTGCAGCGTAGTTCTGCGCTAGGAAATAGATTTGGCAGTCTACATACTCTTATCAAAATTGACAACTGAGGGCCGAAAAACTGTTCGCGAGAACCCCGGTCGGATTCAGGAGGTCAACAAGGAAATCGAAGCACTCGGAGCGAAGGTTCTCTCCCAATATGCAACATTGGGCGCATACGATTTCGTCAACATTGTTGAGGCGTCAGACAACAAAACGATTGTGAAAGTATCTGTGGAATTGGGCTAAGGGGAACCGTGGAAATAACAACGCTACCCACTCTCGCGTTAAGCGAGTTCGTCGCGACAGTAAAGAAATAGTCTATCTCAAGAAGAAGAAAACAGGCAGCGTTAGGGTAGACGTTGCTCCGTGCTTGCTGCCTCATGACGAGGCAGTCTAAAGTTATATTGCGCATTTCCAGACTCTTGCAGAGCCGAAGAAAACAATTGAAGTCGGGGGAGATTCATGTCCTCAAAGGACAAAGATATTTTCTATTTGAAACTGCAATGGATTTCCGCGAAAGACGACGCTGAACGAAAGAACTTGGCCGAGAAGATACGACAACGTTTGACCGAGAAAGGCTCGAGTAAGTAGGTAGGACTAGGGCGATTGTCAACCTTTGTCCGTCCGTTTACAGTTAAACTACTTGTCGCCTTAGACGTGGTGCTAGGCGTACTTGGGTTTCTACCCTTATTGTTTCCACAGCTTCGACCATTCCCAAGATTTGTCATCGTCAATGAAATAGGGTCAATAGTCTTCATCTTGATCTGCTTCGTATTGGCGTATGGACTTTGGAGTAAGAGGAGCTGGGCTTGGGTATCCTCACTCGTATTCTCAATTCTAGGCGTAGCTATCTTCATATTCACTCTGTTTGTGAGGCCGCGTACGGGCGAGTTTGTTTCACTGGTCATGGACTTGGTAATCTTGTACTTACTAATGCAACCGGGAGTGCAGCGCTATTCCGGAAAGCTTTCAGGACCCCACCAAACCTCAGCCTAAGCAGAGACGCGAGGTTAGATCAATGCTCGGTTATCTCCGTGAGAATGTGTGCTCATGAGTCACCCGGAAGTCAATCTAGACGCGATCAAAGACGCGAGCCGCAGAATCGCGGGTGTAGCGTACAAGACCCCATTGTACTATTCTCCGGGCCTGAGCAATCTCACAGGGGCCAAGGTGTACTTGAAGCTCGAGTCCTACCAACCCATACGCGTCTTCAAAGTCCGAGGCGCGGCAAATAAAATCCTGAAACTTTCCCAAGAGGAACGGAACCGGGGACTCGTCGCAGCTTCATCCGGGAATCATGGCCTCGCGGTTTCATATCTTGCAAAATTGACGGGAACTAAAGCAACGATAGTGGTGCCGACCACTGCGGTTGAAGAGAAGGTAAGGGCGATCGAAGAGTACGGGGGGACAGTCATCAAACATGGACTGTTTCACGATGAACGTTACGATAAGGCATTTGAGATTCAGAAAAGGACGGGAGGCGTTCTTGTTCCGCCCTTCGATGATCCGGAAATAATCGCGGGACAGGGAACCATTGGACTGGAAATCCATCAGGACTTACCTACCGCAAATGCCGTCATTGTTCCTATTGGTGGCGGCGGACTCATTTCCGGAATCGCTACAGCATTGAAGAGCTTGAAGCCGGAAACGAAGATCTTCGGAGTCGAACCTGAGAGTGCCTCGTCGATGTACCAATCAGTCAAAAGCGGGAAGATTACTCGGCTAACAGACACAACCTCCATCGCTGATGGCCTAGCAACACGCGAACCAGGAGTGCTTACGTTCGAATGTGTAAAGCGTTACGTGGATGAGATCCTCCTAGTAAGCGAAGAGGAGATCGAGAAAGCCGTCTTCACAGTAATGCGAGAATGTCATCTGATCATTGAGCCATCGGCCGCAGCGGCCGTCGCGGCTCTCGTCAAGAAAACCGATCTCAGGCAAAATACTGAGATCGTAGTGGTTGTGAGCGGGGGAAATATCTCTCTTAAACTACTATCCAGGATTCTGTCAAAGTACGGCTAACCTTTGAATCCTATTTGAAACATATTTTCGAGATCATATTTACTGTACGACTTGAAGGCGATCAGCGTCATGGTTCGCGTTATACCCTTCACCTTTGCAAACCGCTCTGTGACAACGCCAGCTAGATCTTCAGCTTCTTTCACTCGGACTATTGCGACAAGGTCGAAGTCGCCGGCGATCGAGTAAACCTCTGTTACGGCGGTGATTGTGAGTAATTCATTGGGTATCGCGGCGATACGATCCCTTTCTGCGTTCATCATGACGAATGCTGTAATCACAAGCGGCACCCGACTGTTAAGTCGGTCGCGTCATGTTCTTAAATTCTAGCTATTTCCGCTTCATCTAGAATAGGCTTCACACGCTCTTCTCGAACACTAAACAATGCATGCCCCACGGGCTCCTTTTGAAATGACATTTCTTTGCGACTGAGAGTTGGTAGGGTTCGTAGGGTATGTAGGAACTCAGAATCTTCGCGCCAAGCGCCCCAGCTATTTCCTGAGCACTCTTCATTGACTTTGGCACAGGGCCGGTTAGGATTGTTAGGCTACTTTGAAGTTCTTCGAATCTTATTTCTGGCCTTGTCACCAGAAAAGCACAGTCTTGAGAACCGTAAAGTTCCCCTTGCCTTTCCAATTGCTTGAGCAGTCGCTCTGAGCCTCTCATGAAATGCCATCCGCGTGCTATGTAGCCATTCATCTTTCTTGAGTAGCCTGCTTTCAAGAGTGATTGGAGTTGTGTGTTGGAAGCGGAAATTGGGGATGCGCCCTTTGCCTTCTTCTTGACTCTCAGACGGCAGGAGACGTGGGCAGCTTCACATGCCAGCTTGAATCCGCCCTTTTCACACGCTCTGATTGACGCTTTATTCTCCGATAACGTCCATAATCTCAGAGGGCCTATCGCCTTTCGCTTCGCGTAGTCGATAATTTGCTGTTGTAGGAAGATGGCCACGCCCCGTCGACGCCAGGTCGGGTCTGTGCGTGCCATGCTTAACCATCCACTACCGTCGACGCACTTATCGAAGTTAGTCATGCCTACAAGCTCGGATCCATGCCAAGCCAAAAAGAGTCGGCCCTGCATGATGACGTTGGGAAGAATTTTGAGTATGTAGTCAGATGGGCCGACGGCTCTGCGGCACAGTCTAGCTACCGAGAGTAGATTGGATTGTTTCGCTATTGTGCGTTTGAATTGGAGTTGCCTCGTCTCAAACGCACCGTATTGTGTTACGCTGTGGCGACGTGAACGAATACCTTCGCGTCGTTGACCATGTTCTCGATTTTACAGTATTCATTGGGCTGATGAGCCATGTCGTCTATCGTTGACCAAACGGCAGTATGAATTCCCCTACGCCTAAAGTACGCTCCCACGGTGCCGCCGCCAATTCCGATCGCCTTCGCGTCTAACCCACGCAACTGTTTCAACGCAGCCTTCAATCTTACCACAATTGGGCTATCCATCGGGGTCGGGTTCGCATTCTGTTCCTGTTGAATGGGTTTGACTTCGATTGACGCACCAGTTTCCTTTTCCAGCCTCACCCGGACAGATTCAATTTCTTTCAGCACGTCAACGAGGGGGTAGCGTGGAAGAATTCGACAGTCGAAATATTGTACGTCAATCCCAGGAACCGTGTTGACATTATCAACATTCGCGTCGCATTTCGTCGGTTCAAAGGTTGAGGGTTGCGGATCAAATAAGGGATCTTTAGCAGGATATTTGGAGTGCAGCATTTCGTCGAGTTGAATAGCCAACTTCATAGCCACGCGGCGGGCGTTCAGCCCTCTCTCAGGGGTGCTGCCATGGACCTGCATGCCCTTCGTCGTGATTCTCAGCCAAAGTATGCTTTTTTCTGCAATTTCAATTTCTGAGCCATCCGGCCTCCCACTGTCCGGTACAAGCGCCATGTCGATTGGCTTGAATACGCCTTTTTCAAGAAGAGGAATAACCCCGTACTTGCTCCCGGACTCTTCGTCAGAGACAAGGACAAGGCCAAGAGTCACTTTTGGCTTAATGCCCAAAGTTTTGATTGCTTTCATGGTGAATAGGGTTGAACCAACCGCTTGCCCATTGTCTTCTGAGCCCCTTCCGAAAATCTTTCCATCCTTAACAATCGGGACGTAGGGATCGGTTGCCCAGAGTTCACGTGATCCCTCAGGTACAGTGTCCAAATGCGCGGCCAACCACAAGGTTCGCCCCGCATCCTCGCCCTCGATGACCGTCGTCAGGTTTACCCGGACACCTTCTGCTACGCGACTGTCAGGAATATCGTACCTCGTAACCTTCAATCCACTGTCTTCAAGCCATTTCTTCACGAAGAGAGCACGAGCGTACTCACCCTTACCTCCTCCGTCGGGGTTTACCGCATTGATCTTTAGCATGTCAACCATGAATTTCGTAATGTTATCGCGGGATTGGTCAATCCAATGTATAGCATCAGTTGTGTTTGCCATCAGTTTTCAGCCTGGTCGAATTGAGGTTGGACTCTCTGGCCAAAAGATAAAGCTTGACTAGCGCAACCCCAACTGCCAATTAGCACAGAGCTTCCTGCTGAATTTTAGCCGTTGCATCGCTCACATAACGGGGTATTGAGATAATTCCATAAGGCCTAGTCTCCGTGGAAGGTCTTGCCGGAGCGGTTAGGTTTGAGTTTGTTCGACAAGTCAGCACCTTACTACGACGTCATATACGATGCGGCAGGGAAGAATTACAAAGCAGAATCTAAGCGGCTGGACGAATTAATTCGACGACACAAGAAATCAGTAGGCAACGTATTACTCGATGTCGCATGCGGGACCGGCCGGCACATCTCATACCTCAAATCATCATATTCCGCCGAAGGCCTAGACCTTGATCCTGGGCTACTCGCGATTGCTGAGAAGAGGAATCCGGGAATTCGTTTCCATAAAGGCAACATGCTCACCTTCACGCTACGAAAAGAGTTCGATGTTGTTACCTGTCTATTCAGCGCAATTGGCTACATGACAACGCTTCGGAAACTTCGGCGAGCGGTGAGAAACATGAGCCTCCATCTCAAAACGGGAGGTGTTTTGATAGTTGAGCCTTGGATAACCCCACGCAATTTCATTAGGGGAAGAATAGGCGCTGTATTCGTGAATAAAGCTAAACTGAAGATTGCGCGAATTGACAAATCAACGGTTCGCGACCACATCTCAACCTTAGATTTTCAATATCTTGTAGCAACACCCCAAGGCACGAAATATTTCAGGGAACGTGAGGAGTTTGGACTTTTCAAGCATTCCGAGTACATGAACGCGTTTCGGCTGACTGGTTTGAAGGTAAACTACTATGACAAGGGTCTGATAGGAAGAGGACTTTACGTTGGAATCAAACCGCCGAGTGGCGGGGACGGATTCTAGGATTTTCTCGCATGCCTCAATTGTATCGTTATGCAGGCCGCAAAGAGGAACATAACGGCGAGATGGGCCCATTCGCCCACTATTCCCAGAGAAGTTCCAAAGGTATCACTTACCACCTCAGTAGTTATCCACCCCACAATTACGACCAGAAGGATTGTAGGGAAACTTGAGCCGAAGATGCCTTCCGACCTTCTTTGGCGGACAGCTTGAAACCCGAAGACCAGCACCGCCAGCACCAATAGAACAAGCGTGGACTGTACAATAAATTCTGGCACGTTCAGCGCCCCTTCCAAAAGTAGGCGTAAGCAATTCCCAAGGTCAACGCAGAGACCGAAGCACCGAATTCGAATGCCTGCTCGAGCAAGGGGTACCCAAGATAGGCGGAGAGATGATGAAACCCATGAAAGAAGGTCAACGAGGAGAGCAGGATGGAGAGGAAGAGGTATGGTAGGCCGACACGAATTGCGCGGATACTAATGTAAACTCCTATTCCAGTTGTGTACATCATAAGGAGAAAACTTGCGAGTTCGAACGGATCATAGGCATACATGTTAGTCGAACCCGAAGATGGAATATATCAGGGAAGCAAACCCGAGGACAATCATCGCAGATTCCACAATTTCAACATCTACAAGTTGGAAGCCGAGAAACTCGAACAATATACCTGCTGCAACCGAACCTGCGGTAATCAAGGCGAAACCCAGGGCGAGGAATACCAAATCCTTCCGTCGAGTTTTGCGGTATCCCTTCACTGCCAGATAGATTAGCACCATGCCCAGAAGAACGATGATTAGTTTCAAGAAGCGCAGTATGTAGATATCCTGCATGGTCACCTTGCCTCCCTGAGGGCGAAGAACCTCTTTACCATCTTTTCATCTGCCTCGACATTGGATGCGACATCCACGACCAAGCTGTCCTTCTCGAAGATGACATTCGCCGACCGGATTGTACTTCGAAGCATTTCATATTTCTTCCCGTCCTCAGTCAAAACAATCCGTTCAACTTTCAGCATCCCAAACTCCTTGAGCTCCTTAACTTTCCTGTATGCGGAAGTCATCGGTATCTTCTGCTCTCGTGTGATGTCGATAACGGACTTGGAAACAACCATGGTGGACTCTAGTATTGAACGTGAGTAGTCGTCAAGTAACGCCCGGATGAGGGCCTTCTTGCGATCCCGATCATCTAATCGCATGAGAGATCGCTCATTTCCAGGCTTGGAATTCGAACGTGCAAGATGTCGAACTCTCTGATTGTTCAGATATCAAAGTTTCGGGATGGCGTACGGAATACGGGAGCGGGTAGTTGTTCGATCATAGAAACCTAAGTTGCGACTCGATTCATTTCCAAATTTGGAAGCCATGGCTGGAAAACGTATCCATGGAGAACGGCGTCATAGTAATACCAAATAAACCCGAGGACTACACTTCAGTCTACGAGTTGCTCAAGTGAGGTCCTTTCTGAAGCTAGCCCATGGTATCGTTTCTGGACGTCTTGCGGCAAGACCGTTCAAATACCATGAGGATTAATCTCATTGTCACTAGGCTAGTGCTTAGCTGTGACTGGCCAATTCAACCTAGAGTCTCTCAAGAACGGGCTACTACCTCAGAATTCGGATCCTGAATCAGAGGAAGGGCCACCAGTGGCCGCCGTCGCCATAATCATCAACCCGAATGATCGTGGCGGCTCAGTACTTTTCATTAAGAGGACTGAGCGGAGGGGGGATCCTTGGTCGGGGCAAATCGCGTTCCCTGGTGGACGCAAATCGCCTATGGACAAGGGCTTCATTGACACAGCGGTCCGAGAGACGGGAGAGGAGGTTGGGATACATCTCAGTGGTAACGAATTACTTGGGCACCTTCCAATCGTTACTACGAGGTACCGGGGGATGCGGGTGTTGCCTTTCGTCTTTCAACTCAAGTCAACCGTTAGTATTTGTGTAGGCGCGGAGGTCGCTGAGGTCTTTTGGGTACCCCTTAGCGATCTGGGCAGACTTGAGGTTGAGAGTCGCGAGGTTAGGGTTGACGAAGGTACTCTGTCAGCCGACTCCTATGTCTATCAGGGTCACGTGATATGGGGATTGACCTTCAGAATAATCAACCTGCTCCTGCATAGAGAAACCCAGAGCATGTCGTGATAGCAGGCAGAACTGAAAGCCTGATAAGAACTTCCTACTTACCCAAGGTTGGGAGCTAACCATGAGCCCAATACCACGCGACTTCGTTGGTTATGGAAAGTCTGGTCCTAAGGTGCGTTGGCCCAAGGGCGCCAGGCTTGCACTGACCTTCGCAATCAACTATGAGGCCGGCGGCGAGCACGCTTTGGGTTTTGGGGATCAAGGCCCTGAAACCTTCGGCGAATTTCCGTCGTATGGGACTCCGCCAAAGCGCGACTTGACAATTGAGTCCATCTTCGAATATGAAACGCGCGTCGCAATATGGCGAATCCTCAGAACCTTTGGCAAGCGTAACATGAAGACTACGTTCTTCGCAACTGCAAAGACATTGGAAACAAACCGAGAAGCAGCGAAAGAGATAGTTGCCGAGGGGCATGAGATCTGCAGCCACGGCTACAGGTGGATAGAACACTTCACCTTGTCTAGAGAAGAGGAACGCGAGGCTATTCAGAACGCTGTAACTTCCATTCAGAAGCTAACGGGCCAGAGGCCTGTAGGCTGGTATTGCAGGGAGCCCAGCGAGAACACCATTGAACTTCTAGCTGAGGAAGGAGGGTTCCTATACGATTCCGACGTTTACAATGACGACATTCCGTACTACGTGAACGTCAGCGGCAAGAATTTCCTGCTCATCCCATACACACCTGACGTGAATGATTTTCACTACTTTTCGAACCGGTTCAGCAACGCGGAAGAGTTCTATCAGTACCTGAAGGACTCCTTCGACCAGATGTATGAGGAGGGTAGGGAAAACCCTAAGATGATGAACGTTGGTTTGCACGTGAGAATTTCCGGCCGACCAGGCAGGACTGTTGCGGTAGATAGGTTTCTCAGATACGTAAAAGCGAAACCGAAGGTTTGGATCGCCCGCCGAATCGACATCGCCAAGTGGTGGCTGGAAAACTACAGACCATAGACATAAGTCAAGGTCGCTGTTTGCAATCCGCAGCCCAGTCAGAGTTGACCCAGCTGCGTAGCTCATCGCCTGAGTTGTAATTGGAGGCCTTACGTATCTTCGAAACTCCAAACAACGTCTAAAAACCGGAATTAGCGGGTAGAATAATGAGAGGAGAGGCGGAATTAGCCGCCCCCGTGGGAGCCTTAAGCTACCATTTCCTCTTGTCTGACGTTCTTGTCGTGCTCAGTTCCCAACTTCATCTTGACTTTGCGTTTCTTAGCCAACCTCAAACACCTCCACAAATCTTCTAGACGCAAACTATGTGTGGTCACGGTATTTAACGGCGGCTGGAGAAAAAGTAAGAAAGATATAATGTTCCTAATTTCTACCTGGTAGAGTAGAGTGAGCTGACGTATTGGTTCAACCCTACCTCTTGGTAGAATGAGATGAGTCGGCCGGATGAAGTCCTACCATGGCAAGAATGCCAACTAAACAGTGGAAGTCTCCGGCGTCATACTTTTTCTACTGAGTGGAACTATTTGGGGATCTGTCCACAAATTCCACTTAGATTTATCATTTTTCAGAGTCGAAGTTATTTTCGAGTCGAGAGTGAATGCTAGGCGACCAGCACAAGGCATGGGATATCCAATTCAAGTGTGGGTTCTGCGGCTTCGTTTACAAGGAATTCGAGGAAGCAGAAGCGTGTGAATTGAATTGCATTACGCATGCACTTGCATCAGTAGAACGGAAGGAACGTCGATTGCAGGTTGCTAGCAACTAGTCGAGAACGCCGCGCAGTGACTGCCTGGTTCGTTTACCTATTGTGGCGTTGCCTTGAGTAAACTACTTTTTCTTCTTTTTAGCAGGAACCTGGACTTCCGCGTTCGCCCAAGCGCGAGGATTGCGCCATGGGTTTCCGTTGTATACTTCTCGGCCTTGGGTCGTGTCTTTGAACCCTGAATATCTCAGCCATCCGTAGATTCCTGAGTAGACTAGGTGAGGTGAGACTTTGTCAGGGTTGAATGTGACGCTGGCGACGTTTTGTGCGGGAAGTGTCTTCACTTTGATTTTTCCTTCACTCTCTGCGTTTCCTTTGATTTGGAGGCAGGCTTCGGATCGGAGCTTGTTCATCGGCCTTGCTCCGCCTGGCTCATCTATGAAATACAGCATCCATTTGCCGGTTCGAAGCTTTCTCTGGTTCGCCCACTTTACAAGTTGGCTGAATTCAGATCGCAGCATATTGCTTTTGTACGATCCGACTCGGAGTATAGAAGCTACTTTGTAGGCGGGAACTCGTTTGAGCCTAATATCAACTGTCAACCGCGGTCACCAGGGTACCCTACTCGCGGGAGCTATTAATGTGTACGTACCCGAGTTTTCTTCGCCATTACTTGTGTTGTTTGTCGGCTAGTTCTTGGAGTAGTTTGGCGTGGCGTTCTTCGTCTGTCATGATCTTGTCGAAAGTTTTCCGAATTGATGTTAGCATTCGTATGTGGTTTTTCGAATCTTCAACGATCCCCGTGAGAGTTGACTTAACTTTCTTGTTTTCGCTTTGGTTTGCCAGTTTTGTGTAGCTGTCTATGATGTCTTGCTCGACCGCAAGCCAGTAACTGATGTTCTCGTCTATCACTCCGTGATAGCCTGACTCAACATCCTTCTCAGCTTTGACGGCTTGGTCTAAGGTTTCTATGTTTTTGATTATTCGTTCTCTTCCTTTTTCACTCATTAGTAATCCCTCATGACATGGTCAGCGTAAATCGTCCGAACATTCAGATTAGGATGTTGAGTAAATTCCAGCTTCAGCATGGTGTCTTCCCTCATTCAGGAGATCCTTCCCAACAGCAGCCATGGAACAAATCCAGTCAAGAGGCTCAGGAGAATCAGTAGCAGGGGTGAGATTGTTAGCCGCCAGGGGGTCTTCATCTTTTCGCCGTTGTCTGAGTGTTGGGAGACTGCGGTTATGATCTTGGAGAAGTATCCTACGGAGAGTGCAATGTTTAGGACGACGATTGCGGCGAGTGCGTAGAATGTGAGCTGGTTGGTTGCGAAGAGCGCTTGAATTATGAGTAGTTCGCTCCAAAAGGTTCCGAAGGGTGGGACGCCTATCATACCGAGTGAGGATAATGCGAACATGCCTCCTAGAAGCTTGTTTTGGCCGAACAGCCCCTTTATCCCGCTTAACTCAGACTGTTCGTACTCTTCGCCCTTCTCGCTAGTGAGCATGAAGAAGGAAGATTTGACCAGGCCCTGGTTCCAGATGTGAAACAGAATCGCCACAATTCCGAGAGTCGAGAAGGTTGCGAGTGCAGCTAGCATGTACCCGACATGGGCTATGGAACTGTATGACAATAGTCGCCTAACGTTAGTCTGCCCCAACGCGCCCAAATTTCCGATCAGCATCGTAAGTATGGCTATGAGAACAAGCGCGAGCTGAAACGTAACCGTCAGGTTCGGTGAAATTTGAACTTGGGGGATGACGAAGGTTGGGTTAATGATTTTGATGAGCGCGTAGACTGCTGTTTCCGTAACGACTCCTGCCAATGTGGCGCTTACAGCTGTTGGAGCCGCAGAATATGCGTCAGGTAGCCACGTGTGTAACGGGAATATGGCAGCCTCAACACCCAACCCCGCAAAAAGCAACGCTAAGCCGAATGTGGCTAGTCTCGAGTCGCTCTGAAATATTAGGGGTAGATCCTTAAGTTGAATACTTCCGGTGAGGGAGTAGATTATCGAAATACCGAAGAGCGCGATCAAACTCCCAGCCCCCGCGAGGAACAAGTACTTCAAAGCTGCCTCGAGTGAGACGGCGACCTTCTTCTTCCAGGCCACCAACCCGTACGCGGCAACACTCATCCCTTCCCAGAAGAGAAACAGAGTCAGAAGGTCTCCGGCCGCAATTATTCCAACAAGCGACAGTAACAGAATCAGGAGCAATGAGAAGAAAGGCCCGACATTCTCGTTGAGGCCCAGGTTTCTCCAGGAGAAGAAGGAGACCGTTGTTCCGATAGCAAGAACTGTGAAAATTACGAAGATTCCAAACTTATCTACGATGTACAAGCTCGCGAGATTCGATTCGATGGGGCGCAATGATACCTCGCCTGCAATGCCCGCGGACCAGTTGACAAGCACATCGACGAGTGAAACGGCTAGGGCCGCAGTGCAAATGACTCCTCCCGCGTACACTCTCCACTTGTCAGTATATTGTTTGGCCAAGTCGATTAGGAGGCATGCCATGGCGCCGGCGAAGAGGATCTCCATGATGTCGGTTAACCACAAACTCATACACCCCACACTGCAATCAGTATGAGCAGAATTACCAACGCCGCTAGCATCAAAATTCCATTAATGCCCAGCACACCTGTCTGGACATCGCCTGCAGCCCTCGCCGCGCGCGGCATCATTCTCTCCGTGATACCGGAGTATATTGTTCCGAAGGCATGCTGCAAACCTGCCGCGAAGGCTATGAACCCGTGCCCGATTGCGACGTATGCCACATCGAAATCTTTCAAGCGTGTCTCATGTGGTGTCAGGTATCTTCTTCCGAGTGTGAAGAAAGTCAAAGCTGCCGCTGCCAAGACAAGTGAGGTTTGGAGTAGTTCGTTAAGTGCGAATGGTTGGTATCCGGAGCCGCCGAACGGTAATATGGCGTAGAGGAGCGGCGGATATACACCGATCGCGACGCAAAGCGCAGCCGCGCCAAGCATTGCCGCTTTCATTAGCAGAGGTGGATCGCTGGCTTCGATTGTTCCGGGGCGGAGGAACGCGAAGTATCCAAGTTTCAGAAATGAAAGGAATGTGCCAAATGATGCGATCTCAAGGAGTACAAAGATCAGCGTGTTGCTTTGTTGAGCAGCCGATACAATCATGCCCTTCGAGACGAAGCCGTTGAATAGGGGAACGCCAGAGATTGAGAACGCGGCGATCCAGAACGCTATTGCGGTGACGGGCATTTTCCGCATGAGTCCGCCCAATTTATCCAGCGTGTTCTCGCCGGTCTTCCAGATGATTACGCCGACGGTCATGAAGAGCAACGCTTTGTAGAGTATGTGGTTGAATACGTGCGCCATTCCCCCATCAAAAGCAAGCTGGGCTATCTGCGGTGCTATCCCGGGCCAACTTGCCAGTCCAACGCCGGCAACCATGTAACCTACCTGCGAAACGATGTGGTAGGAGAGGAGCTTCCTCATGTTGGTCTGGAGGACCGCGAAAGTTACCCCGTACACTGCCATAATAGCGCCCATGAACGCCACAAGTTCCGTACTAGGTTGGGCGCGGGCGAGAAGGTACACGGCAGCTTTTGTCGTGTAGACGCTTAGGAATACTGATGCGGCGATATGCGCTCGCGGGTAGGCGTCAGGCAGCCACGTGTGTAACGGAATCATACACACATTGACTCCAATTCCGATAATGATGAAGAGTGAAGGCCAGAAACCAGTGATTGGGCCTACGGTAGGGTTAGCTCCTTGGAGGACCAGTAGGGTGATGCCGGCCGTAAGCATCCCACCTCCGAAACCATGGAAGAGCAGGTAACGGTACCCAGCCTG
>JBEKPE010000002.1:0-61240 GCA_049521055.1 Bathyarchaeia archaeon
AAACCTTGCTCTGCTCAGATCTCTCTCCATCTTGCCTTAGTGCTCGCAACAACAAACAACGATACAGTAACAACAAGCAAAATTGCCCAGTCTAATACGATTGACGTAGACGATAGAGGAAGAAATCCAGCAGCGTTCTGCGCAAGCTCCGCAGCATAAGTTGTCGGAGAAAGATATGCTATGTATCTGTAAGGAAGTGGAATGTAGGTAATCGGATAGTAGACGGGTGGGATCGTCGAGAAGAGCGTTGAAATTAGCCTCGAGAAGGCGAAGCTTTGAACGATATCGGTGGAGAATGTTGAAAGAGTGAAACCGATTGCAATAGAAGTTAAGAACATTAGAATGAGCACGCCAGCAAACGCCAAAAGCCCGAAAACGCTCAAACTCATGAAGTAATACGCGAGCACCCCGAGCACCACGAGGGCCGGGAGAGAATAAACAAGTTCCGAGATCGCCATCCCAAACATGTAAGCCTGCCAACTGGTTGGCGAGCTAACAACCATATCTTGAAGTTTGAAATCATTCTTCAAGTGGGAGAGGTCGCCCTGGAGCCCGATACCGGCAGAAAACATGCTCATTATGAATCCCCCCTGAATTGCCTCGCCAAGCAACGTCCCGTGGCTTACGAAAACGATCACTAGTAGAAATGAGAGAGGAGAAAGAACCGTGTTGATGAGAACAACCGGAAAGTTCTGCATTTCATAAATAGAATTAACCAGAATACTAGCGAGAATCTGGCTGAAAATGCTCCTCCTCCGGAGTGACTGGTTGCTTCTTACGGAATCATTCATCTGCTTTCCGCCTTGCAAGATAGAAGAATATGTCATCGAGGGAAATTGGGTTAACAGCAAACTTGAGGCCTTGCTTGACAAGTTCTCTTGAAATCCTGTAGGCCTCGCCTTCTGTTGTTAGGATCATGACGTTGCCGTCCTGTCCGGTAATCGTCTCACCTGTCTCAGGCGCAGGGATGCCTTTCAAAGGCCCTGATAGGATCTTTAGGCTGTAGTTGTAGCGAACACTATCCCGTAGCTCTTTCATTGTTCCCATACGAATTAGCCTGCCTTGATCCAAGATCCCGATTCTGTCACCGAGCTCTTCAGCCTCCTCAAGGTAGTGAGTGGTGAGGAAGGTGAAACGTTCCCTTCCGATCTCTCTGAGAGTCGCCCAGAACTCTCTCCTCGAAATTGGGTCGAGGCCTGTTGTCGGCTCGTCCAAGAAAATTACATCCGCCTCCGATGATAGAACCGTGGCAACCATTACTTTCCTCCTCATGCCGCCGGATAGCTTTCGATTCAGGTCATTGCAAGACTTGGATAGATCAAGCCTCTCAAGCGCTAGCAGAGCTCTTCGTTTTGCCTCGGTGTAGCCGAACCCTCTCCAGAGAAGATACGCCCGAACTGTTTGTAGAGGCGTCATCCAAGGTATTGGCCTGGCTTCTTGGGGTACGATCGCGATTTTTTCTCTGAGTTTCCGTGCTTCTCTTATGACGTCAATTCCGTTTATCGTAGCGTTTCCAGAGGTTGGTTCAAGTTCAGTCGCCAATATTCGCACGAGAGTCGTTTTCCCCGACCCGTTCCTGCCGATGAGCACGAATATCCCGCGGGAGCTCAAAGAGAGACTCAAGGCGTCGAGTGCTTTGGTGGCACTCTTTCCGTAGATCTTGGTTAAGTGATCGCAGACAACGGTCTGAAGTCTTTCTTCCATTCTCCCACAGAATGCCACCCGTGAAATCGTCGATAAATAGTATGTTGACCCGCGTCCGTCCGCATAAACGGAAATCTATCCGCAAGGTTATCTACTCTCCCCAGGCTGGCTATGTTTGAACGCCAATGGATCCAATCTTGTTGAAAGGACTTGAGTCGATCGTTGGGGAAGATCAGACAGTTACTAAGAGGGAAAGTATGCTCAACTATCTCTCAGATGAAAGTCCTGCAGTTATGGAACCTAAGCCTGCAAGCGACGTTGTCCTAGTGAGACCCAAGAACGCAAACGAGGTAGCAGCCATCGTTAAACTCGCTAACCAGCACAGGATTCCAGTGTTCCCTCGCGGAGGCGGTACGGGTCTTGTAGGAGGGGCGGTTCCGACAAGAAACGGCATAGTGTTATCACTTGAACGATTAAACCTGATCGAGATCGACAAAGAGAACTTGATGGCCGATGTTGGGGCGGGCGTCACGCTCGGAAAGTTAATCGAAATGTCGGGAAGAGAGGGGCTTTCCTTCCCACCACATCCAGGAGACGAAAACGCACAAGTCGGTGGGCTTGTGGCTACAAACGCGGGTGGATCCAGAGCGGTTAGGCACGGCGTCATGCGTAATCACGTTAGAGCTCTAGAGGTCATCCTTCCAAGCGGCGAACTGCTCCATCTCGGGGGGAAGGTGCACAAGGATAACGTTGGGTACGACCTTATGCAGCTCATTATTGGAAGTGAGGGTACTCTCGGAATCGTAACAAATGCGACGATTCAGCTCTACGGCAAAGAAGGCGCCTCAATCACCTTGGTCGTTCCTTTTGCCGATCGCCACGCGGCCATAGGCGCTGTTCCAAGCATTCTCAAACAAGGTGTGGCTCCTTTGGCTATCGAGTACGTTGAAAGAGATCTAATGGAACGAACAGCGAAGCATATCGGAAAGATTTGGCCAGTCACGACCGGCAAGTACTACCTACTGATTATCGTCGGCGAGGATACTAGGGATGAAGTGCTCTCGAAGAGTTTGAGGATATCCGAGATTTGCAAGAGGAATACCACTTTCGAAATCTTCGCTGCCGAATCAGCGGCGGATCAAGAAAACATTCTATCAATCAGGAGCAATCTCTACACCGTACTCAAACCCGACGTTCTAGATATCTTGGATATCGTAGTACCGATTTCTAAGATTGAGCAGATCGTAGAAACCGTCGAGGAAATCTCGAAGGAAACCGGCGTTTCCTTACCCCTCTACGGCCACGCGGGCGATGGCAATCTGCACGTTCACATAATGCGAAAGCAGGGAGAACCATCCCAGAACGTGGATGAATTGACGGACAAGATCTACAAAGCCACTATGGCTCTTGGCGGAGTCATAACTGGCGAACACGGGATAGGCAAAACCAGAACGGAGAAGATCGAACATTATCTGGACAAAGGGGAGATCGAATTGATGAAGAACATAAAACGACTCTTCGACCCAAACAACATAATGAACCCAGGAACAAAGATCACTATCTAAGCAGCCAGTCGATTAGGTTTGGCTTGTGGTCAGGCTGCTGAACTAAACCGGTCATCGTTAGCCTGAAATGCCTAGATTCAATTGCTCTTAGTTTGAGCCAGATGATTGAGGCTGGCCTAGGGTTAGGCTAGATTCCTGTCAGAGCCCTGATAGAACTGATCCGCATCTTCCGCAGAATCGTGCAACTGGTGAGTTTCTGAAATTGCATACCGGGCAAACTCCTGTCGGTCCGGCGCTGGGCTGAGCGAGCGGAGTTCCGCAACGGGGACAGAATCTGATCCCAACAGGGTTGGTGGTTCCACATACGACGCAATATCCAAAACGATACGACTGCAGCTTCGAAACCTCAGCCACATCGAGTATCTCTATTGATTAAAAACGTTTGCCAGATTTTCTCATCCCAAGGCTTTTCAGTCTCATGGAAAATCATCGTGCGGCGAATTAGACGACGACAAGCTTGAGTCGGCCGAAGGCCATCCTCTCTTGGTCCTCTGGCAAGGATAGTGCCATGGCTCTCCACCGCACATTAGCCGCCAAAGAGCTTGAAGTCGTCTGCTTACTCACCGCGATTAGTGACGCATTCCATCGCGTGTCAATGCATGGAGTTAGGGAAGAACTTCTCGAGTTGCAGGCAGAGTCAGTGGGTATTCAATTGCAGAAAGTGATGATTCCATACCCCTGTCCTAACGCCGTGTATGAGGAGAAGATGCGTGAAGTGCTCTCGCTTTGGAAGGGTAAAGGAATTACACACGTTATATTCGGTGATCTGTTTCTAGAGGATATCCGCAAGTACCGCGAGGAAAAAATTGCTCAGATCGATCTGACACCGGTTTTCCCAGTTTGGGGAAAAGATACAGCGACCTTGGCTAGAGAAATGTTGGGGGTCGGCTTTCGAGCCATTATTTGCTGCGTTGACCCAAGAAAACTTGATGCCCAATTTGCCGGACGCGAATTCAACTCCTCCCTCCTGAGAGACTTGCCTGAAAACGTCGACCCGTGCGGTGAGAACGGCGAATTTCACACCTTCGTATATGATGGTCCAATCCTCAAGAAATCCATCCCAGTTCAGGTAGGTGAACGAGTCATGCGAGACGGCTTCCAGTTCGCGGACTTAACCGCGAGAACCTAGCTTTGCTTTACTCTTGTCCGTGTGCTGTAAAGATAGATCGGGATGAGCACGAGGAGTACGACTTGCAGAACCTAACCAACGATGAACGTACTGGAAGCCAAGGAAAGCCCCGCTGCTACATATGAGTAATGTTCTGGCTGCGGCAGTGAAACCGCGAGCGTGAGGATCGAGAGCACGAAAGCTAACGGATACGCTATCCGGCGTCCAACAGCAGCCAACATCGCTACCGCAACGTATGCGAGCCACCCAACGAGAACCGAGAAGAAAAGCCAAGTCGGAACCAACGCGAAGAGTTGTGGAAGCAGAACGATACCTACTGCAACGGAGAGGTAGATGAATAAATCAATCGTTCGTTTGAGACCGACCAAGAACGGACCCTCACACATCCTTCAAATCAGAATAACAATCGCCCAATATGAAGTTAGAATAGAAAAAGAAGGGAGAAAAACTAGGCTAATCAGTGCTTTAGTTCCTCGATTCTCTCCGTAACGCCCTTGAGTTCACTCTCTAGGTTGCTCTTGTATTCCTCAAGCCATTCAACTTTCTCTTCCTTCGTTAGAAACCTACGACCTTCATGACACATCTCGTTTCAACACCTCCCTTGCAATAATCATTTGACAGACACTGTAGTACCGAAGCTGAATTTAGCGACTGGGCGCGCCCGAACTTCGTCAAGGCCCGCATTAGTCAAGGGTTTGCAGGAAGGTTGAGTACTAGTGAATCATTCCGAATTCCTTGAGCACGTACCCATGTCCGCGGGTGAAATCGTCAGGAGTCATCTCGTTGGCTTTGAGGAATTTTAGTTCAGAAAACCACTCAGGCCGTTTCACCTCTCCCTTCACCTTTCCCTCATAAACGAAGCATATGTCCCAGTGTGCAGATTCGGGGTCATTCGGATCTTGCGATAGGTGGGATTGAACTTGACTGAACGTCAACTTCACGTCGTTGACCCCTACCAGTTCGGTAAGTATTCGATTTGCGGCGTCGTCTGGTTTCTCGCCATACTTCAGATGTGATGCAGGAAGAAGCCATTTCCCAGAAGAAGCATATTGAGGAGCAAAGTTTTCACCAACGAAGAACCTCTCAACCCATATTTCCGGTTTCGTCATTTTTCCCACAAGAATGCCGCCCTTCCCGGTGAGTACTAAGAAGGCGGAGATGCATGTCCCGCCTTTCGGCACGTGACCCTCCATAAAGACAGCTTTCTTAATCATCAGCGACCAAGCTCTAGCCCTGACAGTTCGGGCCGATATAAGAAACAGACGCAGGGAAGACTCGACCACCATTGACATCGGTGAATTCGAAAACATTGGAAGCTAAGCCCCACACTCCGGTCTACAGAATGCACAAATATTTTGCCCGACGGCCCTGGAATATTTTCTCAGATCTTCTATCCCATTACTCGTCGGAAGGGGACATCGTGCTCGACCCTTTTTGCGGAGGAGGAGTTACCGTAGTGGAAGCCCTGAAGCTGCGCAGGAAGGCTATCGGTGTCGACGTTAACCCCATTGCTGCTTACGTAACGACAATGGAGTGTGCCCCAGCCGATCTTTTCGAATTCCGCTCCTTATTCACTCAACTAACCGATCGAGTTGGAGACGAACTTACCTCACTTTACCGAACACGCTGCGACAAATGCCGATCAGACACAGTCGCGGATTGGCTGGAGTGGGATGAGAAAACCAAGCGCATAATACGCCTCAAATGCGACTGCCCGACCTGCGGTCCATCTGAAAAAGCGCCCACCATAAACGACTATCGTCTAGTGACGCGGATTGAACGACACTTCAACAGCACCGTGAAAGAACGCCATTTGTCGTTTCCTTTAACTCGCATTCCTAGGGGGGTTAAGACAGATTACCTTCTGGCACAGAATCTCGTCAGCTTCGATCAGCTCTTTACAAAAAGAAACCTTCTGGCTCTCTCGATCCTGCGCAAAGAAATTTCCAAGTTCGCGAGATCTCCCGCGAGGGATCTACTCTCATTTACGTTCAGTGGTTCCCTGAAATGGGCCAGCCGCCAGTCACATCTCAGAGGGGCGATCGTTGAGGGGTGGGCGATGCATGCATACTGGATCTATCCGAAGAGTCTCGAACTCAATGTGTGGAACATTTTCAAACGTCGATTTACCGCAGTTCAGAAAGGGAAGAGCTACAGCAATGATCATATTGGAAACTTCGCGAAGTTCGCGCACGATTTCAACGAACTCGTGGACGGAGACGCAACGTGTCTCGTCTTAACTCGAAACAGTGCTGATCTCCCGATCCCCGACAACTCAGTAGATGCGGTGATTACGGACCCGCCCTACGGAGGAAACGTCAACTATGCCGAACTTTCAGACTTCTGGTACGTTTGGATGAATGATGGCAGGTTAATCGAAAAGAAAGATGAAGCCATAATCAATAGATGGCAAGGAAAATCTCTCGAAGACTACGAAAGACTTCTGAAAGGGGTCTTCGACGAATGCTACAGAGTGTTAAAGTGTAACGGAGATTTTGTCTCAACTTTCAACAGCAAGGACTTCCGCGTCGTAAGCAGTTTCATTACAGCTACTGCTAAAGCCGGATTCACTCTTGATCCCAAAGACGTACTGTATCAACGACCAATTAGACCATACATGACCACCTTTCACGCAATGCAGATCGGAGCTTTCGTCGGTGATTTCATTTTCAGGTTCAAAAGAAGGGCCACGGAACATAACGCCCCGATTGATGATACTAAAGAACTAGAGAGTTTGAAAGACGCGATTTCCAAGATAGTTGAGCAGAGCGCTAAGAGCGGCCGACCTGAACCGACGATCAGGGAAAAGGCATACGCTCTCTTGATTCCATTTCTTGCAAAACATGCCTTAATTCAAGAAGCGAGTTGCAGAGACGCAGCCAACTTCTTCGAAAATAAAGTCAAAGCCTACGAAAGCTACTTCAAACATACACGCAAAAAACTAACCGAAACGAGAAAACGAGTATTCAGGAATCGAGGGTGACGTAAGTTTGCTAAGCCGTTGGGGTGACCATCGATTCACCCCTTTCCTGTCGTTCGGCATCGTCACGTCCGTAATCCCAAGATAGAACCCGATCGGGCTGAAGCTTGAAAACAACCCTTCCGTCTTGTTTCACCGCCTCCCTTAACCAACTTCTTCCTTCCTGCTCACCGTACCGGAATGAGATTCTCTCCAACCATTTGTCCCGATCCTTCTGAACGAGCTGAGCCTTTCCGAACGCGCACACCGCACGGTACGGGCGGTTGTCAGTCGCGATACTCAGAGAGACGTTAGGATTCTGTAGAATGTGGTCACTCTTGATTCGTCCAAGCCTTGTAGTGAAGTAGAAGCATCCTTGATCGTAAACAAACCAAATTGGGCTCACCCGAGGTCTCCCCTTCGAAGATGATGTCGCGAGATGGGCCATTCTAGGTTCGCTTAGAAGTGAAGTCAACTCGGTCTTCGTTAATGGCATAGCAATCTCCGTGATTTCGTTAGATTATAATTGTTCTCGAAGCAGAGGTTTGCCAAAACGGTCGAGGAAGGCTACTTCGCTGAGTGGGCTTCGTTTCTTCTTTCCAGATATCTTCCTTGCTGGATAGCCGAAGCCAACGATAACGCTCGGACTCAAGTCCTTCGGGATACCGAAGTCCTTCTCGAGCGCCTCTCGATTGACGCCAGTGAAGATTCTGGAGGCTACGCCGAAATTCCAGGCCGCTATCTGCATACTCGTCAGAGCTCGGCCTGCGTCGAGCAAATGGAACCCATATTTCGGGTTAGTCACAACGATCACTGCGAAATTAGCGCCTTCAACCCACTTCCCGGTCGTGCTATCATTCGCCAGTGTCTTGAGACGATCGCTCCCCTGAACCAGTATGAACCTCCAGTGTTGCACGTTCATCCCGCTTCCTGAGAGTCGTGCCGCTTCCAAAATCTTGAGTTTAACATCGGATGGGACACTTTGCGAAGTGAAGTCAGCCGCATCGAGTTTTGTTACGACTGCATCATACGCATCCAATCAAGAAACCCACATTAGATTACCTTCTCAAGTACAATAAGCTCGTGGAATTCGGAGTTAGTGAACGGTGTGATTGGGCTAGCCTTGCGTAAGCATGTAGTTCTTAACCCCTTTCTGGTCGACGTTGATAATTGCCCCTCGAAGAATTCCTTCTCCATATTCGCTTCCGGGGTTGATGCATAGGGTCCGTCCGATTTTCACGAAGCCACGGGATTCATGAATATGGCCGTGGATGCCTAACATTGGCTTATGCTGTTCTATCAGTTGTCTCACGGTCTTGCTCCCAACGTGAATCATGCTCATCGCGCCGCCCTTTATCACAGGCTTCAGGTTTGCGTCAAGTTCCGGCGCAAGGTCGATTGGAGTCTCGTATGGAGGATTGTGCAGGTTGAAAATTGAATTTTCCATATTTTGAACCTTGTCTAACATTGGTTGGAATTTCTTGATCAACTCCTCATCCGAGACTTCCCTCGGACTCTTCCAAGGGGTAGTACTTGCCCATCCACTCGTAATCATTTCATGGTGGTCATCGATTGAGACAACTTCGTCCTCCGGGTAGAGAATCCCAGTTGAGGCTCGGAGCACTTCATCGATGTCGAAGCGGTCATCGTTACCAGGGCTAATGTAACATTTGACGTTCGTTCCCTTGAGGCGTTGATCGGCAATATCGACCCATCTCTTAACCCCCGCTGCCATGACCTTTGAAAAGAGTTCATCGACTAAGCACTTGTCGGCTTGAAGCTTTTCAAATTCGCCAGTATCCGTCGAATAGGGATAGTACCCGCTGTTCCTAATCCTCTTTTCTAATGCCTGCCGCTCGTCAGCCGTCTTTACTACTTCACGAATCCCAAGAAAATCGGCAACCGCACTCCCATCCCCTTGATCGACTAACGGAACAATCATCTTACCAGTAATATCCCCCCCCAATATGAGGACATCCGCCTGGTAGAATTTGGCCGCATTCAGAAATTTCATGAAGCAGACGTCCGATCCGTGCACGTCCGAAGTGAAGAAGATCCTAGTATTGGCCATGCGCCTTTCATTTTGGATTCGATATTAAGCTCTTACGTCCCAGGGGCGCGATTAGCAGTTAACAAGAATGCGGTCTCAGTTCGTTGCCTAAGTCGAAGAAAGACTGCCAGAATAAATTGCGGCAGCTTGACGCCTGGATCAACCGACATCTGGGTACATATCAACTAGCTTTTCAGTGGGGCACTCCAACTTCTGCAGCTCGGAGTTCGGAGTCTGATGGCGGCTAAACGGTACGTTCTCGCAATAGACCAAGGGACGACTCGAACTAAGGCCGCATTATTCGATGATCGTGGTCAGGTTTGTGGGTTCGGTTCTGCCGAAGTAAAGAGAAGTTTCCCCAGACCAGCCTGGGTCGAACAGAAGCCTGATCAGATTTGGAGATCGATTCTCCTCTCCGTTCGCACTGCCATGCGGGGTGCAAAATGTAAAGCGGAACAAATAGTGGGGGTGGGATTAGACAATCAGGGGGAGACGGTTATTGCTTGGAATAAGAACTCTGGGAACCCTGTCTATAATGCAATAGTTTGGCAGTGCCGTCGAACCGACGAAGCTTGCCGACGCCTGAAGACTCGCCCGGGACTAGAACGCATGATTCGACAGAAAACCGGGCTAGTCATCGACCCATATTTCTCAGCAACGAAAATGCGCTGGATTATCGACAACGTGAAACATGCGAAGCGACTTGCGAATTTAGATGAATTGGTGTTAGGAACCTCTGACACCTGGATCATCCGAAAAATGACCGCACGAAGCAATCCCATTACCGATTTCGCTACCGCATCACGAACGATGTTATTCAACATCCGCAAGATGAAATGGGACGAAGACCTTCTCCGAATATTCAAACTCCCCGAAGAATCCCTACCGGATATTGTTCCGAATTCCGGCGCCTTGGCCTACACAGACCCTCGATCGTTTCTTGGAATCGACGCGCCGATCTCGGGACTGATTGTGGACCAACAAGCTGCACTCTTCGGTCACGGCTGCTTCAAACAGGGGGAAATGAAGAACACGTATGGGACGGGATGCTTCATGCTGATGAATACCGGGCGCGCCCCTAAACTGTCCGCTCACGGATTACTGACTACGGTAGCCTGGGTTCTCAACGGGGTTCGGAACTATGCGCTTGACGGAGGAGTCTACACAGCGGGGTCTGCGATTGATTGGCTTGCGAAGGGTTTAGGGATTATTAGGAATCCGAGGGAATCCGATAAACTGGCCTCGTCAATTCCGAACAATGGAGGCGTCTTCTTCGTACCCGCATTCGTCGGCTTGGCGGCGCCATACTGGGACTCATCGGCAAGAGGCCTCATTGTTGGTATCACGGATGGAACAAACCCAGCAAGCATTGTTAGGGCCACATTGGAATCGATAGCATACCAAGTTGACGAGGTTCGGCACTGTATGGAGGCCGATTCCGGTCTCCTTGTTAGGAAGCTAATGGTGGATGGTGGTCCCACGGCTAATCGGTTCTTGATGCAGTTCCAAGCCAACATTAGCGGGATACCCGTCGAGGTCCCAAGAATCAGCGAAGTGACAGTAAAGGGAACCGCATTCCTTGCGGGGCTAGGAGTCAACTTCTGGGACGATGTATCAGAATTGATTCGTACTCAGAAGCACGATCTGTACCGAGCTAAGATGCGTTCGAGCGAACGTGCTCGGTTGCTCGTCTCTTGGAAGCGGGCTGTTGCACGTTCCCGAGGGTGGGGCGGGGAATAAAAGAATTTGAAGCCCATCTACTTAGCCGAAGATCGTGCCAAACTTGACGGCTACTAAGAATCTTTACGCTTATGTTGACGGGAAATACGTGAACAAAGACGAAGCCTCAATTTCAATTTACGATCACGGATTTCTGTACGGTGATGGAGTCTACGAGGCAATTCGGGCTTATGACGGGCTGATTTTCAAGCTGCGCGAACACGTCGACCGCCTCTACGAATCTGCGAAGTCGATCAAGATCGACATGCCATTCTCAAGGGAAGAACTTGGTCGATTGGTTGTTGCGGTTCTAAAGAAAAACGGACTGAGGAACAGTTACATACGCATCGTTGTTTCGCGCGGCCGCGGTAGGATGGGCGTTGACCCCCGAAACTGTTCTACACCGACCGTGGTAATTATGACTGAACCACGTGAACCTTTGTTCGGTGAAGGGGTTAAGGGAATTTCCGCAATCGTATCATCCATCAGGCGAACACCTTCATGGTCTCTAGATCCGAGGATCAAGACCCTGAACTATCTCAACAATATCATGGCCAAGATCGAAGCAATTGAATCCGGAGTTGAGGAAGCGATCATGCTCAACGAACAAGGCTACGTAGCAGAAACTTCAACCGAGAACATCTTCATAGTCAAAAACGGAATAGTATCAACCCCGCACCCATCCCAGGGCGTCCTGAGGGGTATAACACGAGATTCAGTTGTGACGGTAACTAAGGGCCTAGGTTACCCGGTAGAAGAGAGGCCTATCACAATACATGAATTGTACAATGCGGACGAGGTTTTCGTTACAGGAACCGCCGCAGAAATTGTCCCAATCGTGAGGATCACTGGCCGAACCATCGGTGAAGGAAAGCCTGGCCCAATCTTCGCGAAAATCTTCGCCGGTTTCAGAGAGATGATTAAGAAATCAAAAGAAGGGACCCCTATCGACTGAGACGATTCTACTTATGGAACGTGGAGGAAACCGTTAAAAACAGTGGATATGGGCCCCTTGCTGGGTTAAACGGTTTGGCCGGTAAAGCTGTGTTTATGCGTGACGCAACGGGCCTTGTCAAAGCAATTGGACCATTCGCGGCGTTCCTCTTTGGAGCGCAATGTATTAGCCCGCCATCATCGGGGTTCATCACGTATGCCTGGCTTCCGTACCTTTGGCCTGGATCTGACATTCTCCTCATCTTGACTATCGGAATGATCTTTTCACTCTTTCACGCTGTGACATACAGTCAGATTGGTAGCGTGTACCCACGAAGCGGCGCCGACTACGTTTTTGCAAGCAGAACCCTGTCACCGGTCGGAGCGTTCGGCTCGAACTTCGCCTTGAGCATCTTTAGTGGTTTGGTTGCAGGTTCATTGATCGCTTGGATTCCGAGTACCCTGATGTCTAGCTACTTCTTCGAGCTCGGTACCGTGACTGGTCAATCATACTTGTTGACTTGGTCGGGCATGCTCACATCGGGTATCTGGGTTTTCATCATAGGTAGCATCGCAACTGTGATCACGCTAGTTTTGATGCTCGTTTCGCCTTCGAAGACAGTCGGCTTTCTCAAGTACTCATTTTATCTTGCCATGATTTCATGGGCCATTATCCTAATCTCATTGGCCACTATCGATTCGAAGACTTTCATAACCAATTGGAACACATTCATGGGCGCAGGCAACTTCGATCAAGTAATACCAGCTGCGCAAAAGAGCGGACTCGTATACCAGTACTCTCCAATCACGGCTTCTGTCGCGGGGCTCATTATGGCGTTCTGGATCTACTATGGATACTACATTCCAACATTCTTTGCGGGTGAAGTAAAGCGTGCGCCACGAACTCTGATTCTGGGAAGCATTGGATCTCTGGTCTTCATGTGGGCGCTATTCGGCGTAGGCGCTGTTTTGTTGACGAGGCTTGTGCCAACAACTTGGCTGGGCGCGGAAGGGTATCTCTTCTACGGTGCTCCGGGCGTGATGACGGCGATGCCATTCATTTCCTTTTACGCCGCTGTGGCACAACCAAACCTGATTCTGGGAGGAATAGTCTTCATCGGATTCTTCCTGTCGCTGATCGGGCTGGCCGTCACTTACTTCTATTACGTTAGTAGGAACATTTTCGCATGGTCATTCGATAGGCTGGCACCAGCGAAGCTAGCTGATGTTAGGCCAAACGGCGCACCGTGGGTTTCTGTCATCATGATAACGGTGTTGGCGGAAATTGGCCTAGCCCTGAGCCAATATACCACCATATTCGTTCAACTCAACTTCACGTTATTCGCCGTACTCTGCATGATGGTCCCGGTCCTGTCAGCGATCATACTGCCTTGGAAGAATAAGCAAGCATTCCAACAATCGCCGGCCCTTGTGAGCAAGAGAGTTGCAGGCATCCCAATGATTACCCTGTTCGGCAGCATAACCTTCGCATACTTACTCTGGATGGTTTACGCAAGCTACGCGTACCCATCGGTTGGGGGATATGTTGGTCCAAATATGATCTTACTATTCGTGAGCGTTCTTGTCGCCGGCATAGTCCTATTCTACGTCGCAAAAGCGGTGCGCGCCAGGGAAGGCCTCGACCTGAAATACATTTACAGCAGCATCCCGCCCGAATGAATACAACACTTCAGCCGAATCACCAATAGATTCCCACATCAGGAACCAATGTCTCGTCACTAGATACTCTAGAGTCGGCACGCTCAGATGGTCTTATTTTGTAATTTCGTGTTAGAATCTAAATGCTGCGATACCAGGGAAGCGTGCACTGGGTCCTAGTTCTTCCTCTATCCTGAGCAGCCGATTGTACTTGGCTGTGCGTTCGCCTCTGCAGGGCGCTCCTGTTTTGATTTGTCCACAGTTCAACGCTACCGCTACATCAGATATGGCAGAATCCTCGGTCTCTCCTGATCTGTGACTGGTCACCACGTGATAGTGGTTTTTCAATGCAAGTTTTGCAGCATCAACTGCTTCCGTAAGCGAACCTATCTGATTCACTTTCATGAGGAGCGCATTAGCGGCTCCAACACTGATTCCCCTCTTTAACCTGGAGACATTGGTTACGAAGATATCGTCTCCCACGATTTCGACTTTGCCTCCTATCTTCTTAGTCAGTTCTGATGTGTGCTCGAAATCTTCTTGCTCGAATGGGTCTTCGATATATAGGATTGGAAAATCTTGGGTTAGTTGAATATAGAACTGCATCAACTCTTCTGGAGTTTTGGTTTCGCCATCGAGCTGGTACGTCCTGTTTTCATAGAATTCGGAGGAAGCCGCGTCGACTCCCAAGAACGCGTCTTTGCGTGCGGAATATCCTGCTTCAGAAATCGCTTGGAGAATAAGTTCGAGCGCTTCGGTAGTTTTGCTGAGTGGAGGGGCGAAGCCTCCTTCGTCACCCACATTGATGGCTGACTTTCCATGCTTTGCCAAGATCACGCTCTTGAGTGCGTGGTAGATTTCGACTCCTATCCTAAGCGATTCACTGAATGTCTTTGCTCCGGTCGGGATGATCATGAACTCTTGCATCTTCAAGCCCGTGCCAGCATGTTTTCCACCGTTTATGACATTCATTACGGGTACTGGAAGTGTTCGCCCCTTGCCTTTGCTTAGATAGTTGAAGAGGGAAATGCCTTCCAATTGAGCTGATAATTTCGCCACGGCTAGGGATACTGCCAGTATCGCGTTTGCTCCGAGGCGCGACTTGTTAGGTGTACCATCGAGTTTGATCATGAGCTCATCTAACTTTGATTGTTGGCGTGGGTCAAGGCCTCTCAGCTTTGGCCCTATCAAATCGTCAATGTTCTTGACAGCGGTTAACACTCCCAATCCGTTGTAACGTTTTGAGTTTCGATCGCGAAGTTCAAGAGCCTCATGTGTGCCGGTTGATGCGCCAGATGGTACGGCTGCGGTGGCAGATACGCCGCGGGCCGAAGCGATTGCTTCGACAGTAGGGTTTCCCCGAGAATCCAGAATCTCTCTTCCAATCACTTTCGTTATTGATGTTGTACGGGGCATTTGTCTCATCGGAGAAGTGAAAATCGAAAGTCACTTATCAATCATTGTGAGGCGAGCTACCTAATTATTTGGCAATGTCTTCAACCGTACTGGCAGATAGAACTTCGTCTAGAGCGTGAGTAGGTCAAGTCGTTTACCTTATTTGGAAATGCATGAAACAATAAGCGTCAGAGATCATTGCGTAAGAAACGCGGCGTGCTCATCGCCATCGAGGGAATCGATCAAGCGGGGAAGAGAACACAGGCCGGACTCCTCGCCAAGAAAGTTCGAAATCTTGGCCTGCCGGTATCCGTATGGAGTTTTCCCGATTACACAACCCCGCTAGGCAGACAATTGAAGGCTTACTTGGCAGGGAAGATCCAGTTCGACTTGCATTCAGTTCATCTTCTCTATGCGGCGAACAAATGGGAATTGGCAGATAAACTAACTCGTAGAATCGGGCGTGGTGGGGTTGTTATCGTAAATCGCTACAGCCCTTCAAACATGGCGTACGGGGTCGCGCATGGCCTTTCCCCGGTTTGGCTTAATTCCCTTGAGGAAGGTTTGCCGAAACCTGACGTGGTCGTCGTGTTGGACGTATCACCTCGAACATCATTCAAGCGTAAGATCCGAGAACGTGATCTCCACGAGGGCGATCTCACCTACCTCAGGACTGTGAGGCGAGCGTACCTGCGACTGGGACGGAAGTATGGTTGGAAGATCGTTGACGGGCAGCGAGATTCTGTAATTGTCCGAGGATTGGTTTGGGGTCAGGTCTGTGGGTTTCTACGGTAGCAACTGCGATTTTAATGATCAGAACTTCTGAACTACTTCTCTCCCAAAGAGTTCTAGCGCTTCGAGTTCACGCTGCGGTTCGAGGTTCACGATGAAATATTCGATCCCCGCGTCTCTGAAACTCTCCACTTGACGTTTAACTTCCTCAGGGGTTCCGAAGGTCAGAAATTCCCTAACCCTTTCTTCAGGCACATCTTTCATCGCCTTCGAGACCCTCGCCTGGAGGGCGTCCTTATCCTTGTCAATCATTACCCGGCCTAGCTTTGTTTTCAAAACGGACTCGTAATCTCGCCCGGCGGAATTACAGTGGTCCCGTAGGACTTTCAGTTTCGTTTTCACCGTGTCGGTTGAACCGAAAATGTTGCAGGCGTCAGCATACTTAGCCACAATCTTCAATGTTTCACGTTCACCACTACCGCCGACCATTATCGGTGGGTAGGGTTTTTGGATTGGTTTCGGGTTACAGTAGGCGTTCTTAATTTGGTAGAATTTTCCTTCGAAGCTTGCTCGGTCCTCTGTCCACATTGCTCTGATGACCTGTACAGCTTCTTCAAGCCGACGCAGACGCTCTTTCAGGTTTGGGAACGGTATCCCGTAGGCTGAGGCTTCATCTTCATTCCAAGCGGCCCCGATGCCCATGAAGAGTCTACCTTTACTCAGTACGTCCAGAGTGGCGCCGATTTTGGCTAGGACGGACGGGTGCCGGTACACATTTCCGGTCACGAGTGTTCCTAGTTTGATCTTCGAGGTGAACCCCGCAACGACGGCTTGGGTTGTCCATCCCTCAAGCATGGGTTCTTGAGGTTCGCCAACGTAGGGGATCTGGTGAAAGTGATCCATAACCCAGAACGAATCGAAACCAAGACTCTCTCCACGTGTCACGAGTCGTCTCAGTGAATCCACGATAGCTGGGCCTTGGCCGTCGTAGGTGAAATTGGGATGCTGAAAACCGAACTTCAATTCAACCACTGAAAAATCGAAAGTCTACCGCCCTAAATAGCGTTTGCCGATTTGTGCCCACTGCACGCAGCTTGTATAGGTGTGTGGGCTATGGTTCAGATGAAATTCAAGGATCAAAAGTGAGCTCAGCTTGAACGAACAGGCTTTTTGGGGGTTCATCAAGGATCCACTATACGGGTACATTCGTCTTACAGAAATCGAACGGAATGTTATCGACACTCTTGCAGTCCAAAGGTTGCGTAGAATTAGGCAGCTTGCAGGAGCGGAGTTCGTCTACCCGGCTGCAAACCACACAAGGTTCGAGCACGTTTTGGGCACGATGTATCTCGCGGGCGTGGTGTCCGACAATCTGCCTGTTCAATTGACAGCCGATGAGCGGCAGAGGATACGACTGGCCGCGTTGCTTCATGACGTCGGGCATGCGCCTTTTTCTCACCTCTTCGAGCCATTACTGTTGAAGTACATGGGTCGAAATCATGAGGACATGTCAAGGTGGATCATTGCAGATTCAACCCTAGCAGATGTCATAAACAAGCAGGGTATCGACGCGAAAGAGTTGAGCGGACTAGCAGTCGGGAAACCGTCAAAGACTGAGAAGCCGTTCCTCGGGCAAATAATCAGCAGTTCGTTTGATGTCGATAAGATGGATTTCGTCGTGCGGGACTCTTATCATACTGGAGCTGGCTACGGGTCGGTTGACGTCTTCCGTCTCATTTACACGATGGATGTTCTCAACGGCAACTTGGCAGTTGACATCACAGCCCTACCCACTCTCGAAAGCCTAATCCTTGCACGACTTGAATCTTTCAAAACAATTTATTTTCACAGGGCTTGCAGAGCCGTCCAAATGATGCTCGTCAAAGCCCTGGAAGCGGCTAAGGACGATCTGGCTATACTACAAGCCAAGACTCCAGATGAATACTTGGAATGGGACGACTATACAGTTTGGTCAAAGCTCTGCCAAAACAAACTCTCACGCGAAATTGTAAAAGAAATCTCCTCGAGGAGGCTCCTCAAATGCGCATATGAGAGAACTTTCTACGCCCGAGATGAACTCGTTTCAAGCGTGTTTACAAACGAAAATGTGCGTCTCAAACTTGAGGAAGAGATCGCCTCGAAAGCAAAAGTTCCAAGATCCAGCGTTGGGATCGATGTACCCTCCCTACCCTCGGTGCCCTATCACTACGCAATGGACATTGGCCCAATCGACATACCAATGTTCTCGCGGAACCGTTCTGGTGAGAAGATCCCGGAGAAGATAGCGAAATTATCAAGAGTCGTGGATGATCTTCAAGTTTTCATGAACATAATACGGGTATACACGAACGATCAGTATAGAGAGCAAGTCAGTGACGCCGCGGCGAAGGTCCTCGGCGAATCGCTTCTCTCAAACGTTTTGTCGTATTGAAGAATTGAGCGGCCCAGTCTTCTCGTCGGAAGGTTGAGCCAATTGAATCTGGTCGAGCAGTTTAGTGTAAACTCTTAGAGCCTCAGCTTCGTCGAGTTCGGTGAATAAAGAAACCAGTGCGATGCGTCCGCTTTTTCCCGCAAGTTTCTCCGCTAAAGCTCTGGTCGTCATAAGGTACTTGCCGCCCACCAATACCGAAGAACGTCCGACTGCAACTTCACGGAGACCAGGCATCGCGATCGCGACCGTTCCCAGACGAATGCGGTCCTCGAACAGAAAAGCTACTATGGCGTTCTCCAATTGGCTGTAGTTGGCTCTGAAAGTCCTAGTTCCGACTTTCAGTGTTGCTTCAGTCATTTCCATTGAACATCATCATGGTCCTTCAGGTATAGGGTACTTAACTAGAGCGACGAAAAACCCCTGAAATTGCTATGTCTAGGTTCTTTTCCCTTGACGTTCCATGGGCTTTTTTGATGCTGCGAAGCAATACATCTTATCATCAAAGCTATTCAGGACTTTACCGTTCCCTGAGGTCTCCTTGATTGGCGTCGCTTCCTGTGCCGGATGACATGAGGCATCTCGTCAATTACGATGAGAAAGTCATTTGGGTTCTCAAGGGCAGCGAGATAGTAGTTGTGAGCGACCAAAGAATCATTATCCGCAAATCCGGGGGCCTAGGGCTCAAGAAGAGCTTCGTGGATTATCCATACTCGAACATGGTCAACATCAGGCTTGAACGTGGGGTCGTTAAGGCGAGCGTCGAAATTCTCATGCGCTCTGGAGTTCAGAACATAAAGATCGGGAGCCTCACGAAAGCAGATGCTTACCAGCTTCACAGAGTTCTAAGAGAGAACATAATCAAAGGTTCCCCATCAGGCGTAATGCAACCGCCTTCCGTAATCATTCAGAGCCCGTTGCAACCGAAACCAGAGGAAGAGGCGAGCGGGGAACAGACCTGTAAGGAATGTGGCCACAAGGTTTCGGATGATTTCGCACTATGCCCATTCTGTCGATATCCGCTCAAGGTAGAGTGCCCCGAATGCGGGAAGAGAGTAGACACGAAATTCAAATCGTGCCCCTACTGCGGAGAAGATCTTTCCTACGTCCAACAAATGAGCCAGGGTCTCTAGCTTCACCACCAAGCCTTTCTCAAGGAAGACAGCCCCCTTCGTAGAACCCTTAATGATAATCGCCATCATTTCCGACATACACGCCAACCTAACTGCTCTTGAAGCAGTAATCGATAAACTCCCAAAACACGATGAGCTATTCTGCCTCGGCGATATTGTAGGATACGGGCCTCAACCAAACGAAGTAATCGCAAGACTTGTAGAACTTCAACCTTCAGTCACCCTACAAGGCAACCACGACGCCGCAGTCGTAAGTGGTGACGTGCAAGGATTCTCTGCTAACGCCGCGACAGCTGTTGAATGGACGAGACGGAAGTTGGACCATGCAAGTCGTGGCTATCTTGCCGGACTGAAACCATACGCAAGAATACAGCGTGGGGAGCACACACTCGCACTCTATCACGGCAGTCCACATGATCCTTTGAACGAATACGTCTTCCCTGGCGTGACTGCTAGCGTCGGGCGGAGCATGATGAAGGCTGCCTCAGCAAGTATTGTCCTTCTTGGACATACTCACATGCCCATGCTTTACAGATTCGAAAATGGTGTTCTGGCAAACCCCGGGAGCGTGGGCCAACCTAGGGATGGCGACCATCGAGCAAGTTTCGCTATTCTTACCGTATCTCAAGGAGATGTTAGGTTCGAGGTTCAGAGAGTTGAGTACAACGTCGGTCTCGTGGCAGATCGGATCATTAGCAGTGGCCTTCCAAGTTTTCTAGCTGAACGATTGTACATGGGCGCGTAGATGACTTCTCGACGTTAGATTATGCTGATTTGTTGAGCTATTCTTTTAAGAGACTGAAGCATCATGCGCAAAATCAACAACGGGCGAGGCATGAGGCAATTGAGAGGGTGTAACTTCGGTGGTCGCATTTACGGTGACCGCTACTGGCTTGCCCACGCTAGACTCTTCCCGAACTAGTTTTTCGCGCAGCGCGACGCTGGAAGAAGCCGAGACCAAACCGAGTGCAGTTGTCGCCTTGAAGCACGGTTCGAAGACACTAGTGGTCAAGTTTGGTGGGTCCAGCCTTCGAGACAAAGACCGATTGAACAACGCGGCGAACCTGATCGCGAAGGAAAGCGAGAAGGGCACACGGCTAGTCGTGGTGGTATCGGCTATGGGAAAGATGACTGATCAACTCTTGAACTTGATCCGTCAAGATTCAGCAAACAGCCTCGACAAAACCGACTCAGATGACATCCTAGCGATGGGCGAGAGAACAAGTGTCAGGATCTTCGCAACCGCCCTCAAGGCTGCGGGAGTCGAAGCAAAATACTTCGACCCAGGGGAACCCAATTGGCCCATCATAACTGATGATAACTTCTCTGATGCAAATCCAATCGTTGAACTATGTTTGCAGAAGGTTCGCGAACACGTGGTTCCTCTCCTCGATTGGGGGACTGTTCCAGTGATCGCGGGGTTCGTGGGACGTTCTACAGCAGGCAAGGTTAGTACAATTGGCCGAGGGGGAAGCGACACAACCGCTTTCATAATCGCGAAAGGAATTGGGGCGGACGAGGTCGTTCTCGTCACCGACGCAGACGGAATTCTTTCCGCAGACCCAAAACTCATCCCGGACGCCCGTAAGTTGGAAAGGATAGATGTCAGAACTCTCATTGGGCTGGCGGATTCTGGGACGAAGTTCATCCATAGAAAAGCTCTCAGGTATAAGGACCCAGATATTCCGGTTAGAGTCATAAACCATGAGAAGAATGATCTCGAGGCCGACGGGACGATTATCACCGGCGGTATCTCGAGCGAGATTGAAGTTACCTTTGAAGAAGATCGACAGATTATGGCTGTAACGATCGCCGGCAAGGGAATTTCCGAGAACCCACACATACTTACCGACGTAATCAAGGAAATACGCAAACACTCAACGCTAGACGGCCTCTCTGAAAACTTCGATTCATTAATCTTCTACGTTCCACAAACAGGATCGAACCCGGTTCTAGCCGCGGTACACAACGTCGTTATGAAATATGGCGAGGCGATGGCGTTGGCTGTCCAACCCAACTTGGCATTTCTCAAGGTGAAGGGCGTAGGCTTGGAGGATACTCCTGGGATAATTGGTAGAATTTCATCCCATCTGCTTGAGAATCGAATCAACATCTATGGGATGCTTACACTTGCTTCTAGCATCCTCGTATTTGTTGCGTGGGAGGACAAGGAGCTGGCCCTGCGCTTGATGAAACAGATTGCCAAGAGGGAATTGTGATGAAGGCCGCAATTCTCGGAGCAACAGGGCTGGTGGGACAACGTTTCATACAAATGTTGAACGATCACGAATGGTTCGAGATCGCCGCGTTAACTGGCTCCGAAAGAAGTTCGGGCGTCGAATACGGAGACGTGGTAAACTGGAGAATGGAGACACCATTGAAGAAAGAAGTTGCAGAGCTTACAGTACAGCCCTCGGAACCTAAATCGGTAGACGCAGACGTAGTTTTTTCCGCCCTACCTGCTGAACAGGCGCAAGGAATCGAAGAAGACTTCGCAAAACAAGGTTTCGCAGTAGTTAGCAACGCCTCCTCCCATAGGATGGACCCAGATGTTCCACTGATGAATCCAGAGGCCAACTTCACTCATCTCTCACTGATCGACGAACAGAGACGAAAACGAAAATGGGACGGATCGATCGTAACCAACCCCAACTGCACGACGGCAGTACTAACCCTGTCCCTCAAACCCATCTTTGACGCGTTTGGACTAAGAAATGTCGTCGTGTCCTCCATGCAGGCAACCTCCGGGGCAGGATACCCAGGCGTGTCTTCGTTGGACATAATCGACAACGTAATCCCATTCATTAACGGAGAAGAAGAGAAAGTTCAACGAGAGACCGCGAAGATCCTAGGTCAAGTGGGACGTTCGGCTGAGTTCGTTCTGTCCGCGAGTTGTCATCGTGTGGCAGTACTTGACGGACACACCGAAGCCGTCTTCGTTCAAACCGAGAAACCAGCGACGCCTGCACAGGTGGAGCATTGCATGGAGGTGTTCACGGCGGAGCCGCAGAAACTGAAGCTCCCGACAGCCCCGGAACGTCCCATAGTTGTGAGGTCGGAGCAAGATCGGCCTCAGCCACGTTTCGATAGAAATGAGGGGCATGGCATGTCAGTGGTAGTCGGGAGGGTTCGCAGTGACCCCGTGTTCTCAGGCGTCAAATATGTGGCCCTAGGGCACAATACGATTCGAGGAGCGGCTGGTTGCGCTCTGCTAATAGCTGAGTCAATGAAATCACAAGGATACCTCTGAGAGTGATCGAATAATGGAATCCGGCAAGACCAGAAGGTTACGAAGAATCATGAGAACTGATTCCAAGAGTTTCATAATTGCCATGGACCACGGCGTCACCCTTGGCCCCGTCCGAGGATTAGAAAACATGCAGGAAACCGTAAAACGTGTAGTGAGCGGCGGAGCGGACGCCGTCTTGGTGCACAAGGGCATAGCGAAACATGTGGACACACAAGGCTCGGGATTGATAGTTCACGTCTCCGCCTCCACCAAACTCGGTGGCAAGCCCAACTTGAAAGTGGGCGTGTGCACTCTCGAAGAAGCAGTTAGACTCGGGGCCGACGCAGTTTCAGCGCACATCAACATAGGTTCGGAAGACGAGGACAAGATGCTTGAGTTTCTCGGCAGCCTCTCAGAACAGTGCGATTCCTACGGGGTTCCCTTGCTCGCAATGATGTACCCACGCGGCCCGAACGTAAAGGACGAGAACGAATACGAAGTTGTGTCGCATGCGGCGAGGATCGGGGCGGAGCTCGGAGCCGACGTAGTCAAAACCGTTTACACAGGGGACACCAATAGTTTTCGACGAGTGGTGCAAAGCTGCCCGGTCCCCGTCGTCGTAGCTGGCGGGCCAAGAATGAAGACCGATATGGATGTTCTTGAGCTTGGTGAGAGCTCGATGAAGGCCGGGGCGGCCGGGCTTTCATTTGGAAGGAACGTCTTCCAACATGATAAACCTGAAGCAATGAGCAGAGCCCTAGCGGCGATCGTTCACGAGCATGCGAACGCAAAGGACGCTTCAAGACTGCTCGAGGGGTCTTAGTGAAAGAACTCTGGCTTCGACTAGACCCCAACATAACGCAGGCTAAGAAGAAGGAACTGCTCAAAATAGCCGAAGGACATTTCAGCGTAGCAGTGCTTTCTCCCGAAGATCTATCACTCGCAAGCGGCCTGAAACTGAAGACTGCCTCAACAGAGGAACGATCCGACATCAGACTTCTATCAACGCGGGCTGGAATCGGCAACACAATTCCTAAGAACGCTGCTGTGGAGGTCGTCGTGAAAGATAGTTCAGACGAAGAGAAAGTTCTGCAGCTAGCAGAAGCCGGGATACGTTATGTGCTGGTGAAATGCCCTAATTGGAAGATTATCCCGCTTGAGAACCTCATCGCGAGGACTAGGAACAAAGTTAGCCTGCTCGCTGATGTGGCCAGCAAGAGCGAAGCTCAAGTTGCATTGCAGACATTAGAACTAGGAGTGGATGGCGTCGTCCTTACCGTCGCTTCGCCAAAGGATCTCGAAGGGGTAGACGAACTTGCCACACATGACAACAATGTTTCCCTCATTGGGGGAAAGGTCGTTGATGTCCAGCAAATTGGTCCGGGGGCTAGAGTCTGTATCGATACATGCGAGCTACTGGAACCGGGGGAGGGAATGCTCGTTGGTTCACAATCGTCTGGGTTGTTTTTGGTGGAGGCCGAGGTTCATAGAAATCCGCACGTTGAGCCTAGGCCCTTTCGCGTAAATGCAGGGCCTGTCTCCTCTTACGTTCTCGCGCCTGGGTTGAAGACTCGTTACCTTGCTGAACTGAAGGCGGGAGAAGAAATACTGATCGTAAGTCGCGCAGGAGCGACGAGAACAGGGCATGTTGGACGCGTGAAAATAGAACGCAGGCCAATGGTTCTCGTCGTAACCGAAGCCAACAGTCACACTTTCTCCATAATTCTTCAAAACGCAGAGACAGTTCGCCTAGTGTCGAACGCAGCTTCGACCCCAGTATCTGAACTAAAGGCGGGCGATGAGGTTCTGCTCAGGGTAGAGGAAGGCGGCCGGCATTTCGGCACCCTGGTAGCGGACGAAATGGTGATCGAGCGCTGAAGTGCAAAGTATGTCTGTCGGTCGCGGTAGATGACGAAGCGAATGTTACTAAACTAGTCGAACAGATCTCTGCCAAGAAACCCGACCTCGTTGAATTTCGACTTGACAAACTACATGAACCTAGACTCCTCGAAGAGATTGTGAACGCGAAATCCTTCCCTGTCATCGCTACCGACAAATCGGATCGTGGCTCGAAAGCTACGGTGGAACTTCTATCACATGCTGCGGCTGCGGGTTTCGACTTGGTGGACATCGAACTTTCAGTCGCGTCATCCAACCCCATAGTGAAAAAACTGAAATCCCAAGGGAGTGACGTGATCGTATCGTTTCATGACTATTCACGCACGCCTTCTTCTGAAGAGTTAAGGAAGGTTTTGCAAGCCGAGAAGAATGCTGGTGGTGATGTTTGTAAGGTTGTAACCACGGCGGTCAAACCGAGCGATAACTTGGCCATTCTTGGTTTCGTGGCAGATGAATCAGCCAATACGAGGTTGGTTTCCTTCGCGATGGGAACCTATGGCATCCCATCGAGAATTCTATCGCCTTGGTTTGGTGCGGAATTCACGTTCGCAGCGATTTCGGAAGAATCGAAAACCGCCGATGGCCAATTGAGCGTAGATGCACTTCGGATGGTTTGGCAAACCCTTGGAATCCAATAAACAAAACGTCTCAGGAAGAACTATCGTGTTTGCTCTCATCGGCGATCCAATTGACCACTCTATGAGCCCCACAATCCAAAACGCTGCCTTTCGATCGACCGGCCTGAAAGCGATCTACGTCCCATTTCGCGTGGAGAGTTCGGGGCTGCGGTTCGCTATTCAAGGCATGAAATTTCTTGGAGTAAGAGGGTTCAATGTCACCACTCCATACAAGACTGCGATGCTTCGGTACCTAGACGAAGTTGAAACTAAAGCAGCCGAAATTAAGTCGATAAATACTGTGAAGTCTGTTGGGGGCACCTTGACTGGATTCAACACCGACGGAGCCGGCGCACTCAACGCTCTGAAAGAAGCTGGAATCTCACCTGACGGCAAATCAATCCTACTTTTCGGAGCAGGCGGTGCAGCGCGAGCAATTGCACACACCCTAGCTGGACACCGGTGTGAGATCAATATTGTAAACCGCACAATTTCAAGAGCTCAACGGTTGGCGAGCCTATTGCGTGTGAAGTTTAGCATCGAAGCCAATTGTGTCTCCCTTTCTAGTCGATCATTGCGGAGGCAAGTAGAGAGTGCGGACGTAATCCTGAACGCATCCTCAATGGGTATGGCCGGGAACGAGAACCTCCCTGTCCACAAGAAATGGCTGCGGCCTGATCAATGTGTTTTCGACATCGTATACAGGCCCGTCAGAACCGTGTTACTTCGGAATGCCGTCCTAGCGAGGGTTCGGACGATTAATGGACTTGACATGTTAGTGAATCAAGGCGCATGCTCATTCACGATCTGGACTGGAAAGAAAGCTCCCATTTCAGAGATGCGCCGGTCAATCGCTCGGTTCATCGGAGATTGACCATGGCTCGGGTTGCCGAAGCCGTAAGTTACGGTGCTATAACCATCGTTAACGCCATGGCGACTGGAAAGGGGGCAGCCCTAGGCACCAAACTGTGGACCCGAGCCAAAATAACTCTGACAACTCAGAGCGGATTGATCTCAGTAAGGAACCTCACCGAACCTAAAGAGAATGGTCAGTTAGCGGAGGCAACAGTGAAGCAAGTCCTCCGTCGGTTTGGCTACACCAAACGTTTGGGAGCCATTGTGGAAACTCAATCGAACATACCGATTGCGGCGGGCCTTAAGAGCAGTAGCGCCGCCAGTAACGCTGTGGCTCTCGCATGCGTAAAGGCGCTTGGCAAAAAAACAAGCGATATCGAAGTAGTCAAACTCGGAGTTGAAGCAAGTCTGCACGCAGGAGTGACACTCACAGGCGCCTTTGATGATGCATGCGCATGTTACCTAGGCGGAGTCGTGATAACTGACAATTTGAAGCGCAGGATTCTGAAACGGTTCAAGCCGGAGGGTAGATTCCGGATTCTCATTCATGTGCCAAAACAGAAAAGATACACCCATGACGTCGACCCCGCACCTCTGAAAGAAATCAGGCCGATAGTTCGACTTGCCCACAGAGAAGCATTACGAGGTAATTACTGGGACTCGTTGACACTCAACGGACTGGCCTACTCAAACGCATTTGGAATTGACACGGAATCTACTATGGCCGCATTGAACGCTGGTGCAGTAGCAGCCGGGTTGACAGGAAAAGGACCTGCGGTCGTTGCGATCGTGCGAGAGTCAGGCAGAGATAGTGTTCTGGATTCTTGGCGCAGACTGGGTGGTCGGATCATTGAAACCTCAATCAACCTTCAAAAAGCAAAGGCCACGAGGCTTACAGATTGAATGTCACAATCGCTCCAACTCCAGCTCTTTCAGGAGCGGTAAGAGCACCTCCTTCGAAGGCACTGACACATCGTGCACTCTTTGGAGGGCTACTATCAAACGGCTTGACAACAATACACAACCCCCTCTCATGCGACGACACGAACGCGACGGCTAGTGCTGTTGAGTCTCTGGGGGCCAAACTAGAGAGGAAACAGGGGATCTGGGTCGTAGAGAGTATCGGCCGAGTAAGTGCTCCGCAAGAAATGATTGATTGCGGAGAGTCTGGAGTGACTCTTCGGTTTGCAATCCCCATTTCGTCGCTCGTAGAAAAGGATGTCTGGCTGAGGGGCAGCGAAACGCTCATGCGGAGACCAATTCAACCCCTAATCGACTGCATGAAGCAGCTGGGAACAGAAATCACCTCCAAGGGACCAGAGATCCACATTAAGGGAGGGCCGGCTAAAGGTGGGAGTATTCAGTTACCGGGCGACGTAAGTTCTCAGTTCATTTCAGGCCTGCTTCTCGCTGGTCCTCCCATGCGAGAAGGACTAAGAATGAAACTAATTTCACCCTTGGAATCACGCGGGTACGTTTCAATGACAATTGAAACCATGAAACGTCACGGAGTCAGTGTCGAGACCAATGATGATATGTCATTCTATCAAGTTATGCCAGGTCAAATCTACAAACCTACGGAACACAGTATCCCCGGCGACTATTCATCGGCCGCATTTCTCATGGCTGCTGCCGCCGTGACTAGGTCGAAAATTCTAATCCTCGGTCTCCCGCGCGACCGCGCTGATCCTGATTCAGTCTTCTTGGAGGTTTTAGATCGTATGGGATTTACGACTCGGTTCACCTCCGATGCGTTGCACGTGGAAGGACGACCGCTTAAGGCAGTGGACGCTGACGTCACTGATTGCCCCGATCTAGGCCCGGTTATCGCAGTGCTGGGCTGTTATGCCGAAGGAGAGACGAGAATTACTGGAGCAGAAAGGTTACGCTATAAGGAGTCTGACAGGCTTTCGGCGATTAGGTCTGAGTTGAGAGTCCTTGGGGCAGAAATTGAGGAGACTGACGATGGTTTGCGTGTTTCTGGGCCGGTTTCTCTCCACGGAGGGACTGTTGATTCGCACGGTGACCATCGAATCGCTATGGCCCTTTCAATTGCGGCCCTTAACGCAAGAGGGCCAGTCCTGATCAAAAATGCGGAGTGTGTGAATAAATCGTACCCAACATATTTCCACGACATTCGAACCTTGGGAGTTGACGTGATTGAGTGATAGTTCGTTTGGAAAGCAGTTCCGAGTGACAATATTCGGAGAGAGCCACGGCCCGGGAGTAGCTGCTGTCGTTGATGGTTGCCCGGCCGGGCTCAAGCTTAGCCCTGAAGACGTCAACGAGGAACTCGCAAGGAGAATGCCACCCGACCCAAGCATCACATCGGCCCGACGCGAGCGAGACGAGGTCCAAATTCTTTCAGGAGTATTCGAAGGTTATACGACGGGTGCTCCGATCGCGATGCTTACGCTGAACAAGGATGTTAGGTCGCAAGATTACGATAAATTGGTGTCCATCGCTAGGCCAGGCCACGCAGATTATCCAGCGAGAATCAAGTACGGCGGGTTCAATGACCTACGGGGTGGAGGACGTGCAAGCGGAAGGCTAACGGCTCCAATAGTCATGGCGGGCGCAATCGCGAGAAAACTTCTGAACTTGATCAGTGTGGAGGTTTTTGCACACACGGTACAGATTGGATCAATAAAACTGGATAAGCAATTACCACATGATGCAATAAAACGTAACACGTACGCGAACTCAGTTCGCTGCGCTGACCCGGATATCGCCCAGAAAATGCAAGAAGCAATTCTGAAGGCTCGGAATGAAGGCGATAGCCTCGGAGGCGTCGTCGAATGCATAGCGGACGGAGTCCCACCTGGAATTGGTGAACCCTTCTTCGACAGCCTAGACGCCGACCTGGCAAAGATCGCGTTCAGCATTCCCGCGGTCAAGGGCTTTGAAGTAGGGTTAGGATTTGAGGCCTCGGCAGTAACGGGTTCAGTGAACAACGATTCCTATGCCATCAAGGACGGTAGGGTGGTTACGTTGACAAACAATGCTGGCGGGATACTGGGGGGTCTGTCAAACGGAATGCCGATCGTCGTACGTATAGGGTTTAAACCACCTTCTTCAATTCCGAAAGAACAGAATACGGTGAACCTGAAGGAGATGCGGGACACGACGGTTCAAGTTACTGGCCGGCACGACCCGTGCATAGTTCCGAAGGCCGTCCCGGTTGTCGAAACCTCAGTAGCAGTTGTCTTGGCGGACCATTGCCTTCGATCTGGAGTAATTCCACGAACCCTAGGTAAGAAAAATGTCTAAGAGCTCATGGGGAGTTCGAGGCTTCAACGGCAGCCGTAAACCGGTCGTATGCTGTGCTGAACAGGTTGTCCTTTCGAACGTAGGCTGCTCCCTCGCGTAGGTTGCGGATCAAATTACTTCGGGTTCTGTTGTGAATTGTGTTTCGCATTGTGTTGGTATGTTTGACGAATTCCTTGAAGAGTTGCGTTGAGTATTTGTTGTCGGCCAGAATCGAGACTTCGTTCTCAAGTCTTTCATGGTAGAGCTCTTCCGCTACAAGGAGTTGTAGCCTGAAAGTTGTTCCAGCAATGGCTCGGGCTTGGTTAGGTGTCAGCCCGGTGCCCTTCAGAGTGTTGATGAATGCAAAGTTCATGAAATGTGGCAAGGCCAATGTTGCAGCAACAATTTGGTCGTGGTCCTCCAGGTTGCTTGGAATTATGTTTGCTTGCCTTTTCCTAAAGAGCGATAGGAAATTGCTCGCAGCTTTACTTCCCCGCGGTTGATGTGCGATTATGATTGCTTTACCCGCTAAGTTTTTCGCTGGTCCGGGCCCAAACATGGGATGAATGCTTAGAATCTGGAAGCCGCGCTTTGCTAGACCCCTAATCGTTCTCTTGATAGGTTCTTTTACCGAGGAGATTTCTACAAGAAGAGTCCGTCGGGATATATGCGGCTCGATACGCTTGAGGATTGGTACGGTTACATGTGTGGGCGTAGTTAGGATGACTAATTGAGAGAGTTGGGCAGCCGCGATTTCGTTCGTCATGAATTCGAATCCTTTCCGATTGGCCGACCCTCGTGCGAGGCGGTTTTCTCTGTCACATATTATGATCCGGTATCCATTTGCCGAGAGAAAATCTGCGAACCAGGACCCCATTCGTCCTGCGCCGCCGATTATGGTTGCTACTGCCATGCGTCAATCGCCCTTCCGATAGCCTTGATTGCGCGTGGAATTTGCGCTCGCGGTAATGACACGGCGAGCCGGAAGAATTCCGGGTAGTCACCGAACGATAGGCCAGGAGTAATGCTTACATGATGTTCCTCTAGGAGTCGTTTCGCAAACTTCACGGAGTCGAAGTTGTGTTTGTTGGCCTTGGGGAAAACGTAGAATGCACCCTCTGGCCTGTGGAATGAAACATCGATCTTTTCGAGCTCTCCGCAGGTGAGGTCTACTTTCTTCATGATCGCCTTCACATTTCGTTGTGCCTCAGCCCCGGCATGTTTGATCGCGACTAGGGCGGCGTTCTGGATGAATTCCGGTACGCAGGTTATAGCTGTCTGCAGCACTCGTCGAATTCGCATGGCGTTTGATTTTGTAGTGACGAGGTAAGCTATTCTCCAGCCGGTCATCCCAAACTGTTTGGAGAAACTATTGATGTAAACAAAGTTATCGTAGCTACTGTCTAACATGCTCGGGGCTGGAGAACGAACATATCGATCGTAGACTTCGTCTGAAAGTATCATGGTATTGCATTTTGCAGCCATGGCTACGATTTGTTCGAATTTCTCCTTACCAATGACTCTGCCCGTGGGGTTGCATGGACTATTGAGAACCAGGAGCTTAGTGCCCTTCTTGAGTTCCGACTCTAGCGTCGTTAGGTCAATGTCCCAGTGATTTTCAAAAGTCGAGTTCAATGGAATTACTCGGCCTTTGACGAAATTCACACATTCTTCGTAGGCGGGCCAGCTTGGTTGAGGTATCACGACTCGTTCTAGGGACGAGACGAAACTGGTGATTGCCGCGAAGATGCCGAACCTACCGCCAGGTGTGATTAAGATTTGATCAGGCTCAATCTCAGTTCCATGCCGCTGGTTCAGCTCAGCTGCAAGCGCTTCTCTTAACGGGGGTAATCCTGCGGCGGGTCCGTAGCCGATAACGTTCTTCTTCCGGAATGTGGAACTCAACGCACGTATTACTTGAGGAGGGGCGGGGAAGTTTGGTTCCCCGATCTCGAATCTTGTGACCTTAGTGCCTTGTGATATGAGTTTCTGGGTTAGTTCGAAAATCTCCTTCGCCAATTGGTCTTTCGACTGTTGCGGTTGAGCAATGTCCTCTACTCGAACTGTTTCTTCGATGAGTAGCTCGCCTAGGCGTCTCGTGAGGGATCGATCTAGGCCAAGTTGTGCCCCAAATTGCGTAAGGCTGTGCATTGTGACCGTTTCGGCATCGGAGTCTATCGTCGGCAGGCCTTTGCTATGTTTGACGTCGGCAACTTGGCTCCCAATCGTCAACCGTTCCTTGATCAGGGATAGGATTTGTTTGTCGGTTTCACGTATCTTCATCCGGTAATCTTCGAGCGTGTTCAAGACAGACGCCACAGTAAATGAGTTTACTGCAACTATTCTACGCTCGATTAAAGATAATCGTTACCGAACGATTTATCTTTCCACGAATCCGAGTTCGTTTCCGTTGGTCGCCAGTTTGACATAGCCTAGCTCTATCGTATGGATTCCCTCCGCAGGCTTGGCGTAGACTCTGATTATGCTAGAATCGAGAGCTAGTAAGATCCCGATCTGTACCAAGTATCGTTTTTCGTCGAGAAGACCAACGATAATATTCCTCAATTCACTGCGCTTTGATTTGCCCAGGAAAGAGAGGTTTTCGGGAATAGACAATTGCACTTCTGGTAGAGTGAAAGTTCTCACACTCCCTCCATCTAGGAATCTACGATACCCATCGATCCGTATCTTTCGCCTGTCGCTGCTGGACCGTGATAACACTTCCTTGGCCGGTTCGACGGACATTGATTGTGCCCCACTTCCGGCCAAGATGGGTTGAAGTTCATTTCTGAAGCCTAGCCCAATTACTAGGTCGGGTTTGGTTTGAGCGATCAGCTCGATCTTATACTGGATCGCCTCGGGATCCGCGACCCACCCGTCGGTGTTTATGATCGTGAGTGAATCTTCCGCTCGAGCAGATAGTCTTCGAATGCCATCAATTAGTTTCCCTTTAACCTGGCCCGGGCTTGTGTTCCCGATGAAGATCCGGGCGTCGGGAACTAATTCCGTTAGAGATGTAATCAAGTTCCTTGTCTCTGCTCTAGCTATCGTAGTTGGTGGACCCAGATCCGCCTGCCCCACGTCCGCATCGATGATGGACAGTTTCTGCCCTAGCAGCTTGTTAACCAAATAGACGCACAGAGTGGTCTTTCCCACGTCGGTCGGTCCTATCACTGCCACCTTTCCTTGATCCATTTCGCTTAGGGCTTCGGCTGCAATGCTCCATGAAGGAGGGATAGTGCTGCCTTGAATCTCGAATATTTCAGCGGATTTTCCAAGAGCTATCTCTAATTTTGCACCTTGCGCCGCTTCAATCGGAAGTTGTTTCTCGTTCAAGATGGTTGTTCGTTGATGCGGTTGAATGGTTGCTCCCAAAATTGACGCTTGACCGTCGAGAAGGACTATGGTAGCTGGTCCACGAACGAGCAACGTCTTGTTGGGAAGTAATTCACGGAGCATTATGGGTCATGTGCGAACTTGGTGTAACATTTACGGGTATAGGAGCCAGTGAATATTGCTAAATACAGTATCGGACCTTCTCGATTGCTTGGCTGGCTGGTTCTCTAATGAAGGTTGACGATTATGACGTTCCCGATGGACTCCATTATACTAAGGAGCATGAGTGGGTGAGCGTGGAAAACGGTCTATGTCGTGTTGGAATAACAGATTATGCGCAAAAGTCTCTGCACGAGGTCGTTTATGTCGACTTGCCGCAGTTGGGTAAGAATTTGGCTCAAAACGCAGCGTTCGGCACGGTGGAGTCGGTTAAGGCGGTTTCGGAGCTTTACTCTCCGGTATCCGGTGATGTTGCGGAGCGTAACGAGAAATTAATCCAATCACCTGAGTCAGTGAATCAGGATCCGTATGGGGCCGGCTGGATTGTCATAGTTAAGCCTTCGCAGTTAGAAGCGGATATGAAGACGCTCTTGGGTGCCGAAAGTTACTCAGCTTTTCTGATGGAAGTTATCAAGAAGAAGTGAAGACTCCACTTGACGTAGACGATGATCTTCCATCGTTCATGCATTAATTTAAAAATGGGCTGGAAGGGAATAGCTGGACTGAACCCGCATGAATTTAACGCAAAATTCTACCCTCGACGAGCGGTTGAAGCAGTCACGTGTGTTTAGGCGAGTCGCTCTGAGAAAGCTACAGCAGCGAAAACTGAAGGAAGGGCAGGAGCAGAGGGACGTGTACTCTACCGTCGCGTCAGAATTCCTCAGTCTTCCCTCTCTTGACAACGTCGATCGCCTTTCAACCGTCTACGGCTACTCAAGGGTTCGCAGAGCGATCAGTCTCCTCGACAACTTGGTCTTTGAAGAATTCTTTTACGGAAAACTCTACCTTTACCCACTGTGGATCAAACAGTTCGCTCGGCTACTCGACGCAGCCAGACCGCGGGCCATTGTAAAGGAATTAATGTCCAGCCAAGAATAGATCTCCCGAGGATTAGGGAGACCTGATTCCGAGCCTTGGATTAGATACGGCACCCAGGCCGGAAGAATCTATGTTTCGTACGGGAAGGGTAGTTTGATAGTTGCCCGCAGCGGTGGAGAAGATTCCCATTGGTTGTGCCAGCCTCGATAGGATGATTCGGGGAGGTTTCGCTAGAGGAGAGGTGGCGTTGATTTATGGTGAAGCCGCAACAGGAAAAACAACCACTGTAATCCAAGCCGCCGCTTCCTCTGCTAAAATGAGACTGAAAGTGATCTACATTGATTCCGATCGCTCCTTCACCCAACAGAGGTTTGGCCAAATTGCAGGGAGCCAATCCCAGGACATCAGCGAACTAATCTCGCTATTCTTTCCCGATACGTTTTCAGAGCAAAGAGCAATGATAGAATCACTCGAGAATTATGTTACGCCCTCACTTGGAATGGTGGTAGTTGATTCGGTCAGCTCGGTGTATCGCGCCGCCTTTTCCGACACGGCTAGCATCTTCAGTTTAAACCGAGACTTGGGTGGACAATTAGCATACTTAGGTGAACTAGCTTCATCACACAACATTGCATGCATAATTACGAGCCAGGTTCATTCTCGCCTAAAGCCTCCCGTGACCGATATCGAACCCGTCGCACGCCGAACCCTTTTTCATTTTTCGCGAACGATCCTTAGGACCAGAAACACTCCGAAACCAAGCGTCAGAGAATTTGTTTTGGAGCGGATCAACGGGACGGATATCCCTAGAACTAGCTGTTTAGTGCGGTTGCAGGAAAGTGGACTAGCCGATACTGCAGCCTAGTTTTTATTTCCACGATCTAAGCGTTAGCGGCATTCCACCTGGTGAAAGAATTGTGGCCGCAACCGCAGGATTGGCTCTCAGCTCTCTACATAATCCTGCCCACATACTGCGCGAACGCTGCCCCAGTAATCTTCGGAGGCGGACGCTCGATCGATTTTGGAAAGAGGCTGCCTGACGGGCAAAGAATTCTCGGAGACAACAAGACATTTCGAGGGTTCATCAGCGGAATCATGGTCGGGGCATTAGTTGGTTTGCTCTGTTCCTACGTACTCTCTATGAATCTGATGATCATCGCACTCCCGGCTTCACTAGGAGCTTTGCTGGGAGATTTGGCGGGGGCGTTTCTTAAGAGAAGATTGCATATTAGACCTGGAGGATCGTTGCCTGGGGTGGATCAACTGGACTTCGTCGTAGGATCGGTACTCCTTGTTTCGCTATTTTCGCCGATCCCTGCTTTGGTCATCCTGATCTTACTTGTCGTTACTCCACCGATTCACTTTCTAACGAATGTCGGTGCCTATCTTCTGGGTTTGAAGGAGAACTACTGGTAAACGAAGTCAGCCGATTTTGGTGTTGATCAGTGAAGTGGAGTAGAATACAACTATGAGAACGGTGAGGGTCCCGAGAATCAGGAGCAGGTATGCGTTGCGCGGTCTGTAGGCGTACCTCGTGCTACGAAGCAGCATGTAGAGACCGGCTAGACCAAGAAAGTATAGGAACATAGCAATCAAGCTCTCATTCAAGGTCTGTTGTCCAAGAGTGCCCTGGATTACCACCGAGTATCCGTATGATGTAGGTAGAAGCGAGATTGGATGTTCAAGTATATCATAAATGCCACCAGCCAAAACGAACCCAACGAAGATGACAACCGCCAGCGCCAAAACTGTTGTCGAAGGTTTCATCCTCCGCGTGGTCGGTCCTCTGAAAGACCGGAATGAGTAGCCGAAGTTACCAAAGAGCCGCTGCATCTTCCATGGCACTCTACGTAATCTGATGCGAAGACCTTCGAGCATGTCGCAGTTCACTAGCAGTGGGAACGACCAAGAGGCTAAAATATGTTGCCTTGCTTGTTGGGTGCCCTTAAGCGTGGTTCAATTTTGCCCCAGAAGATTTTCTGTCAAGAGTGCGGCTCAGTCCTCTATCATGGGTTGGAGCTTGAAACTCCAACAGAAATCATACAGAGGCATAACGGCATATGCCCTCAATGTAAGAGGAAACTCGACTTCGAAACCGAGAATGTCAAAATAGCCCCAAACGAGGAAGTAGCGAAGTAAGCCGCGTCATATCGAAGCTATTGCCGTAAGAGTACCTCAGTGAAGTGGTTTGCCCAAAAGCGTGCAAATCCAAGCTTTTCACGATAACCATGGACATTTGACTGAATTCGCCGGTTTCAACCTCCCGCTTTGGTTCAAGGGAATAATTCCAGAATCACTCGCAGTCAGGAACGCGGTCGGAATCTTTGATGTTAGCCACATGGGTCGAGCGTTGGTCCGAGGGCGGGACTCGCAACGGTTCCTAGACTACATTACGACAAACGACGTCGCCTCTCTCAACAAAGGCTCGGGTCAGTATTCCCTACTCTGTAATTCAGTCGGCGGAATCAAAGACGACGTTCTAGTCTTCAACCTGCAGCAGGATCAATACTTGATCGTGTATAACGCCGCCAACCGTGTAGGTGACTACGAATGGTTCGGCTCGACCAAGGGAAGGTTTGACGCGGAGGTTCAGGACGTGTCCGATGATATCACAATGTTCGCAGTACAAGGCCCGAAGGCCGTCCCCTTAATCACCAAACTAACCGACGCGCCCCTCGGCAATTTGCCGCGTTTCGCCTGCGATTGGGCGGAGATTGCGGGATCTAAAGTTCTGATTTCGAGAACCGGTTACACCGGTGAAGATGGGTTCGAAGTGTTCGTTTGGAACGCCCCTATCGGAAGCGCAGTGAACGCACAGAGAGTTTGGGATAAGATACTGGAGGCGGGCAGACCAATAGGCCTCGAGCCATGCGGCCTAGGTGCAAGAGATCTGTTGCGACTTGAGGCCGGACTCTGCCTGTACGGCACGGATATGGACGAGAACACAAACCCCTTTGAAGCAAAATTAGGATTCGTTGTCAAACTGAACAAGGACTTCATTGGAAGAAGCAGCTTGCAAGAAGTCAAAGAAAAAGGCCCCCAGAAATTGCGAGTTGGTGTTGTAACAGAAAATCGAGTGATACCGAGGCACGGATTCAGCATTCTCCTCAATGAAGAAGAAATAGGTCGAGTAACAAGCGGCACCCTCTCCCCAATCCTGGACAAGGGCATAGCAATGGGTTACGTAACCCCACAAAACGCCAGCCAGAGTAACGCGGTCAAAATCAAGATCAGGGACAGGATTGAAGGAGCAAAATTCGTGAAACCACCGTTCTACGATACCAGCAAGTATGGTTACTCACGAAGAACCCAATAACCTCTGTCGGTTCTGGTCACGTTCCAGTTTGGATCGAAGCCACTTGAGCGGACCTTCCTCCTCAGTACCCACGTAAGGGACCGTGTCTCTTCTCTCAGTCATCGCAGAGGTTGGATTAAGGACCGTAACGATCGGATTCCAACGGTAACCCTTCAAGCTCGGCATAGGCGCACCGCATTCTAGGCACTGCTCTAATCCATCCGGGTTGGAGGTTCCGCATTGGGAACAGAATATTGGGTTCAGAATCGAACCGCAATTAATGCAATACCTACCATCGCTGACGTTCGGCTTTGCGCAAGATGGGCATGACAGGTAGGCATCAGGCATGGTATGATTACCAATCCCCACTGAAATCAGTGATTCGACCTGACAAGGTTTTCGGACACTGATGACTCGAAACTCGAACTAGCTCGCATTGGTATCGCAAGCAGGTACGTCCAGAGTGTGAATGACATGGTGTTTGAATCGGTCGTTCTGCTTCATCAACCTTTTATAACGCGCTCAAAGTCTACCTTCGAAAATCTGCGGGTGCATAAATGTCAGCTACCGGCCGAGCCCTGAGAAAAGCTCGAAGCGTCATGGGCAAGTACGTAAACCGCGAAGTACTCGCGGAACGAGTCGACGGCATCCGCAAAGCAGCGTCAGGAGTTTCACGTGGGACCGTTCTTGAATACATAGCCCTCGGACTGATTGTGATCATCGCCCTAGCTGTTCGATTGATGCCGATTCGCTGGGGATACTACCTCAACGAATTTGACCCATACCTCCAGTGGCGGATGGCACAATTCACGGTCGATCACGGTTTTCTCGCTTGGTTCCAATGGCATGACAGCATGAGCTGGTTCCCGTACGGTGCCGACATGCCGACTTGGAACTTGTACGGCGAAGCGTTCGTTGTCGCTGCCATAGTAATGTTGCTACGTTTCATGGGGATAGGAGTTGCAGTGTTCGACGTAGCCATGGTCTTTCCGATTGTTGCAGGAACAATTACAGTGTTGATCGCATATTTCCTTGGAAAGGATTTCTGGGGAAAAGGCGCTGGGATGTTAACTGCCCTGTTCTTAGCATTGAACCCTAGCAGCATCGGTCGAACTCAACTTGGTTTCCTGCGTCACGAGCCCCTTGGGATTCTTCTAATGCTTGTGATCTTTCTCTCCTTCCGTCGAGCAACAGTTTCCAGTTCCTCAACACGCAAAACAATCGCGTACTCAGTGATAGCGGGCTTCTCGCTTTTCTATCTCGCAGCAGAGTGGGCAGGGTCCCTCTTCCCGCTAGATTTGATCCCCCTTTACGTCGTTATCCTCGTCTTGATTGGGCGCTACTCGAAGAAACTGTTCCTCAGCTATTCCCTATCAATGGGAATCTTCCTTCTCTTCACTCCGTTTCTGGTCCCGAAACTCGGATTCGGTTCACTTACTGACCTCACGTGGTTGGCGGTTCTCGCCGGGGAACTCGTACTGGTAGCTCGGGAAGCATCCTCATACCTCGAAAGTACCAGGATGCGGCTGTACACGTTAGCAGCCGTTGTATTGGGGACTGGAGCACTAGTCTTAGCCCTTTCTTACTTCAACATCGCTCTAATACCGTACGGCAAATTCTACGCAGTTATCAACCCCTTCGTTCGCGGCGATGTTCCGATAATCGCTAGCGTCGCAGAGCACCAACCTGCAACTTGGGGGAGTTTCTTCTATGAATTCGGTGCCATAACTTTTCTAATTCTATTCGGAATAGTGTTCGTAATCCAGAGGGGTAGAAACGAAGACATATTCACCATCCTCTGGGCTGTAACTGGGGTCTACTTCGCCGCTTCATTCGTGCGACTGACATTGTTACTCGCCCCCGTCTTCTGTATTCTGGGTGCAATTGGTACGGTTGAGTTAGGCAAGCCCGCCGTTGACATCGTGCGGGAAGCCGTCATCTATCCAAAACGCAAAACTCGAGTAATCTCCAGAATAGGACGAGAGTTTGGAGTCGCCATCTTCCTCATTTTACTGATCGCCATAATTCCAACCTTCTGGACCGCCGTGCGTGGATCATACCAACCCGCAACCATAGTCACATCCAGCATCCCGACGGCACCCGCAGCCGGAAATGAGCTGAAATACCAGGATTGGCTCGAAGCGTTATCGTGGATGCGACTGAACACGCCCCCAGGCTCAGTTGTTTTCGCATGGTGGGACTATGGCTACTGGATAACGGCACTCGGGGATCGCAGTACAATTGCGGATAATGGAACTCAAAACTCGACTCAGATAGGAATGATTGCCCAGACTTTCCTCGATAACATCACGTTTGCACTCCCTAACCTCCAACGTTACAATGTCTCGTACGTAGCGATCTTCATCACCCCCTCGGGCGGTACCTCGGGAGGTTGGCAAGGGTTCGGTGAAGACGGCAAATGGTATTGGATGGCGCGCATCGGGAACAATACCATGTGGAACAACAAATATCAAATCACGTTCAAAGAAACAAGCACTAATCCTCAGACCGGAGCAAGCGATTACGCACGGATAGTCACGGACCCAAAAACTAAGACGATCGTAAGCAACGACACAATCACGACCAGTGCACAGCTGAACACGAATTCGATGCTCGGTTACATGATGACCGTAACCACAGCGAATACGCAAACTACACCATCCCCTTACCTCACTCAAGTATTCTCGTCCTCAAACAAGTTCGTATACTTGTTCAAAGTGAACTTGATCAAATCAAGCTTCATCACGATGCGCCCAGTCAAAACGCCAATCGTATACGGCACTCCGGTGGTCATGTCAGGAAACATTACCGATACTAATGGAGCCCCGCTCTCCTCGCAACCCGTGCAAGTCGTCTTGGAATCGTCTGTCGATAGCGGACAGTCGTGGCAACAAATCGGGACCGTTAATGCTGCACCAAACGGCGCGTATAACTACACGGCGCTCCCGAACGCGGGCACATACTTAATCCGTGCCCATTACGTTGGCACCGTAACTTACGGTGACGTCGTCTCAACGCCCGAATCGATCTTCGTCGCAAAAGCGAACGCCACCCTAACCCTATCAACCTCACCCGCTACATTCAGCCAGGGTCAAAACATCACAGTGACCCTAACACTTTCACCCTACGTCACGGGCACGAACGTAACCGTTGCATACACTTTCGACAACAAGACGTTCACCCCGATCGACACGGTATTCATGACCGCACAGACAATGAGCTTCACCTGGAAAGCCGATGTTCCAGGAACTTTCATGTTGGTTGCGACGCTGCAGGCAGGTGTGAATTATAACCCTGCCACCGCATACCTCACGATCCGCAGATCGTAAGCAAGGAACAGCGGTTCCGGAGCGGAACGAGCCGTTCTCACGGGTTCTCTGGTTGACGTAGTTTGGCGTATTTGTCGTGCGGGGAGAATCTAGTCGGGTGTGGGGTAACGGTTTGTGTTCCGCATTTAGGGCAATTAGGCTTCATTGTATATGTTTTGCAGGTAGGACATTTTCTTATGAGCCACTTCAACCTAGTTTGCGTCCTTCGCCGCCGAGGCCCTTGATCGCGTTTAATGCTTCCTCCAAGGCGAGGTTCAGCGTAGCCTGAGCGTCCGTTATTTCCTTGCTTCTGACCTCAAACCGGTATTTCGGGGACCCAAGCGTGTAGACTTTAATCGTGGTCCCGCGCGATTTCTTGACCTTTTTCGCCCCACGCAATGCTTGTCGAATCGCTTCAACGCCATCAGTCTTTACGCATGTGAGTTCTACCGTCCCCGTAACCTTAGCTTTCTCCAGCCTGATCTTGCTTCTAGCCACCTCGGTTAGTGCCTTGGCCCAATCCTCAGCTATTCCCAGCTTGGTGAAAGTTTCTTCTCCCTCATCCGTTGCCTCCTCAAACGCGTCGAAGGGATTGTCGAATTTCTCGTAGATCACGTCTCTAATCTTTGCTACGTCTTCGTCTCCGACTTGCAGTCGTTCAGCTGCACCTTTGATTATAGAGTCCGCCTTCTTCACTTTCTTCCATTCAAGCATCTTCTCGGATTTTTCACGTCCGGTGACTCTGCGGAGTGAAAGGTCAACTTGGAAGCGTTGGGGGCTTACCCGTAAGACTTTCAGGGCGAGTTTTTGGCCTGGCCTCACGTGGACTCTAATGTTCTTTACGTATGTGCTTGCGATTTCTGAAATGTGGATTAAGCCTTCGACGCCGTCGTACTCGTCGAGTTTGACATATGCCCCGTAATCCACAACACGTGTGACACTGGCTACAACTAGGTCGCCGACTTCAGGATATTCAACGGGGCTCGACATCGTTTTCACCAATTTATCCGAGGACTTGAACTACTTCAGACTTGAGCGTTGCTTTTCCGCCAGTGGGATCCGCTAGCACTTCATTGCAGACTGAGCAGTGCGGGGCGAGGGATGGCCGGTCAAATATAACTTGTTCATTCGCACACTTCGGGCACTTGACTCTGATGAAGTTGCTCTGAGGTTTCGGGATTAATTCTCCTTTAACCACTTCTCATTCCCAACCTACTGAAGAAGCTGCCAGAGAGGAACCATGCAACATAAGGCTTCTGTTACCTCTACGGTTGACGGGCTGGTTTAACAGAACCCAACATGCGTATTCTGCTCAGGTAATCGATTACAGGCAGAGTCGCCTGACGCAAGGCGGATAATGCCTAAGTGAGGTCTAGCTTGCGCAGCCTAATTCCCAATCTGAAGACCACCGAATCGCAAGTTCGGCAGGTAAGTCTGAGCAACATTTTCTTCGTAGTCTTAGCCGTCCTTTTGAGTTTCGGAAACTTTTGGCCGCCATACCCGTGTTCATCGCGATCGTGACGTCTATTGCCGACGGCCATTGCCCTATCCTTGCCTTTCTTGTATATCGACACTTGGTGATCAGTATGGGTTTTGCATTTAGGACAGAAGGTCCTCATTTCTTTAGGCGCTTTCATACTGATCCGCTCGAATTTAGTACTAGCCCTGCGCGTTCTATTTATTGTTGATGGCGGTTCGCGTCATCTTCCTTCGCGGTTTTGTGAAAGTTTCTTACTTCAATTTCCTTCGCGGCACCTTGCATAACCAAAGCCCGGGCATTTTGGTTAGGTAGCGAGCCGACATCTTCTTTCTTGTAGGGCCCGTAAATTTTCAAGTCAGTCCCAACTATTTCGGGTATGTCCTGCAGAAATCTCACGACTGACAATTCAATTGGTTCTTCAAATGCAGCGTCTCCGGTGCGAGCAGGCTCGTTTCTTCCTTGCCCGAAAGCTTTCATCGAGTCCTCAATACCTTTGACCAGAGTCTTTTCTTCATCCGTTAGACCTGTGGCGTCCATATCGCCTTGGCGTTTGGTGATGCTGACGAGTTTCTGAAGCCTCGCCTCCTTCAATTCCCGTAGAAGCCTGGTTACGACTTCCTTTTCTTTTAGGGCGAGGCGGCCCTGAAGTGTGTGTTCCTCCAAAGATGCGGAATCCTGCTCCAAACCATTCAGGTAAGCCTGAACCCTTCGATAGAAATCGCCCGCGAGAGGTTGAGCCTTCTCAGAACTCTTCTCGGACTTCCATGCCTTGTACAGCTCGTTATACAAGCCTAGTTCACCGGTGATGCTACACCTTTTGCTACAAGCAGTACGGCGGCAGCAAGTGGCAATTCAACTTTCTCATCGGCGTAGGGACCGAAGGTTTGACCCCGAAGCCTCAGTTCGGGGGCTTCCGTAATCTCAACTTTTTGTGTTCCTTCAAAAACGACGGGTTCATAGAATGGGTCAAATTCCTCTAGGCGGTCCAATTTAACTACTGTAGCTTTCAGGCCGGTCTTTCCATTTAGCGTGCCCGGCATCCTGATCAACCTGTGAACGTCGGTAGTGACGACAGTGTCTATCTTCGCGGGTAGCGCGACTAGGCTCATCGCTTTTTCGACAATGTTCCTCCAGATTTTTTCGTTGATTCTCCATTTATCTTGAAATGAGCTCCATAGCATCTTTCTCGACCATTCAGTTCTAATTCGTTGACGGTCGTTCAGGATCTGGGTGGCTGCGCCACGCGTGAAGCCAAGCTCAACTAGTGAATTTTGATCCCACTCTGTGAGAATCTGGTATACACCTCGCGCCAGCCTGCCCCGCCAACCTAGATCGGTTAGGTCAGGGCCAACTATGATCGGGTGTTTGCTGTCGAATAGGTCCTGGTACAAACCCTGCTCCGCAGGGTCTAGCCCCAGCGCCATCACATAATCCACTATCTCTCTTCTTTGCACGTCGTCTAATGTCTTCAAACTGTCCGAGACCACGTGAAGGTGGTATCCCCTGTGGCCTGAAAAGAAAAGATGTATTTCGTTTGATTTGATCCCGAAATCTTCCCCGAGAAATTCTAGAAGCTTTAGTACCTCTTCCTTAGCCGCGATGAGGCAACGGTCGCAAAGCCACGCTTTTTCATCGAGCTTTTCGTTCCCACATTTAGGACATTTTAGAGGTTTTTTTCCCCTCCTTGTTTCTTTGCAGCTCGTGCAGACCCACATGTCATGCGTCTCCTTGCATGGGGTATCAATATGGTCCGCGTCGACATCGAAAACCACGTCCGAGCCCAGCCACCCTTTTCTTTCCATCTCAAGGTCCGGGTGCTGATAGTAAGCCGTTGAGTAGTAAACGTCGGAGGGCGCGAGTGATAGCAGCGAGTTGGTAAACAGACTGAAATCATTGAACGCCTTATGTCTCACCATCACACGTTCGCGGAAGAGTAAGAAACCGAATTCTCGTTCCACCATTGACGGTGGAGGACTAAGGGACGCAACATTTTCTTTGTAGTATTCTTGGAATTTGAGTTTGAGAAATTCGAAGCGTTGCGTTTGCGTATTGGCTTGCAAATTCTTCCCATCGATTCGTGGAGGTCTCAGATCTTCGCGAATGCCGTGTGGGGCGTCGAGCATATAGCTTTACCATGCGCTCAGTTCATAAGCGGGCTCAGAGACTCATTTGAATGGTTGATTGAGATGAGCGAAGGCTACGCAAAGGTCGGCCAAGTTGCCGATTTTCCAGCAGGATCTCTCAAGAAAGTAACAGTGGGTGTGGATGAAGTGGTCGTCGCCAACGTTGGAGGTAAGCTGTATGCAATTACGGATAAGTGCACTCATAGGGGAGGCCCCCTCAACGAAGGGGAACTTGAGGGCAACACTATAATCTGCCCCTGGCACGGCGGCAAATTTGATGTTACCACCGGAAAAGTCGTTAGCCCGCCTCCTATGAAGGACGAAGTCTCCTTCTCCGTAAGAATCGAAGGCACCGACGTACTGCTCAAGAAGATGTAGCCGCGGAATTAGCTAAGCTTTCTTCTCGCAAATACAACAGCCGAGAGCACAACAACCGTCGAGATTACAATTACCTCAGAGAATGTTTGCTCTGAAATGGTTAGAGTGTAAACTGCGGTTATGGATTTCGGACCATCCATCAAAATCAGATTCGAACGGGTAACGCCGTTAGTTGTAGCCCAGTAGCTCAGAACGTACGCGGAACCTAGATAACCTGAAAGGCCGGGGGCGGGCACAATTTCTGGTGCGGCTACAGTCGCGTTGCTGTTTGCGGCATACCATCCGCTGCCACTAGTCGGACCAAAGCGTGAGATGACTGTGAGCAAATATTGTGGATTGTAATTGATTATGATCAGAGGATTCGATGTGCCCGTGGAACTCGCGTTCTGATATTCGTAGCGAGTATCGGCGCTTGCTTGGATTTGGTGGTCGAAAGAGACATTTGGAGTCGACCCTTTGAGATAGTAGACGTCAGCCCACGAACCTCCAGAAATTTGCATGATTTCACTGCCGTTCACGCGGACGGGAACCTGGAGCGCGGAAGGAAGTCCAATGATCACCAATGTCTGTCTGAAGAGACCTGTTGCGGTCCGTGCGTCTAGTTTTCCGAAGCCCCAGATTGCGGAACCATCTGTAACTATCCCAGTGTTCGAATCAAGCCGTGCTGTTTCCCGGAGTATTCCCGGAATATCGGTCGCTTGAATGTTGGGCGCGTATTGGAGCATGAGAGCGATGGTGCCGGCCACGTGTGGGGTAGCCATGCTAGTGCCCGCCAGAACCCTGTGGTATCGGTCGGGGTCACTCTGAGTTTGGGGTACGGCGCTTGACCTTGCCGAGACTATGACTTCACCCGGAGCAACGATATCAGGTTTGGTCCGGCCGTCCCTGGTTGGGCCGAGAGAGCTGAAAGACGAGATCCCACCTATGGGAATATCCGTTCGCCCGTAGGTGTTTCCGTCCATTCCCACCCACGAAGTCTTTGTGATGTATGAGCCAACGGTTACGACGTTCCTAGCTGTGGCGGGTATACCGATCGTATCCTGAGAATCAACCATGTACCCATCTCCCGGGAGGAAGACTGAGCCCGGAAAAGTGCATGTTGCGGAATCGGTCCACGCGTTCCAGAATCCCTGAGAGTGAACTTGGTCCGCTACCAAGCTCACTCCCCAACCATCAAGTGGTAAGGGATTGGTCGAGTTAACCTCGATATAGAGTTCGTTGCCGTTAGGGAAGGAGGTTGTGGTTGTGTTGAGTAGGCCGAAGCTGGTAACTATTCCTCCGGGCACGGTTAACACCGGGTAGGATCTACCGTCAGGTGCGTGTAGTGTCGCCGAGATTTGATCCTGTGAGGAATACCAAATGTCTATGGCTACGTCGATGGTTGTTTGCTTAAACTCAAGTTGGAAGGTAGTGTTTTGGCCTTGGGATATTTGCCCGTCGATGTGGTCTTGATCCTCCGCTGCGTTGCCTGCAGCAACAACGATTGGTGTCCCGGCTTTGACGAAGGCGTCGAGGGCACGTTCGAATGGGTCGGTGCCGTCGTGGGCGCCAATGTTGCCGCCTAAGCTCAGGCTGACGACTAAACGCATCCTAAGTGAGGCAGCTTTCCTGACCATGTAGCTTATGCCGTCGAGAATCTGGTTCGTGTTGAAGGTCCAGCTATCCCCATTACACACCTCATAGCCGCTCTTCACGAAGATTATGCTTGCACCCGGCGCGACGCCGGTGTAGTTACCAGTCGCCATACCAGAGCTGGCTGCGATTCCGGCCACATGTGTCCCATGCCCAAACGTGTCCTTCTCGGGGCACGTTCTCGCTTGTATGTCCGCCGATGTGCACTCGTAGCCGTAGTTGAACCCTGACGGCGGGCGGCCTGTCGTGGTCTGGTCCCACACGTACAGAATTTTGGTCGTGCCGTTGGGGAAAGTGAAATCGGGGTGGGCCGTGTCGATTCCAGTATCCACAAACCCAACAATCACACCTGCCCCGGTAACGTTCTTTCCGAAAGGATCTTTCACCTCATCCCAAACTTGAGGAGCGCCAACATCGGGCACGCTCTTGTCGAGTCGGACACTGAGAGGGTACGATTTCTCGATACGAATGATGAATGGAAGCCGGGCCACCTCAGCCAACGCCGCCGAGCTAATTTGGATAACCGCCACGGGACCGGCTACGGTGGTAACCGTGCCGTAACTTTCAAGAAGTTGCATATCCGTCGGGGTGAGGTCGTGTTGACTCTCTACCAGAACAGAAAAATGGCCAGCACGCGGGATTGAGCCTTGGATGATTACTGGGGCTTGGTGTGAGGGAGTTAGAGGAACCATTCCCCCGAGAAGGATCAGCGTGGCCAATGAGAGAAGGACTAGGCTTTTCTTGTTCACTGATTAATCCCTGTTTCTTCGGGGTTGTTCGTGAGGGGGTTTGTTTCGTTCCCGACGCATGATGAATCGTGCTTTCCTTCGGTAGTAGGATAATGGATGGGTTATGCTTGCGCAGAGTTCGTCGGGGTTGACGCATACGCCGTGGGTCCGCATCGTAGCGCAGTTAGGGGCTGTGTACTTTCTTCTTGAACCACGTTTACCAGCTATGTGCTCAACCTGATACCGGGCGATGCGTTCATCAAAATCGCTGAAGGCCTTGAACATTTTGAGGAGATCCTCCTCGTTGGTTCCAATGTTGAGAAGGAATGCTGCCATAGCGAAGCGTCCCATGTGCGATATGTGCTTGCTAGTCTGAAGGAGGCTGAGCAGGTTCCTCATGCAAGGCGGCATCGCCGAAGCCATAACCGCATGAGGCATTTCATCCGCAGCCAGGTGCTGAGACCTGGCCCTGAGCATGGAACGGAGCGGTTCGACTCGTCGCGCAAGTTCGTCAGGCAGAGCCACAGTTTTGTCGGCCGTCTTCTCCAGAACTCGTCCCTGAACCTCCTCTTCGAGAAGTCTAGCGAAGTCCTCGCGGGGAAGAAGAACGTACCCTTCCGTCAAGACCCTGTTGACTAGTTTCCACCTCAAATCGTGAATTCTAGCGGAATTTCGCACGTAGAACCTAAAGTGCAGCGCAAACTCGAAATGTGTTCCTCCCACATCTCTTTCAACGAGCTTCGCATCCCAACCGAAGGAGCCAGTGGCGATCTGAAGCAATTTTTCGGGAGTTTCATACCGGAGGAGCTCGTATGCCCGCTTGGCCTCGGCGAGCGCATATCGTCGTCGAGTTCTATCGTCCCCCACCGAGCTGATCAGCATTAGGGCGGTTGGGTATGTGAGGATGTCGACATCCTCCTGTGTTAGGTCAGCTGATATTTTCCCGCCGAACACTCCCTGCCTAATCCGTTCCATCGCGCGTTCAAGAATCGGGACTAGTTCCGGTCGAGTCAGCTCTATCGGGTCGATGTTTCGGGACTTTATGTAGCTCGACGCTTCTGACGTGAACGGAAACTTTGCAAGATCAAGCTTCGTCAGAAGCGTCTGCGTGCTAACCGCCCCTACGTAGTGGAAGGTAGATGAAAGGGGTCTTGCATTCGGGCGTTTATGCGTCTACTCCGCTTCAATTCTTGGTGCGAGGAAGTAGAGCAGCTTGCCCTGCTGGGGCATTTCATATTCTAGTTTTACTGGCATATTCGTTGAGAATTCAAGCGTTACGAGTTCCGCGGCTGATGATCCGGCTTTCGATATTTCCGCGAGGTAGTTGAGATTGAAAGTTGCCTTGCAAGGTTCCTTAGCCTCAAGTTCCAACAGAACATCGCTACCCTTCTCCAATTCGATCTTCGCGCCGCTCAGTTCCGTAACAGCTTCGGCGATAAATTTCTCAGGAGTACTTTCGAACCTAACGTTGTCGCTGACGGTCTGGATTTGGTCGATTATGTCCTTGAAGCTTGAGCTAATCATCTTGATCTTCGTGTTGAAAGCAATCTTGGGCGTCGGGACTTCCTCGTCGCCCGGATCGAGGGTTGGCAGAGTGAATGTGGTCTTCCACTTCCCCTTGATCACCATGTTCAGCTTGCGGGTTGTTTCGTCGTAGGACATCTCAAGGGGTTCTTGCCCGGCGCCCCTAAGTTTCTTGACAATATCGGTTACGTTGAGTCGAATTTTCGTGGGTTGAAGGCAGGTGTACTCTTCAAACGCGGATTTGTTCCATTCGAAGTCAACCATGGCCACATGGGACGGATCCATCGAGCGCATTTTGATGCCTTCCGGCGAAGCGTTAAAGTCCGCCTCCTCGATCAGCGTTGATACGGCGGCGAGCATGTTCCTCCAGAGTCTAGCATCACTAATCGTTGCCTTGAACAATCATTAACCACCGGGTATTCGACGGTGCCCTAGTGAGCCTAGCTTACGCATTTTAATTGAGCGGTGGCACTTGAAACCGGAGGTTCTAGGAATTCTCCCGCCAGGTTGATCCGCAGCTTGTACACCGGAAAAACTGTGTTGACGACTCATCTGCGCCACGAGTTTGGACCAGCCAGTAGAATGCTTCCTTGTGCCCGCACTTTGGACAATCAACTTTAGTCTTGGGCAAGGTTCGAATCTTCTGTTCTTCCTTGCCGATCACGACTACGTTCTCTTTCTGCTGCTCAAGTTTCTGCACGGTGCGGTCTGAGCGATGGGTTTCGTAGCCGCATTTTGGACAGCTAAGCACGATCGTCTTCTGCTTCTTGGTGGGCAGAAGCGCGAGGCCGCACTTTGGGCAAAACTGCACTTTTGATAACGACCGCGAGCCCAATCAATACGAGTTCCATTTAAGCGTTACTTGGTTTCGGCTCGTCTTAACTGAAGAAATCGTGTTTCGTATCATCTGTTGGGCCTTTCGCGCCGCCTTCAATCTGATTCTTCACAATAGAGGCTACTGAAGACTACTGACTGAGAGCAGAAAACGAGCGGCGTTGTGAGCGAACCTTCAGCGGCTGCTAGCGGGTGTTAGCCGTCGAATCATGGGTTCGACCTCTTTGAAAACAGCAGCCGCATCGGCTCTGTCTGCTGAGATCGCTAGATACCCACCTCGAAGCGGGGCTAGCAACACGGCATCTTTCTCCAGATTTACGATGAGACTTTGCACCTTCCCCGCGCCGCCCGTGGGGGAGAGTCGTTCAGCAATCCCGGTCATTAACTGCGGTCCGAACTCCATGAACGTCCTATCATCCTGTTCAGGAGTATAGCTGGTAAGTCCCGGCCGCATTTGAGAGAATGCGATTCTGCCGGACTCGGTGGAGAATGATGCCCACCTGATCTTTGGGTGCAGCTGAAAAACTTCTTCGGCAGAAATAAGTGTAGACAAACTCTCAAGGATCTCCGGAGATATCCCTCATTCAAACGGACTTAATCCTTGGATGTCTGGTATGGCTTGGGCCAATCTTAAGCTTTCGCCGCTGCCACAGAAATCTGCACCTTGAACTTTCCTGAGCCAGTAAATTTGCAACCCTGACTGCTTCGGGTATGCTGCTAGCGGGACTGCAGCCTACGTTGAACACTTGCTCCACAACTACTCTGCTTATCCGAACCGCTGACACGGAAAGATCGTGTTCATTCACGATAATATCATAACGCTGTGGGCCACGTTGGCCCATCTCCTTTTTCGGCGCCTTTGAGATGTGTAGGTTGGTGATCGCGATGACTGGAAGATTCACTCGGCGAGCCAAATCATCCAGGTCTAGTTCGAACCCGGGAACGAACTGTTTTTTCACGATTATGGCATGAAGCTGTGAATACTGTTTTGATCCCTTGATTGCTCCGGATAAGGTGGAATTCTGGTTTGTTCCATTCATTTCTAGGAGGCAGCTGATTACTCCATCTAGCCATAGGGAGCCCCTGAAGACCACGCCCACCACTAATATTGTGCGGCCTTTCCGGCGGGCGCTCAGGCCCAGTATTCTAGCTTCTCTCTTAATCAACCTCTAACCGCTACGCCCGCGGAAGACGTTCCGCCGCTAGTTTCAAGAGGTCGGATAATCCCGCTTGAGGCCCATCTGGGTTCTGGGTTAGTACGTGAACGCTTTCTTCGATTGTTAGGAGCTGTTTGCGGTAAGCTTCCATTAACAACGATTCGGAAGCGTTTGCAAGGTCCTTCTTCGATAATCGCGTCCCAAGGTATTGCCTTAGGCCGGCTATCTTGAACGCTTCGGATAGGATCTTGTCGCTGACCTTCACCCCTTTTGGGTGGCCGCTGATCTGTGTTAATGCGAGTGAGTATACGAAGTTAATGAAAGCGTCTCCCAAGCTCGCAAGCTGCCGATCGCGCACGGCGCGTTGAATTGGTTCTACGCTACTCATCAGGCAGGCTCGACGGCCTTAGCGAACTTCTCGTTGAATTCCTTGTTGAGTTCCTGCACGTTCGCGAGTGCGTTTAACAGTGTCTTCTCGGGTGAGACTTCACGTTTCGTTCTGACATAGACGATGCTCGAGCGAATGAGGGGATGCGGTTGATCGTAGCCGGCCAGCTCAACGTTCTTGTCTTCGAGCAGAACGTTTTGTAGTAGATTGCAGAATGTGTGATCTTCGCCGATTATTTCGAGCCTAAGCTCATTTTTCGACTTTGATAGAACCTTAACTTCCACTTCTCTCCACCTCTACCTCTGGTTTCATTAGATCTTCTGCGAGTCTTCTCCTTTCAATGTTTCCACAAGAGGGGCATTGTAGTCTCCGGTTCGTAAACTCCAATACACTACCACACCTTGAACAGAACGCTTTGATTACACCTAACCCGCGTCCCGCCGTTGTTAGTTGTGGGATTCGGTTAGCCATGTCGATTACTCGAGCGCGAATAATGTCTCCAGCCTTACAAACATCCGACATGCTCCGTTCATACCTTGGGCTGGATGAAGAGATGTAAAGTATTGCTGTGAATGGAGTTTGGATGGCCTTATCGTCAATTTTCCAGATGTTTACGGTAGCCATCTTCTCTGAAGTATGAATTACGGAGGCAATGATTGTTGTTCCTTCCTTCGGAAGTAGAGCCGTCCGCGTTACAGGCACAACTGTCACCCTCTTGTTCTTCAGATCGATTCGTGCGTTACCGGTGTAGTTGGCGTATATTGTGCCCTCAGTTTCATATGTCCCGGCACCGGGCAAGAATTGTTCTATCACGCCTATCTTATCGCCCGGTAGTACGGGTTGAACCATTTCATTTGGTGCCTTACTCAAACCTCATTACCCTTTACCTAGGCAATCACCCCTCGAATTATCACGTGCCGACTGGATGTCGGCTGAGTTGGGTTGGTGATTGCGCAGATTCGCGTTCGTTAGCTGCAGCCCACTATATAAGCACGGATTAAAATTCCGGTCAAGCTCGGAGGATTCGGAACACGTCTACCTCAACAAATCGTTTCGGTTTTCTGTGGAACGAGAATTGATGCGGTATCTCCATCTTCGGGCTCATAATTCGTTCCCCCTTGAGCCCTTGATTTCCTAACCAATGCCCGAGAAAGCTGCGCGTTGAGGATTTGTGAATACTGTAGATGACGGATGCTAGGTTTTGGGCGCATTGTAGGAATTGAAGGTCTGCGTGAGGTTGCTTGGTCCCGAAGGGCGGGTTCATGAGAACCGTATCAAAGCTACCTCGAATGATCCCGATATCTCCCACGACCCAATCCACATCTACGCCGAGAACCTTCGCGCTTTGTGACGCGACGCGAATGCTTGAGGAGTCTATGTCTACACCAACAATTCTACTAGCGCCGAGAATTGAGGCGCCCAACGCCAGCCTACCGGTTCCAGTTCCAAGATCGAGCACGCGTTTCTCTTCGATGTCATCGTGCGTATAACAAGCGGTGAAGAGAATTTCGGCGGCTAGGTTGGCTGGGATGGTGTATTGTTCGAGGGCGACTTCGGGTTTCGGGTGGGGTTTCACTTTCTGTAACGCGATTGCCAAGTCGTGTTTGCGGATTTGGATGGGTCGGGTCGGCAAGGCAAGCTGCCTTAATGCCATTCTTCCAGCGTCATTCCTTTAGTGTAATCCTCCCAACTCTTCTTCCCTAGTGCTATCATGACCTCCTCAGGGTTCAACATCGGTTTGCGGTACCGTTCTTGGTCGTCGGTGCTTATTCGTGGGCAGGAGATCTCCACGTAGGCCTCGAGGTCTGTGAATGACTCGAGGGTTTCAGGAATCACTTCTGCGGCGCATATGAGAATGGTTGATTGGCCGTTCGCCTCCAAGAGGTCCTTGAGGCGGCGCGCTAGGGCGATGTTCATCTGGCTACTCTTCATGCCCACAATGACGCCAACCCTCTTTGTCTCCTTGAACCTCTCAATGTTGATCCATCTCTTCCTGAGCAGCCTGCGGCAGTCCTCGGTCATGTCTTTGGCCGTTTGTTGAAAGGGATCGACTACGATTGTCCGTTTTCCTGTGGCTAAGGGTATTCCGAGGGCGTGAAAGTCCCCTCCGCTCAACACGACGATCGCATCCACTTTCTCTGCAATCGCGCGTACGCCACCATAATCACACCCCAGCACCTGACCGGGATATCGCAGCCAGCCCGACGCTCTCCCAATCACCACTTCCTTACCGCCGTTCTCCAGAATTTCTTTCGCCTTGCCAAGTTGGTGGATGTGTTGAATGTTGGAAGCAAGGCCGATCCTGTGTTCTTTCCCTAACATCTCTACTGCTCTCTTCATTGGTTCCTCTACGGGTACATCGGAATGCGCTTCCACGTACAGAACATTCTCATCGGGGAACTCTCCCGGTATCTCTGCGTGGCCGATGTGCACGAGAAGGTCGGCGTTAATGTGTGCTTTCGGGTTTAATGCGAGGTCGCAAGCCCCATAGCATGGATCGCCCGAGACGAAAACTTCAACACCCCCTTCGTTCTCGAGAAATCTCGCGAGTTTGAACCCGATCGGTTTTAGGCCCTCGGGCATTTGGAGAAGGATGCGTTTCGAGCCGCGCCTTCTAACCTCCTCAATGATCTTAGCTTCCTCAAGTTGATACATGGTTAAACGGATGTTAGCAGACTAACTGCCCAACTTAACCGTTCCCTCGCAACGGAGTCACCAGCCATGTCCATGGAAATCCCAACTAAATTCGTCGAAAAAGTGAAGTTCGTTCAAACTATCTTCACGGATGTCGAAACTGAATATGACCGTCTTCTTCACTTGATGACCTTCACGTTCGACTCTGTTTGGAGAAGTAGGATGTTATCTAAGATTGACTTCCGCCACGAAATCATGGTATTGGATCTCGCGTGTGGAACGGGACTGGTTACGTTCGAACTTGGACGTCGCGCGAAGCCGGGAAGTTTGGTGGTGGGTCTAGATCTAAGCCCCGCGATGCTCAGCATCGCTATACGAAAGAAGACAAGGAACCTGAGTAATTGTTCCATAGAATTCGTTAGGGCAGTAGGTGAATCCCTACCGTTTCGCGACGACTCCTTCAGCTACATTACTGTGGGCTTGGCGTTACGTAATTTCGCAAACAAGCTGGCTGTCTTCAAAGACAGTCTTCGAGTTCTGATGGGATCGGGATGGTTCTTATCGGTTGATTTTGTTCACCCCGACAACAATACCGTGTGGTTGATCTACAGATTTCACATATTCCACATCCTCCCAGCCCTCGGCCGCATCGTGTCCACCTACTGGAACAGAACCCTGATCTATCTGGCAAACACGATCCTGATCTCGATGCGGGTGCCTGAGATATGCAAGCTTCTCGAAGAGGCAGGCTTTCGGAGCACGTTGGTGGAGAAAATGAGTCTGGGAATTGTGGCGTTAATTGGTGCACGAAAATAACGCGGTATCTTAGATTAGTTTTGGAATGATCAAGCCGATCGCGAGTGCAATCATCGCGCAACATTCCAATTGCACAACCGTCCAGACCGCCTTTCGTGCATAACGTGAAAACTCGATCAGCTCCGAGTTTGGGACGGTGCAAAGTTTATTGGATAACTGTTGCGGGCGAAATCTGTGCGTTAGAAGGACAATGCTGATCCCTAGAAGCGCCGCCATCAATGACGCTAATAGCGGTTGGAAGGTGATGGTTGGAGACTGAATATAGAAGCCTGCGAATGTTGTCAAGCCGCCCCAGCTCACACCGAACCAGCCTACATTATGAAATCGGCCGCCGAAGAGTTCCAAGTTATAGGCTAGGATGAAGAAGGCCGCAACAATTGCGAGAATACCAATTCCAATACTAACAGTCCACGATAGGTAAATGGCCACTAAAGCCCCACCAGAGATTCCAGCCACAGCCAAACAGCGAAGCGTCGTGTCCCGGAATCGCGTGTGGAGGGGTCTGCCGCGGAGTTCGTCGAGGCTATACGCCCCTAGGCAGAGGGCGAGCAAGATTCCGAGGTAGGTTAAGAGCAAACGATCCAAGAAGACCGTTTCTGAAAGCGCAGCGCCAATCGTTGCAAATGCCAAGACGCAGAGTGGGAGCGGAAGATGCATCAGCCTAACGAAGTCCGAAAAGGCTGAACGTTTCACATTGGTCATAGGCCAGTTTTCGACTGGCAGCGCTAAAGAAGCTTCTTTTCCAACTAGGCTGAGTTACTTTACTGCCTGTTTCGCGAGTAGGCCGTCGAGGCTCAACTTTTGACTGCCGTTCACTAGCAGGACTAATGCTCCAGCCATCAGCCCAAAATCCTTGATCAACCCTCCCTGCCCTATCGTAAGGCCAATGGTTCCAGTAATGGCGAATTCTACAACCGCCCACACACTCACCAACCTGGTCAGCAAGCCCAAAATGAGGGCAACCGCTCCCAGAGTTTCCAGAAGCGTAAAGAGATAGGTTAGCGACACGACCATACCTGTACCGAAGAGGCCGCGAACCATACCGTTGGCTACCGGATGCCCCATCGTCAAAGCAATCCAACGCGGCATGTCGGAGTTCAACCAGAAGGCTGCGATAACTATCCTCAGGACGACGTACGCGTATTGTCCCCAAGGCTTTGGGGCCCCAAACATGAATGATCTTAGACTCAAGGTCCTCGTCAGAGAGCCTTGACGAAAAATCGGTATTTGAGTCTTACCACGTACTCAGGAGATGTTTCCACTCGACTGAGAGGGTTTCTGGTTTCATCGATTGGTGTTCATGGGATGAAGATGAACATGATGAACTCTACCGCTGCCACGGTCATCGTAGCTAACATGGTCCAGTTCGAAATTCGCATGCCATCACCGTGCTTCCACATGAAGGATGCTAGAAGCCCGGTTACTGCGACCACAACCCCGGTCACCATTACAATGACACCGAGTCCCAAGCGGTACAATTGAAGTATCCAAATTATGCCATTAACCATGAAGAGGAAGATTGCGTCGGAGTACGTGACTTGATGAAAGTGTGGGCCTAGAAGCTTCTTCATTTTCTGAAAATGCGCACGATCGACTTCCTGAACCTCATCATAGATAACTTTCTGGAACAGATAGCCCCAAGCGACCGTAACGAAAAAGAACAGTGTGGGTACAAGGAGTAAGATTCGCTCTTCCAAATCCAATACTCAAACCCGCCAATAACCAAGGGTTGTTCACTATAATTATCATTCCCCAGACGAATTGCATTCTCGGCTCTGGCCCGGCAAATCGTGAGATTCGTCTTCGAGTTCGCCGAAAGCTAATGCTTGTGTGTGGCGAGGGCGGTTCCGGCGAGCAAGAAACATGCGCCAATTATTGTGAATATGGACCAACTCTCGCCGAGGAGCAATATTCCGCCAACTAAGCTTACGAGTGGGACTAGGTAGAGCTGCACTGAGAGCCTTGACACTGCCCTGCTGGAAATTAGCGTGTAGAGGATCATGTTCGCGACCACTGTACTCAAAATTGCCAGGTAGAGAACCGACAACCATCCCGTAGGAGACAAATTGGAAACCTGCGTGAAGAAGTTCCAGGAGAGTAAGGGTAAGGTGAAGATCGTGCCAATTACGGCGACCCAGATCGCTACGGGACGGGCGCCGTATGATTTTACTAGCGGCTTTGAACCGACAGAAAACACACTATACATGAATGCCGCCAATATCACCGCAAGGGGCCCTGTAATCTGAAGAAAGGTAAGATCTGAACCCACCGAAAGAATGAAAGCCCCAACTACCGCCAACCCCAATGCGAACATTAGACCCTTACCGACGTGCTCCTTCAAGAAAATCGCCGACAGCAAAACAACAAAAATAGGAGCGAAAGAAATCAGAAGACCAGCCAAGCCTGACGATACAATTGTCTCCGAGTAGTTCAGCGAGAGATGATAACCGACAACGCTTGCGAAAGAAACTAGTAATATTCGCGGGATGTCTCGTCTCTGAACGGGCTTCGCGGGCTTTCCATAGACGGGGGCAAGAACAAGGAAACCAGCTGAAGCTATCAACCATCTGAGTATGGTCAGATTAGGTGGGCTTAGCTCAAACTCTGCCCTTCTTATCGCAACAAACGCTAGGCCCCAGATGACGCTTAGCGTTAGTACTAGCCCATAACCCAGTATGACGACTTTTGGAGACCAGTGTACTCGTGACGTCGTGTCCACTTTGAAATCGCCCGTCTGTGAATTCTGGGTAGCTTTGTTTTACGGATTTGAGCGTGGGGTGGTCCGTGGATCGTGGGTGCGTTCGAGTGTCAGTAGATCTTTCTTTCTTTTTTCGCCCCAACGGTAACCTCGCAATTCACCATCTTTCCCGACCACTCTGTGGCATGGTATAACGAGGGAGACGGGGTTCGTTGCACATGCTTTCGCCACCGCTCGCGCGGCGTTGGGCTCGCCTAATTCGAATGCGATTTGACTATATGTGCTAGTGCTGCCGTAGGGTATTGATTGGATTTCCTTCCAGACTCTGCGTTGGAAGGTGCTTGCTTGGATGTCGAGGGGTAGGCTGAGATGCGTTTGTTGGCCGGCGAAATAGTTCATGATCACCGTGACCCATTGCTGAAGCCCAGAGTTGGTGCGGTAGAGGTCAGCGCGCGGGTATTCTTTGGATAGTGCGGATTCGACTATGGCGTCGGTGTCTCCCATGAAAACGGCACAGATCCCTTTCGGTGTCGCCGCAACTAGGAGACGCCCCAATGGGCAGTTCACGATTGAGTAGGTAACTCGTAAACCTTTGGCACCCCGGCGAAAGGATCCGGCACTCATGCCAAATTGATTCGAATTTCTGTAGAACCGGCTCCTCGAGCTGAACCCGGCACCGTAGAGTGCTTTCGTTACCGTGTGTCCGTTCTTCAGCAAGAGCTTCATCTTCGCTAGCCGGCGGGTTTGGATGTATTCGCGAGGAGAGAGACCAACCGCCTGCTTGAAAGTTCGTTGCAGGTGGTACGGACTAATCCCAACGTGAACGCTAAGTGTTGAGAGTGTAAGTTTGCGATCCAAGTTGGCTTCAATGTACTTGCACACATGATCGACCATCGCAACCCCAGGATACGATTCGTTGTCTTTCGGGTGGCATCTTTGACAGGGACGGAATCCGGATTGTTCCGCTTCGATGGGCGCAGAGAAGAAGACCACCTTGTCCCTGCTGGGCCGTTTGGCCGGGCAAGACGGCTTGCAGTAGATTCCGGTCGATCGAACCGCGAAGACGAAACTTCCATCGCAGCGGTTGTCCCTGGCTAGGACGGCTGCCCACATTTGAGAGTCCGTGTCCAAACTCTCTTGACTTGGGATCAGTTGCGGTTGAACCTCGATCGGGTTGATACTTGACATGGGCGGTTATTGGGGCTGACGAAATAAGTAGTTTGACTCCGAATCTTGCGATCAAACTATCCCTTTTCTAGCTGTGGCACGATAAATTGCTACTTGCCTCGTGGGGATCCGCTTGTTTACCATAACTGAATTGTATTCATATTCCGTCCGAGTGAGGAGAAACTTCGCCGAGAAACTCGCCGAACTGCCCGCCGATGTCGTTGTCAAGAACAGGGAGGCCAGCTTCTACACTATGAAGAACATTCTAGTCCATATAATCGACAACGAGGATTGGATCGTCAACTGGGTGATCCATGGTAAGTCGCGAGAATACGTGCGGAAGAAGTCAGAAGAATACACTGACATGACACATGTCCTTCGGCATCTGGACGAGATCGAAGGGAAAACCCGCGCCTTCCTGAAAACAGCTAACGAAAGAGAATTCAATAGACGGGTTGACTTCGTTCTATCCTCAGGAACAACCTTCAACCTCTCGGTCGAGGAATGTCTCTTCCAATCATTTACGGAACAGCTCTACCATATGGGCGAACTCATCGCCCTTCTATGGCAGGAGAACATTGAGCCGCCTAAGATGCAATGGTTCTGGAACAACCCCAGAGAACACCCAACCTAGAACGCATCTCTCAACATCCGTCCTTTCTCGTAGCACGGAATTGGACATGTGAAATTTGAACAACTAAATAGCACCAAACCGACCGTGGGTCGTGAGTGCGTTGACTTCTCAATGACGGTAGGCGTCTTCAACAGAAAGGACTGAGCGAACTAGCCCCTTTCGAACACGCGCTGCATGAATGATTCATTCATTCTGCTTATCACCGACCATTGAAGCTTCGTTCGTTTGGTGGGTGTGTTCGAAGTTGGACTTTCAACTAGTGATAGGAGCCGAGAGGGTGAGTGGAAGTGTTTGATCGAAAGAGTGTGGTTATGATTCTGGCGACCCTCATCATAGCGGGTTTGCTAATAGGTGCGGTAGGCACATGGATTTACTTTGCGACGCCCGCTTCAGACAATAACAGCTTTACCGGTTCATCTTCGTTTTCAATCGCAACGCCAACTTCAGCCCAAGGACCTGTATGCTCCAATGCCGCTCAGTATGACGAGAGCATACCTCCTGCCTACCAGTCTATGTACACGACGTTGAGCCAGATTCTTGACAACTTCAACCAGACCCTAAGTGAAGCTCCGCCTGCGGCAAGCCATGGGGTGATTTATGCTACTGAATTGCTTCCGGCGGATTCAAACTTAGGCGAAAGGCTGCTTTCTCCGCAGGCTATGCAAGGCGTCGTCAACTATCTAGACGCAATTCAGAAACTAGGCATTGATGGCGTCACCATCGACGTATCGTACCCGATCCTGACTCCGACGTTTCCGAATTACGATCAGTACCTCAATTTCTACGAGAACGTTGTCCAGCAGGTCCGTGCAAGAGGAATGAAAATAGACATCGAGTCGGAGACTCCCCTTTTGGTTGGGTATCCGGGACTCTCGCTGGGTTCCGTAAGCTACGCGAACTTGACCTACAGTACGTACGTGAGTGAGGATAGGGCCATGATTCAAACTGTGATCAGCGACCTACACCCGGACTACTTGAACATAGGAACCGAAACCGACACCTTACAATTACTACTCAATTACCCAGAGATCGGCACACCCCAAGGATGGGGCACGTACATCAACTCCTTACTCACAGGTTTGAATAAGGGTAGCACGAAGATTAATGTTGGAATCGGCTCCTGGGATCCTATCAGCTACCTATACGCGACACTCAACGATTCAGCGATAGATGCCATCGACGTCCACATCTACCCAGTATACGGCAGCTACCTTTCAATTCTGATACAGATAGGCCAGCTCTCACGAGAGTACGGTAAGCCAATCGTCATAGATGAAATGTGGCTCCATAAGAGCACCATGAATGAAGGCCACAACTTCGCCACCGACGCAGGAATCTCGGCCCGTAACATGTTTGCCTTCTGGGTTCCGCTCGACGAGGAATTCTTGAAGGTCATGGGGATGTACTCGCAAGTTTACAATGTTGCCTTCATATCGCCTTTTGAATCCACTTACTTCTTCGCGTACGTGAACTACACGTCTAGCTCGGCTAGCGTGCCATATTCCGAAGCACGGCAGGTGTCATCTCGAGCCGCAGCTTACGATATCGCAAACGGCCTCATATCGCCTCTAGGCTGCTACTATCAAAGCATGATAGATGGCATGACGCCACTAAGCATTTCATTTCTCGCAACCGAGACCGCGATGAACCCGGCTGGACGATATGAAATCCCGTCGATCCAATTCGAAAAACAATAGAATGGACTTGCACGAGGCTATGTATGCGCACCACGATACACGCAAAGAAGAACTGGAATTACAGATTGCAGCTCAACCTACAGCCAATATGGTCTGCGCAAAGTCTCCCTGATTCCCCGTAACCTGAATAACATATGAACCAGGTAGAACGTTCCCGATAATGAAACCACCATAAGCAACCCCCGTCCCAGCTTGGATCACGCACGCGGCCGTACCGGGTAGGATCACGTTGGGGGAAGAGGAGCTGGAGAGTTGGCAGGTCGTATCCGTTGGAAGTAAGCCATTGGCTTGAACCGAGACTCTAGATCCGGCCTGAAGACCGGCTATATGGCCCATGCCCGATTGGCCATTGCCACCATCTACTTGGATGATTGCTTGCGCGAAATCCCCGTCATTCCCCGTGACCTGAATCACGTACGAGCCGGGTAGAACGTTTCCAACGGTGAAGCCACCATAGGGTGCACCGGTTCCCACTTGAACGACGCAGGCTGAGGAGAGGAGGACCAGGTTTGATGAAGGACTTGAAACATTGCAGATTGTGTCGGTTGGCAGGAAGCCGGTGCCAGTGAAGGAGACATTGTGGCCCGAGCCGCCACCAAACCAGATCACAGGTTCAGATCGAACGGAGATGAGTAGGGTGCTCGCTGAGGAGATGACCAACGCACAGATCAAGAGCGTACTGATGAGTCTCAATGGCAACCCATCCATTCCGTAAACATCGAATTATTGGTTGTGATGAGAACGCAAAACTGGAATCATGTCGGACGGCAATGGGTCAATTCTGCTTTATTGTAACGGCTCCGTCCTCACTTATCTTGATCTTAACGACCGCTGTTAGGTGGTGCCCTCGGATCCTTCCCTTACATTTTGATCGGATCGCTGCTAGGAGAGAATCAGCACTAATTCTCAGTTTGATTCGTAAAATGTCAGCCCTGAGAATCACCATGGACACGGCCTCAAAAATACTGGTACCGCTTGGGATTATCAATTCTCTAGAATCTGAGAGGTGTTCTATGGCGACAATGGTAGCCTTAGCTGCTCTTACGTTTGCGTGAGCGCGGTGTTCGATGATGCTTATGTTCTCACGTGAAGTGTGGAGTCTGCTTGCTACTTGAGTCTGAGTTAATCCTGTTGCTCTAAGTTGAAGTACCTTCCATTGCCTTGGTGTCAAGATGGTG
>JBEKPE010000003.1:0-48649 GCA_049521055.1 Bathyarchaeia archaeon
GGGATTGTGGGATTGGGAATGGGGTTTACGCCGTCCGGGGACGATCTGCTAGGAGGATTTCTCGCCACGTACAATTCGTTTGCACACGTAGTTAGTCACAAAACAATCAGCCTTGAGTTTGACGCTCTCATGAGCAGAACGAGCTGGATAAGCGCGAAATTGCTGGACTATATGCAAAGGCGAGTGCTTGACGATCAAGTAGCCACACTCATCGACTCCGCAAGCGCCCACGATAGCGACGCCTTCGTCCTAGCGCTCGAAACTTTGCTGCCGAGAGGTCACACTTCGGGCATTGATATTCTAGTTGGGGTGTTGCTCGCTCTTGGGATTATACATGATCTCTCTGAGCAAGATGAGATTGCGCACATTGTTGCCAAAAGACTGGGATTGTTGCTATAGGATCGAGTCTTTCCATTCTTGGTCTCATGTCGTAAGTGCTAAAAGCCTGCCCAGAAAACCTGCTGTCGGAGTTATGTCAGATGGCTTTTGAACCACCCTGTCCAGTCACACTCACAGAAGTTAAAATAAGCGTACAGGACCTTGAACCGATCCTTCGCCCTCCCGAATCACCTCTTCTCAAGAAGAGCTACAGTCCAAGATTGCTGAAGCTTCCAGACGGGAAGAAAATGGTCGTGCGGATGGCGACCATGGAAGATGTCCCGGTAATTTTGAAAACCACACGTTCAATTATGGATGAAGAGAAAGATTTCTACGACCTGGTCGCATCCCGCGTCTATGGAGAGGTTCTCTCTTACAAGCGGAAACGCGTCAAGGACTACTACTGCCTAGTCGGAGTTCTGGAAGGAGAACTTGCCGCCATAGCCAACGCACGACTGTGGGACGAGAAAGTCGCCATTAGCCTTCATACGATGACCTTCAAACGCGGCGCAGGAATTGGCGCATTAATGTACCTAGCCAAGATGGAGCACGCCTTCGAAAACCTTGGGGTTGAGGAATGGTGGGCTACCTACGAGAGCTATACGGGAATCAGATATTGGGGACTCGGCCTTGCTCAATTTCAGAAGCCCTACCCACAAATCCAACATGAGCTAGGAGGCGCCAGAGTCTTCTTCAACACGAAGGAGCAATGGTACAACTTCGTCAAACCAAAGTACGAAAAACGCCTCGGCGAACGACCTGTGCCAAGTGACGTGCTGAAGCAATCACAGAATCCAAAGATGCCGGAACACATAGACCTCTAAAACTAGCCAACAACCTCTTTGACGGTCGGCTTATTGAAGAAGCCAACTACGCCCCTTTCGCAATTTTTTCGCAGTGATCGTACTTTCGTTGTCGGAAATCAGAGACGCCGCTTAAGAGATTGGAACCCTCCTCATCCGCGGATAGAGTTTGCGAGATGTCTACGTAACTGGCGTTTCCATGACCAAGTTTGGAAAGCGCCAAGACAAAGGATTGATTGGGTTAGCCGTTGAGGCTGGTCTTGGCGCTCTGAATGATGCCGGACAGAATGAGCTGAAGGTTGACGCTGTTTACGTTGGAAATGCGTCTTCTGGCCAATTCCACCAAATGGAAAACCTTGGCCCAATAGTGGCCGAACAGTTAGGCTTACTGCCTTGCGAGGCGGAGCGGATCGAAAACACATCGGCTTCAGGTTCCTGCGCAATCAAGGAAGCGTACCGAGCGGTTGCAGGCGGATTCTTAGACACAGCTCTTGTCGTGGGCGTCGAAAAGATGACGCATTTGCCGACGGACGAGGTTACAAAAATCATCGCATCAAGTATGACTCATCCCACTGGTGAAACGGTTCACGGAGCAAGCATGCCAGCCTTGGCAGCCATGTTCACGCGCAGATACCTGGAAAAGTTCGGATTGACAACCAGGCATCTGGCGATGGTGGCGGCAAAAAATCATAGCAATGCGACTTTGAATCCTTACGCTCACCTCCAGAAGAAGATCAGCGTCGAGGACGCGCTATCCTCCCCAATTATCGCCGACCCGCTTAGGCTGACTGATTGTGCTCCCATAACAGACGGAGCTGCAGCGGTTCTACTCCAATCAGAGAATCGCGGATCTAAACCCGCCGTACGGATTCGAGGAGTGGGTCATTCGACGGATAGACAGATGTTCTACCAACGACGCGAAGAATACGCGATCGAAGCGGTCAAGGATGCTGGACAGAAGGCGTTCAAGAGCGCTAGCCGAACGCCCAGTGACATAGACATAGCTGAGCTTCACGACGCTTTCACAGTTCTCGAAATTGTTGAAAGCGAGGATCTTGGGTTCTTCCCGAAAGGCGAAGGCGCAAGAGCCCTCGAGCAGGGACGGACGCAGTTGAATGGGGATTTGCCGATAAACACCAGCGGCGGCCTCAAAGCTCGTGGCCATCCCCTTGGAGCGACCGGAGTGGCACAGGTGGTTGAATTGGTGTGGCAATTGCGCGGTGAAGCGGGCCAGAGGCAGGTTGCAGACCCCAGAACGGCCCTATCATGTAACTTCGCGGGGCTAGGTAATAGTGTGGTCGTCACGATTCTGGAAAGGAGTTGAATAGTTTGGTCGTGAATGTTGAGCAAGTGGCACGCGAAAAGAGACTGCAGGGATCAAAATGTGAAAGGTGTGGAAGCGTAAGCTTTCCGGCGTTATCGGTCTGTCCGAAGTGCGGACCTGCATACGCCAAAGATGTTTTCTCAACGGAGCTTCCCACAATGGGGACCGTGGTAACCTGGACTTGGCTTCAGGTAGCCCCGAAGGGTTTTCCTACACCCCTTCTACACTGCGTACTCGACGTGGGGACAGTCAAGATATTCGGAACAGTGCAAGGAGCATCAAGTATCGAGAACGGGGATAGACTGATGATCGCCGAAGACCAAAACGGCAGGTTTCCATTCATCTTCTGCCGTCCGCCGAAAAGTTCTTGAAATTAGCAACGATATACTTGGAAGAGGAGCCGATCTCCGGTCAATCCTTCTGAAGTTCTGGCAGAATCTTCTCGAAATAATCAAGAGATTTGGGGTTCATCAATGCATCTCGGTTTGTCACCGGTTTTCCGTCGAAGATGTTTCGAACAGCGCTCTCGACTTTTTTCATGTTGAACGTGTAGGGTATTCCGGGCGCCTCAAGAATCAGTGCTGGAACGTGTCTCGGGGATGCGTTTTCGCGGAGCGACCGCTTGATCTCGGTTTTCAGCTTTTCCGTCAGAGTGTAGCCGGGTGCAAGTTTGACGAAGAGAATCACGCGTTGATCCCCCTTCCAATTCTGACCGACGACTAGACTGTCGGCGACCTCGGGCATTTTCTCTACTATCGCATAGATTTCAGCTGTCCCGATCCGCACGCCGGATGGTTTCAGGACGCTGTCCGAGCGGCCGAGGAAAGTCAACCCGTGCGTGTCCCCGTGGATGATGACGTAGTCGCCGTGTCTCCAAACGTTCTTTCCCATGGGACCGAAGAAATTGAAGTAGGCTTCCTTGTATTTCTCATTGCCCGGGTCGTCCCAGAAATAGATCGGCATGGAGGGGGACGGAGCCTCGCAAACTAACTCGCCCTCCTGGTCGACGACTTGGTTGCCCTTTTCGTCGTAGGCAGTCACCTTCATTCCGAGGTAAGGCGCGGCTAGTTCACCAGCGTAAACGGGAAGCAATGGATTTCCGCCCGCAAAGACGCCGTTGATATCGGTGCCGCCTGAAATTGAGTTGAACAGCAAATCCTCCTTGATTTCTTTGTAAATCCATTCAAATCCCTCGGCTGAGAGGGATGATCCAGTCTGAGATATTTCTCGTAGTGATGAGAGGTCGCAGATTTGGCAGGGTTTAGCTTCTATGCTTCTGAGATAGTTGATGTAGGTTGCACTGCAACCGAAGATAGTGATGCCCTCGTCTTGGATGAGCTTCCACATTGTCCCCCAGTTTGGGTAGTTGGGGTTTCCGTCGTAGAGAATGACAGTGGCTCCGGATCCTAAGGAGCTTACCAACCAATTCCACATCATCCAGCTGGCTGAAGTTATGTATGTAATTTTGTCATCGCGTTTCAGGTCAGCGTGCAGCATTGTGTCCTTCAGTTCGTTTAGAAGCACACCTACTCCTTGCACCATGCATTTGGGTTTCCCAGTTGTCCCGGAAGAGAACATTATGTATACGGGTTGGTCGAAGGACAACTGCTCGAATTGAATCTGGGGTTCCGAATTTGAGGATAGAATATCGTCGTAAAGAAAGAACCCCGGGTAATCTGGAAGGGACGGCTTCTCGGTCAAGTAAGGAACTACGATTGTTCTTTGTAAGGATGGGATTGCTTTCGCGATCTCCCCCGCATGGCGAAGAATGTTGAAGGGCTTGTCTCCGTAAAAGTATCCGTCTGAAGTGAACATTATTTTCGGTTGAATCTGCCCGAAACGGTCCAAGACTGCGGAAGGCCCGAGTTCACTGCCACAGGAGGCCCAAGCCGCGCCAACGCTAGTGCAAGCCAGCATTGCGACAACCGTCTCAATCATATTTGGCATGTACGCGCATGCCCTGTCTCCAGGTTGCAGGCCCTGCGACCGAAGCCATTTCGCTAATCTAGCAACACTACTATGCAGCTGAGCGTACGACATTCGAGCAGTTTTCCTGGCCTCACCTCTAAAGACAAACGCGGGGCGATCGTCTTGGAATTTGAGGAGATTTTCTGCAAAGTTCAGTTTGGCCCCAGGGAACCATTTTGCCCCGGGAAACTTGCCAAGGTCGTCGACGACCACGTCGTATCCCCGTGAGGATCTAATATCGGCGAACTGCCACATTGCGGCCCAAAAGTCAGGAATCGCGTCAACCGACCATTTGTGCAGCTGCCAATAAGATTCAAGCTTCAGTCCGTATTTTCTGTTCACGAAGTCAATGAACGTAGCCATATTCGACTGTTTAACACGTTCTCGCGAAGGAGTCCAGAGTAATTGTCCCAAGAGACACCCCTCCACAGTTTTGAGGATGCTTACCAATCTAGAGAGTTAGGGTATAGTACCATCGCGTTAGACCTCGTTATGTCTCAACCAAGGTTTAAATGATAGTGTGGCCTGACGGCTTACACGAACGGAAACCGTGCGGACGATAGAGAAGTTCTGCACAGCGAAACTAGAACGCGGTTATCCCGAAACGTGGAAGCTTAGCTGTTCTGTTTTCTGAAAGCGGTTTACGTAGGAAACAAGAAATCAGAATGCAAAAATTCGAAGAACTCCCGATAGCGGGAGAAATAGTTCAGAGCCTGAACGAAATTGGTCTTCGGGAAATGTTCCCGATTCAGGCTGCCGCAATCCTTCCCCTATTACAACGCAGGGATGTGATTGGACAGGCAAAAACCGGCACGGGCAAAACCGCAGCCTTCGGCATACCCATGATTCAGGGCGTCGACAAGTCACTAGACGCGGTCCAAGGACTAGTTCTGGTTCCCACCAGGGAATTGGCAGTTCAAGTTGCATCCGACCTCAATAGGTACGGCAAGCATCTTTCGGTCAAGGCGCTCGCCGTCTACGGCGGCCAACCGATCTACGGTCAGATGGAGGCACTCCAAAGGACAGTTCACATCGTAGTTGGAACACCAGGTAGGATAATCGACCATCTCCGAAGGGGAACGCTACTCCTCGACAACGCGAACTTCGTTGTCCTCGATGAAGCCGACCGCATGCTCGACATGGGCTTCATAGAAGATATCGAATTCATCCTAAGTCGAACATCTCCAGACAAACAGACTGCAATGTTCTCTGCAACCATGCCAGATGAAATCCTTTCCCTAGCCTCCAGGAACATGTACAATCCTGAGAAGATTTTGGTCAGCAGAGACGAAATTGCAGTTGAGGAGATCGAACAACTCTACCGACAAGTGGATCCGGAGCGCAAGTTTCAGGCTCTCTCCGATATTATGGATCAAAAGTCGGTCGATCGCGCTTTGATCTTCTGTTCAACTAAGATCGGAGCCGACCGTCTTGGATACAAGCTTAGCAGAGTACGAAGAGACGTGGCAGTAATACATGGTGACCTCACACAACCTCAACGTGAAAGAGCTTTAGAGAATTTCCGTAGAGGCCGAGTTCGATTCTTAGTAGCCACGGATGTTGCATCACGCGGACTAGACATTAGCGGTATAACTCATGTCGTAAACTACGACGTACCCAGCGACCCACTGCTCTATTTCCATAGAATAGGGAGGACAGGGCGCGCGGGGGCAAGCGGAGTCGCAGTAACGTTGGTCTCTCGCCGCGAAATGATGGACTTGAGACGTATCCAGAGCATGACTAACACAAGGATGCATGAGTTACCGGACCAATGGAGCCAAGGACCAGCAAGAAGCACATCAGATTTCCATCGAGTTCCATTTGCCCATACAACTCACTAGAGCTAACATTCAATAGACACACCATCAACCTGAAACCCTGAGAGTGAAAAATACGCCAAGACAAATTAGAAACAGAAACGTCCGCACCGAGATGAAAACCTTAGAGTGCTTACGCTGCCATAAAATGGTCAGACTGGACGAATACAAATCTCACTTGTCAACCTGCGGCGTCGCGCAGCAACCCACTCCGACCCCACCTACACCCGACCTACCCCAAACAAAACAGGAAAACTAGGAACATAATTTCCTCTCAGCGTAGATACTCCGTCTTACCCTGCTCGTAACCCAACGCAGTCTGAAGCCCCTCCATATCCGGAATATTCCCGTAATCACCTCTAACCGTTACGACTAGCGCCGCGCTAGTCGCCGCGGCAAGCAGAGCTCTCTGAACACAACCCACTATTCAAAATATGTATAATGAGCGGACATCCAGTAGCCTAATTCCAGGAGGGTTTCGCGTCGGGATCACTAAAACAGTTGGGCGAGCTTGAGGTAATCCGAATAATAGAACGCTCTCTTGGCACGAACCCACGAACTGTAGTTGGTTTCGGCGATGACGTTTCCGCAGTTAGGCTAGCCAAGCATCAAGTGGCGGTGCTGAAGACCGACATGTTGGTTGGCAGCACGGATGTCCCGCCTGGAATGAGTATGAGACAGACCGCTCGAAAGGCCGTGGTGGCAAACGTCAGTGATCTGGCAGCAAAGGGCGCACGGCCTTTTGCTGGAATCGTTGCCCTAGGATTACCAGCGAGACTTACGAGGAAAGATGTGAAGGAGATTGCTGCTGGGTTGGCTGGGTGTGCTAGGGAATATGGGTTCCCACTGGTAGGCGGCGACACTAACGAATCGAACGACCTTGTGATATCGATCGCATTGTTCGCTCTCATGGACGAGAGGCGGATCATTCTTCGGTCCGGGGCTAGAGTCGGCGATATAGTCGCTGTAACCAATGACTTCGGAAATGCATCCGCCGGTTTGAAAGCGGTTCTGGAAGGGAGAGTTCGCCCGGACATGTTGCCGCCCGCCTTGGCTAAGGCAGTCTACCGTCCCCGGGCGGAATTAGAGTTAGGCCTAAGACTTGCTGCCTCAGGTGCGCTGAGTGCGTCAATAGACTCAAGCGACGGCCTAGCCTGGAGCCTCCACGAATTGGCGAAGATGAGTAAGGTGGGAATACAGGTTCAACACGTACCGATCAGCCAAGCCGCGAAGCAGTTCGCGTTCAACTGCGGATACAACGCCGCTGACCTAGCACTGTATGGCGGAGAAGAGTACAACCTCGTAGTCACTGTCAGACCCAACCAGTTTCGAATTGCGCAAAGGGCGGCACGTGGAAGGTTGAAACCGATCGGGGTTGTAACTCCAAGAGCTCGCGGTGTACGTCTCGTGAAGAATAAACATGAAGTCAAGATAGCGATGAAAGGTTGGGAACACTTTCGACGCCAGAAATAAGCTAGACTCCAAGAAAGAAGATCGAGACATCGCTATGACGAGATTCAGAGTACCGTATTACCAACAAAGCTCCGAGTTTAGTTGTGGCCCGGCTTGCGTACTAATGGTAATGAAGCATTTCGAACCACGCTTAGAACTTGGGAGGAGTTTAGAGTTCGAGATCTGGCGTCAATGCAACATGATCGGCATAAAGGGTGCCGACGCCTATGGACTGTCCGTTCCACTGATCGATGCCGGATACGAAGTTCGCCTACTAACTCAGCGCAGGAGAGTCATCGATCGTGCGCCTTGGAAGAGAAGATTACTCAGGCTTTTCTCTGCCGAGGACATCGAACTTAGCCTATTTGGAATGAAACAAAACCAGAAACGGGCGCTACGTAGGCATCTTCAGGTTACCTTCAAGCGACCGATAGTTGACGATATCGTGAGACGGGTTAGGGAAGGTTTCGTTCCCATCGCCCTCGTTCACATGGGTGTCGTGCATTCTTTGAATATCCCGCATTGGGTTGTAGTCACTGATGCTGACAAGACCTCTGTAGTCTTCAACGATCCATACCCACCTAAAGGGCGAAAAGGGTTAAGGTTGTCTCACACCAAATTCCAGAAAATACTCGATGACATCGGCGTAAGGATTGGGCTTAGCCCTTCAATTCTTTTCGTTCGCCGAAAATGACCATTACCAAACGAGGCCGAGACACTCCGAGGCATGTTGCGTCCAACTTGCTTGATCTCCAGATCAGTAAGAATTCATCGAGTACCCCATCGTTGCAAAAAGACCTTAAGGCTTGTAAAGACCGGTATCTTGATTATTCTGATTAATCTGAAAAATGGGACGCAATTATGGCGCGTTATACTGTTGTGACCATGCCAGGAGATGGGATCGGCAATCAAGTCGTGCCGGAGGCATTGCGCGTCCTCAAGGCGGTGGGTTTCGATGCAGAGTATATCCATGCCGACATCGGCTGGGAACTTTGGCGGAGCGAGGGGAACGCGCTGCCTGGTCGCACGATTGACCTGCTGGCCAAGTACAAGCTGGGACTGTTTGGCGCGATCACATCCAAACCGAAGAAAGACGCCGAAGCAGAACTGGACCCTAAGCTACGCGATAAAGGATATGTCTACTACAGCCCCATCGTAACCATGCGTCAACGCTTCAACCTAGATATCTGCGTGCGGCCCTGCGTAGGCTTCAAGGGCAACCCGCTAAACTACATCCGGAAAAAGCCCGACGGTGGCTTCGAAGAACCACAGATCAACACAACCATCTTCCGCCAGAACACAGAGGGCATGTACAGTGGGATCGAGTGGACGAACCCTCCGGATAATGTGCGCGCTGCTCTCGACTCTCATCCCAAATTCAAGGCCTTCGCCCACGTTCCCGGGAAGGACCTCGCAGTAAGCGCGCGGATTATCACTCGCCCTGCGGCGGAGCGGATCATCACCGCAGCTTTTGATTTCGCCAAAAAGAAGGGTTTTAAGGCTGTGACCATTTGCGAAAAGCCAAACGTGGTGCGCGAAACCTCTGGCCTAATGGAGGAAGTCGCGAAGGAAATTCAGAAAACAGAGTTTCCTGACATCCAACTCTGGCGCAACAACATTGATGCGCAGTTAATGTGGTTGAACAAGAACCCCGAAGACTTCAACGTAATCGTTGCTTCGAATCTTTTTGGTGATATCCTTTCTGATGCTTTCGCCGGGTTGATCGGTGGGCTAGGCTTCGCCCCTTCCGGAAATGTTGGGAGCGACATTGCTGTATTCGAACCCACACACGGATCTGCCCCTAAGTATGCGGGGTTGAATCCACCAATCGTAAATCCGATCGCCACGATCCTGGCAGCCGCAATGCTAGTCGAACATGTCGGCGAATCCGACAAAGCGAAAAAGATCTGGGATGCGGTTGGCGCCGTCGTGAACGAAGGAAAAGTTCGCACTTACGACATGATGCGCCTCACCGGCGGGCCGAAAGTACTGCCGCAGGGGGCAGCCTCCACGCCAGTAATGACGGATGCAATTCTAGCTAAGCTCAGCGTGTAGAGCATTTTCCATGAGTGGAGGACGGAGTCCAAGTTCTCGAACTTTTCCTTAGCTCGCCGTGAGAAATCAGACCGGTTTCACACTTCACGGTTTGTATTACACATGTTCTTCACGGTGATTCTTGCATGCAAGGTTTTTCTATTGATGCATGCGCTACGGCCGCGCGAAAAGACATCATGAATTCACCCGAGTTTGATTGAAATGATTGGAAAGTGCGCCAGGGTGCCGCGAGAAGGGGTGGATTGAGCCGAATGGCGGGAAAGACACTGGCGGAGAAGTTGATAGGGTCGCACACCTCTAAGGGAACGGTCTCGGCTGGAGAAGTTGTGATTGTTAAGGTGGATTACACTTTCACTCACGACGCATCCGGACCACTCCTAATTCAGCAACTGAGCAAATTGAAGAACGCTGGCAGCTTGGACAAGAATCGAACGATTTTCTTCATCGATCACGCAGTTCCAAGCCCCACAAAAGAACTATCGAACGATCAAGCAACCGTCAGAAACTACGCCTTAGGAGGCGGGTTAATTCTATCTGACGCAGGTGACGGAATCTGTCACCAAGTGATGGCGGAAGACTACGCGTCTCCGGGAGACTTGATAGTTGGAACAGACTCACACAGCTGCACCTCTGGCGGTCTATGCGCCTTCGGGACTGGCATGGGTGCAACAGATATCGCAATCGCGATGAAACTACGGAAGACATGGATGCGCGTTCCCGAATCAGTAAGGATGAATATTGGGGGTCGTCTTCCAAGAGGCGTATTCGCCAAGGACTTGATTCTGAAAACCCTATCCATACTCGGAACCGACGGAGCAACCTACAAGTCACTAGAATTCGATGGACCAGCAATCGATGAACTGGACGTTTGCGGCAGATTGACCTTGACTAACATGGCTATTGAAGCCGGCGCCAAGACGGGCCTAGTCAAATCCGACACACGAACAAAACAGTATCTTGGAGAGTTTGGCCGAGAGCAGCAATGGAAAGAGATCCATGCCGATGACGATGCATCCTACGAATCGGAAATCGCAATTAACGCTTCAGAACTACAGCCTCAGGTTGCTTTTCCAGGTTCGCCCTCGAACGTCAAGCCAGTTTCCGAAGCTAAGGATGTAAAGGTCAACGAGGTCTTCATCGGAAGTTGCACAAACACCAGAATAGAGGATATGCGGATTGTGGGTCAGATTTTCAAGGGGAGAAAGAAGGCGAATGGCCTCAAGCTGATCGTGACCCCTTCCTCAAAGAGGGTGTACTTGAAATGCATGGAGGAAGGAATTCTGGAGACTTTGCTTAAAGCGGGAGCAGTAATCACCCCGCCCGGCTGTGGAGTATGCTTCGGAGCACTTGGCGGAATCCCCGCCGACAATGATGTAATATTCTCCAGCTCCAACAGGAACTTCCCAGGAAGGACTGGGAATCCGAAAGCCCAGACGTATCTGGGATCACCCGCAACAGCGGCAGCAACCGCAATTACTGGTCACATTACGGACACGAGAGAGTTCATCTGAAGAGAAGGTGTGAAGAATGACTGGAAGGGCGTGGAAGCTCGGGGACAACATTAGCACCGACGAAATAACTCCGGGTAGGTACATGAGTCTTAGATCGAACCTGTCCGAACTTGCGAAGCACACCCTGGAAGACGCCAGAAAGGAGTTCTCCTCTAGCGTAAGAACAGGAGACTTTGTGGTGGCTGGAAAAAATTTCGGAATGGGTTCAAGCAGGGAACACGCACCACTAGTATTCAAGATGTGCGGTGTCGCGGCAGTCCTTGCGCAATCGTTTGCAAGAATATTCTATCGCAACGCGATCAACATCGGGTTGCCAGCGATTATTTGTGACACAACAAAAATCGATGAAGGCGACAAACTGGAATTACATCTTTCCGAGAACGTATTGGAGAATCTGACAAAAGGAAATACGATCCGTTTCCCCGCGATGTCAAAGACTATGGAGACGATCCTCACTGAAGGAGGACTCATCGCCTACGTGGAAAAATACGGAGATCTTGCTTTCTCCTGAGAAGAAAATGTGACCAAAAGCTTACGAGAGTATTATGACCTGCGCGTGTAACTGACGTGCCCCTAGATGTCATAAGGTGAAAGGGAGACAGAATGAGACTCTACGAGAATGAGGCGAAACAGCTCTTCGAGGAGAATGGCATTCCTGTACCTAAGCAATATGGGATAATCCACTCGGCCTTGGAACTGGAAAGGCTCAATGTGCAATACCCCTTGATCCTCAAGGCTCTTGTTCTGGCTGGAGGACGAGGGAAGGCGGGAGGAATCAAGAAAGCCAAAGATCAGAGTGAAGCCAAGGCCAAATCTGAGGAGATTTTCAAGCTTGGAGTCAAAGGCTATCCTGTTAAGACCTTACTAGTCGAGCAGGCCGTAGACCAGCTCGCGGCCTGCTACATAGGGGTGACGATGGACCCCTTGACTTTCAATAACGTTGTCATTGCAAGTGCCGCGGGCGGCGTAGATATTGAGACGGTGGCAAGGGACACCCCAGGAGCAATCCACAGAATCGAGATCCCTGGAAACGAGAGCAAGCTAGCTACAAGTCAAGTAACTGAGTTAGCTAGGAAACTTATCGAAGAGCTACCTGCAAGTGCACGTGCCATCATTAGCACAGAAGAACTCGCAGAGATCATTTCAAACGTCTACAGCCTCTATCAAGAAGCTGACACAAAGATCTGTGAGATCAACCCGCTGATAATTACTCCCAAGGGACCTGTGGCCGCTGACGCCAAGATAGTCCTAGACGATAACGCGCTGTATCGGCAGGCCAAGCTACTTGAGACCCTTGGAATCACTGACAAGCGCCATGACGCAGCTGAATTGACGACGAATGAGCGAAAGGCGCAAGCGAATGGTTTCAAGTACGTAGACCTTCTTCCTGAAGACGCACCAAAGGATCCAGAGAAGATCTACGTAGGACTTGTCCCAGGTGGAGCGGGCTATGGTATTTTCTCTATCGACGAGGTAGCGAATATTGGAGATCGATTCTTTCGAGGTAGAGTCATACCTGTCAACTTCATGGACTCAGGAGGAGGACCTTCTCAGCGTCAGGTAGCCCAGATGTTTCATTTGCTAATGGACTACGATAAAGTCGATCTAATCATAACGTCGCGGTTCGGAGGCATCTCAAGTTGTGACATCTTCATCCGTGGGGTCGTAGAAGCCATCCGGGAAAGGCATACTCAGGGCAAGAGAATTATTCCTGTCTATGGCCGGATGGTCGGAACCGATCTTCCTAGTGCTCGAGAGTATTTGGAGAAGGCCAAGGCCGAGACGCCTGAAGCGCTTAGAGAGATGACGATCATGGTAGGAAACCAGGTCATCATGGCTGACGTAATCAAAGACGGAATCAGCGCGGTCTTTACCGCCAAGGGGTGGAAGTAATCCAAAAGATACGTGCCGACGAAGGGTTACTCTATAATCTCATCAAGCAACTTCGACCGGAACTCGCGACCCACGTCAAAGAGACGGGAGAAATTGACACAATTGTTGTCGGTCTGGGAAGAGAGGGCACTCGACATGCCGGATTAATGCAGGACTTCGGGACTAGAATCGTCGCTGGAATTGCTCCGGGCAGAGGAGGCATTCGTATCCACGAGACAATTCCAGTTTATGACACCGTCGCAGAGTGTCTCAAAGATCACCCACATGTTGCTGCAGCGAGCATTTGGAAGCAGTATTCAACGGCGAAGGAGGCGGTAATCGAAGTCATTGAAGCAGGCATCCCACTTGTTGTCCTAATCACTGAAGGAATTCCCTTGCGCGATGTCCGCGAAATGCTTGCGGCCGCGAGAAGGAACAGAACAGTCCTGATTGGGGGAAACTCGCCCGGCATCATATTTCCTCCTGAGCAAGTAAAGATAGGAATGCTTCCCGACGTCTTCTACCCTGAGGAGATAGCTCCTGGCAAGTTCGGACCAAAGGGAGTTACGATAATCTCTCGCAGTGGCGCAATTCTATACCATATGTCCGACGCTCTGGCAAGTGCAGGGATCGCCCAGAACGCGGTCATCGGCATTGGCGGCGACGCAGCGATCGGTTCCACTTTTGTGGATCTGGTCCCTCTTGTGATGAACTATCCGAACACCGAGCTTGTGGTGATCGCAGGAGAGATCGGCGGTATCCAAGAAGAGCGACTAGCCGAGGACATTCTTGTACATCCCGAACGATACCCAAAGCCCCTAGTAGCCCTCGTCTCAGGAGCCCACGCCCCGGAAGGAAAGACAATGGGACACGCCGGAGCAATAGTTACTCCAGGGCAAGCTTACGGCACCTTCAAGTCAAAGAAGGAAGCACTGGAACGTGCCCGAGTAACAGTTGTCAACTCCCAGTACGACCTCATCGAAACTGTGAAGTCAAGGCTGAAGAAAACCTACTTCGATCCAGAACGATACTATCAGAAAATGCAACACATCTGGGAGGCAAAAGTGGCGCCCCCCAGCTGGGGAACTCTAATCACCGAAGTAAAGCCGAACAACATCATGATCTCAGGATACGCACTGCAACAAATCGTCGGCCGAAAAGGGCTCTTGGACGTGGCTAATCTCCTGATCCAAGGAGAGTTCGCGGCTCCGGAATTCTTGGAAGAGTTGCGGGTCACAGCCATGAAGGGTGCTCTCAAGCCCCAGCCCTCAATCGGATCCTATGAAGATGAAGACATCTCTCAAGCTCTTGCTAGGGCGCTCATCTCTGACAAAATCCTAGCGGCCTTTCCACAGAAAGGAAGATCAGGCCCCATACTCAAAACCGCCTTTGCTTTGGGAAGAGTCGGAAGGTATCTCGCAGCAATCTTAGGAAATACACAGGCGCTAGACCGGCTTTCTGAGGAATCGAGCTTCACTGAACTGATATACCGGGCCATTACGGGCGCCATGACTTTTGACCGCAAAAAAGCTGGCCTCCTTGAAGCAATGGCCGTGGCATCAGTGGACCACGGTGTTACTCCTCCCTCAGCTCAGGTCGCTATTATCTCGGCGTCAACAAGGTCAGACTACACTGTATCGGTTGCAAGCGGAGTTGGCGCAATAACGGACGTCCACGGAGGAGCTGGAAAGAAAGCCGGGCTGTTCTACTCCGAATGCCTTTCGCGTTCCAAGAGAAACGGACTCGATTTGGAGGAAGCTACGAAAGCAATACTCACTGAATATGTCCGAGATGGCAGAAGGATCGAAGGTCTCGGCCATAGAGTCCACACTCAAGACCCCAGGCGAGATGTTCTCTGGAAACTGAGTGAGGATGCAGGGATAGCCGGAGGAAATGTAGCTGTTTCCAAAATCGTTTCCAGAGTTTTCAAGCAAGTGCGAGGCATGGAGCTGCCCATCAACGTGGATGGAGTAATCGGGGCAATAGTTGCGGACATGGGACTGAATCCAATACTCGCCAAGGTCCTCTTCATTTGGGGGCGAGTTGCCGGCCTCTCGGCGCATTATTTCGAAGAGGTCTCTTCTCAACCTGAAATGCGACCCATCAACTTCTCCCAGGCCGTCTACAAGGGAAAACCTACGCGGCAGGTACCCTAGGCAGGTTCGATTGCCCACATTATAGCATGAATTTGCAGATTTTGAGCTTTCACAAGAGTTGGTAGTTAAGCTCACATTCCGTGAGCGTATTCATAACGTAAGAAACAGACGAAGACACGCTAGTAGGACACTAATCAAGAACCGGTTGTACCAGATCGCTGAAAGTAAATCAGATTTAATAGGCCTCTGTCGGTTGGTCAAGTCGGTGTCTAAGACGAAAGAAGAATTGACTAGAATTATTCCAGAGTTCAATGAGATTCAGGAGAAGGCTCTCAGAGAGAAGACACTTCAGGTCTGGCTCGATGCAATGAAAGAGAATAATTGGGACATCGCGTCGCTTCAAAGGATGCCCTTCACCTTACTTGTCGAGAAAGTTTCAACGAGTTTTGTCTCGCATGTACGCACGGTATGCAGGATGTGTATCGCCATGTTCGATGTGCTCAAAGACGCCTACGGGGATCGCATTGAACTGAGTCGTGACACGCTTATCGCGGGGGCGCTGCTTGCAGATGTGGGGAAGCTGCATGAATATTCAAAGGATGGTGACCGTTTCATATTCAGCAAATCGAGCAAGTTCTTGAGGCATCCGTTTGTCGGTGTCGCATTAGCATCAAAGCAGGACATACCAGAAGACGTACTACACATAATCGCAGTGCATTCAAAAGAAGCAGCTGGCTTCAAGAGGTCTCCCGAAGCAATAATCTTCCATCATGCAGACTTCACTGAATTTGAGCTTGTTCAATAAACCACAACGACTGCTTCTGAGCACTGGCCGCAGTAGTGGGTCGTCATAGTCGATTCTGCAAATCATGCACCCAACATTTGAGCCACGATATCAAGCTAAGCGACCGGGAGGCTTGAATCGTTACGACTGTAGCACGAAAACTCGCAGAGTTCGCGGTCAACCTGAAGTACGATGACATACCATCGGAAACAGTCCGAGAGGCCAAGAGATTTCTATTGGATTCTATTGGATGCGCCTTACGCGGATGTCTGAGCGAAGACTTCGCTATCTTGGTAAAGGTGCTGGATGAACTCGGAGGCACTCCCGAGGCAACAATCATCGGAACCGGTTCTAAGACCAACTGTTACAATGCCGCATTAGCTAACAGCCTTCTCATTCGCGCCCTTGATTATAACGACATTTACTGGAAGCAAGATCCAAGCCATCCCAGTGACCTGATCCCTGCGGCGCTTTCAGTTGGTGAACGCGAAAGCAAGTCGGGAAAGGATCTGATCGTGGCGATGATAATTGGATATGAATTGGAGATGCGACTCTGTGAATCCGCCATTCCGGGAATTCGGGAAAGGAAGTGGCATCATGCGTCGCTAACTCAGTTCGTGTCCCCCGTCGTTGCTGGAAGAATGCTCGACCTTAACGTTGACCAGATGTGTAATGCCATAGGAATCTCAGGTAGTCACAACTTCACCCTCGGAACAGTGGCGGCTGGTAAGCTGTCAATGGTGAAGAACATAGTGGACCCATTGGCAGTTCAGAGTGGAGTGATGGCTGCTCTATTGGCGAAGAAGGGGTTCACAGGACCAGAAGCAGTCTTCGAAGGAAAAGAAGGCCTAGTCGACACCATAGGAGGAATATGGGATATGGATGTGGTGACCAAAACTCATGAGGGTTTCAAGATTATGGAGTGCTCAATGAAGCCATTTCCTACTGAGGGGCTTACTCATTCACCAATCACCGCCACGCTAACGCTCTTGAATCGTCATCGCATCTTGCCCGAGGATATAGAGGGAGTCGTGGTTAGAACAATCTCGCGAGCGGTCGATATTCTGGCGGATCCTTCAAAGTACGCACCTACCTCCAAGGAGACCGCCGATCACAGCCTACCTTACTGCATAGCAGCCGCTATCGTTGATAGAAAGGTGACCTTGGACCAGTTTACCAAAACTAAGCTGAACGATAACAGCATTCGTAGCGTCATCAACAAAGTCAAGGTTGTCGCTGACCCGGAGTTGGAGAAGCTCTTTCCGGAACTGGCCACAGCCATAGTCGAGGTAACATGTAAGGACGGACACTGCTTCACACAGAGAGTTGATTTTGCGAAGGGAAATCCCAAGAACCGAATGAGTGACGAAGAAGTCCTAACGAAATTTCATGCTAACGCGTTATCAGTAGTGAGTGAGGAGAGAGAGAAGGCAATAATCAGCAAGATAATGAATCTGGAAGCTCTTCAAATTCACGAGCTTACCCAACTTCTTGCTAGGATTTGACTTTGCCGACTCCCGCTAAATCATAGGCCATACGCTGCCAGGTACGTGGCGCTACATAATCAAAACTGAGAGGAATTAACCATGTTATTCGCCATTCATTACCCCTCCAATTCTTTTCGATCGCCGAAAATCCTTCCCAACCGGTACCTTGGTAGAACCACCTTCGGAAACCAACAGCGAGGCTAAAACTCTCCCAAAAACCTCCCGGACTCAGCTGAAAACATTTGGATTTGACCGTTAGACTTGCAGGGGAGTCAGGCGATGGAGTCATCCTTGCCGGGGAGGTTCTGACATACGCGCTCTCTCGTATGGGTTTGAAAATTTTCACCTTCAGAATATATCCTGCCTCCGTTCGCGGAGGTCAGTGTACGTATCAGCTTCGTGCGAGTGACTGGCACGCCTATTCTCAAGGAGACACATTGGATTTGCTTGTAGCATTCGATACCGAGGCGGTTTCGTCTAACGTAAAGGACCTGAAGCCTGAAGGAGGAGTGGTATTTGACCAAGATCGAACCCCCAGAAACTCACCGACCCTACCAAAACGAGCGTTTGGCGCGCCATTCACATCAATCGCGAGAAATGAGCTTGGATTCCCCAAAGCTAGAAACATGATCATTGCTGGATACGTTGCGGGAATCACCGGCATCTCCGAGACAATCATGAAGGAGGTCATGATCGCAAAATTGGGATCACGCGGCACCGCTATTCTTGACAAGAACATTTCAGCAACCCGATTAGGGTTTAACCTCGTCCCAAAGGAATCAATTCGAACTATGCCGACCGGAGAAGCGAATAAGGCCATATTATCTGGGAATGAAGCAATTGCTCTGGGCGCGATTGTAGCTGGCTGTCGATTCTACGGTGGCTACCCGATTACCCCGGCTAGCGACATCCTCGAATCGCTTGGAGACCTTCTACCCGGAGTTGGTGGACGCGTTTTTCAGGGTGAGGATGAGATGGCGTCGATCGGTGCCGCGATAGGCGCATCCTACGCTGGAGTAAAGGCCATGACAGCAACCTCCGGTCCTGGCTTCTCACTAATGACTGAGATGATAGGCATGGCGTCCATGATGGAGATCCCGGTTGTGATTGTTGACGCGCAAAGAGGTGGCCCCTCTACCGGATTACCAACCAAGACCGAGCAATCAGATCTTAACCATGCACTCTTCGGAGGTCACGGCGACATGCCTAGGATAGTGCTTGCGCCTGGAACTGTCGAAGACTGCTTCTACCAGACAATCCGCGCCTTTAACTTAGCAGAGCTATACCAACTTCCAGTCATTCTATTAACAGACCAGTCGCTGGCTCAATGCACGGAGGGTGTCCCACTACCGGACATTGATAAGCTGCAAATTGTGAACCGCGAAAAGGCCAACCTGGGTGACGAAGGCACGTTTCAGAGATATGCAGTCACGCACAACGGTGTCTCTCCGATCTCAACCCCTGGTGAAAGCCGAGGCGAATACGTCGCCGAGAGCACAGAACACGACGAGCGAGGTCGAGTCAACTTCGGCACGAATGCTCACTCCCAAATGACGGCGAAGAGATTCAGAAAACTAGAGACAGCTGAAACTGACCTTGCAGACGACCCACTCAACTTCACGATAGTCGACGACGATGAAGCTAAGCTCGCTGTGATGGGATGGGGTTCCACTCAGGGAGCAATCCATGAAGCTGTTCTCAAAGCGAAAAAGAAACTCATTCGAGTCAAATGGTTGCAATGCAAAATGCTTAGCCCACTCCCCAGAAAGAGGATATGCACCTTTCTCGAATCCGTAGACCACGTCCTGGTCCCTGAACTGAACTATACTTCGCAATTCGCCAACCTCCTACGTATGAGTTTCGCGATCGAACCAATTACCCTGACAAAGACAGAAGGCACACCCTTCACGCCAGGAGAGATATTGCGGAAAATAGAGGAGCTGTCATAGGTTGACGACGCCAAATGTAAGCGAATACAGGTCAGATTATAACCCTACTTGGTGTCCGGGCTGCGGAGACTATGGGGTTCTCAAATCAGTCGAGATGGCGTTCCATGAACTTGCGTTGCGGCCCGAACAGGTGGTGATCGTCTCTGGTATCGGATGCAACGGCCGATTCCCGCATGGCTTCAGGACATACGGATTTCACACCCTTCATGGAAGAGTGCTCCCCATAGCCCAAGGAATCAGCATGGCAAAGCCTGCACTGAGCATAGTCGGAATTTCTGGGGATGGAGACGCGTTCGCTATAGGCGGAGGACACATTCCGCATGCTGCGAGGAGAAACCCTGACCTAGCGTACATAGTGCTCGATAATGGAATCTTTGCACAGACGAAAGGCCAGCCATCCCCCACGACCGCTCTAGGTTTGAGAACGAAAGCGTCGCCCGCCGGAAACCCGGACGACCCGATTGACATCAGCCAACTCGCGCTTGCGTATCATGTCTCATTCCTTGCACGGGGCTTTCCCGGCAAACCAAACCACCTAGCGCATATCATCGCAGAAGGCATCAAGCACAAAGGTTTCGCTCTCATACACGTGCTGAATCCATGCCCCACGTTTCACGACACGTGGAAGGAGTACACAGCGAAAATATCTGAGATAGGCCCAGAACATGACGCTACAGACCTCGAAGCGGCCTGGAAATTGGTTGAAAGGGAGGACAGAATCCCGATAGGCGTCATCCTCAACCAGGACCGGCCCACACAACAAGAACGGGTAAAAATCCCGCCTGGCTCAAGCTCGGATATTAAGAGCATTTTGGCCTCCTTCCGATAATCTGTACAGCTTCGGCTAGGCAGCAGACATGACCTTAGTGTATGCACAACACGGCAACGAAACCATCGAGCAATTTGCGCGTGCCTCGCGGATCAGAACGATTAAGATATCTATTCTTGGTAGCGTCAATTCTACGACTTGAAAAGCAGCTAGCATCGAATCGCAAACGATTCTTGGCACTATCCAAGTTCCACAAGATGACGTGGCCAATACATCTGTGTCACGTGACGGGTCTCTTTCAGTGACCTTATACGTTTTCGAGCTGAACCTTCCGGTTCTGTGAGGAATCAGACGGTGCCAAGAATTCCAGCCAATGAACTAAGAGAAACTGGAGTGACCATATTCACTCGTCTAGGTGCCCCCTGCGAGTACGCTGAACTAGTTGTCGACATGCTCATCGAAGCTAACCTTGTAGGTCACGACTCGCATGGAATCCAGTACATCACCCGTTACGCTGAAAGAATCAAGAATGGAATTATTGATCCAACGGCAAGACCCGAAGTAACCAACGAGACTCCGAGCACAGCGATTATTGATGGGCATTGGACCTTCGGGCAGGTAACCGCCACCAAATCAATGCGGCTAGCAATCGAGAAGGCGAAGAGGACCTCGATCAGCGCTGTCGGAGCCATTCACTGCAATCATGTCGGACGACTTGGAGCCTATACGATGCTTGCGGCTGAAACTGACATGATCGGGTTCTTGATGGTTAACGTAGTTGACCCAGTTGTCCAACCATTTGGCGGAGCGTCGCGCGTCTTCGGAACGAACCCTATCTCAGTCGCAGCCCCCGCGGGCCAACAGAAACCGTTCCTACTGGATTTCGCTACCTCCGCTGTGGCTGAAGGAAAGGTGGGAGTGGCGGCCTTGAATGAAGAGAAGATTCCTCTCGGCTGGATTGTTGACAATGATGGGCATGATACCGATGACCCCCTTGACTTCTCCTTACGAAATGGTTCGGTTGGAGAAAATGGCAGGTTACTCAGCTTTGGAGCCAGAGACGGACACAAGGGTTACTGTCTCTCAATCTTGATGGAGATTCTCGGAGGAATATTGCCTGGTGGAGGATCCATCGATGACGAGGACGCTCACCTGCACGAGAATGGCCTTCTCGTCATTGCTCTCGATATCAAGAGATTCACACCACTCCAACAGTTCAAGAATAGAATGGATTCGCTGTTCAAGAAAGTCCACAGCGTACCAGTCAACCCAGAGTTCCAATACAGTGAGGTGCAGGTTCCAGGAGAATACGAGTGGAAAAATCGCGAAAAACGCCTAAAAGAGGGAATCGATGTCCCCCAACTCGCTTGGGACCAAATCCAGCAACTTGCTGCAGAACTAAACACCAACTCCAGGCCTCCCTCGACTAGGTAGACCAGCACTCCAAGTTCATTTCTTCGAGGATATGACAACCAACGAGGCCACAACTCTTGGCACTCGATAAGGTTTCAAAGTAACCTTGCAGCCTGCGCACAGTCTCAGCCCTCCTAACCATACGATAAAGCAGGTAGCACGAAGATTGGCTGAGCTAATTGTCTGTGACTTCCGTTGAGTTCGATGGAACGAAGCAGGCCCCTCCGCTAACTTTTTCGCAGACCTGATCAATTCAACATGGGATCTGTAGGCAACAAACATGACTTTAGTGTATGCATGCATTGCACCACACGGCAGTGAAACTATCGGGCAACTTGCCCCTAAGGCCGCGGCGAATAAGTTTCGCAAAACACGTGACGGACTACGTAGGCTCGCTTCAGATATAGGCAAAGCGAGGCCAGACACGATTGTTTTAGCGACTCCGCACAACCTTAGACTGTGTGGCAAAATTGCAATTGTACTATCCGAGAATTCCACTGGAATTCTGCAAGCATCTCCGCGAAATAAGAAAACGGTGAGCCTCAAAGCCAAATGCGACGTGAAATTCGCGAAGCAACTGCTTGAACGTTCGGCTAGAAGTCATCTGCCTGTCGTCGGGGCGCACTATGGAACTACCGAAGGGGTCACTTCGGATATGCCTATGGATTGGGGAACTCTGGTTCCCCTATGGTTTATGATGCCCCGATGCAGAAGAAGACCTAGAATTGTTATAGTAACGCCATCACGCGAGATCCCGTTGTCGAAGAACTTTGAATTTGGCCAAATGATTGCGAAACAAGCAGAAACCGACCGTGCAAAAAGAATAGTGTTTGTCGCGAGCGCTGACCAAGCACACGCGCACAAACACACTGGCCCCTACGGTTTCAGCAGACAAGCGAAGTACTATGACAAAATGGTCTTGGATGCCTTGATGAACAACCGAATGGACGCCGTCATGACTTTCAAACAGGATTTAGTTAGCGCGGCAAAGCCTGATAGCCTGTGGCAGATGGCCATGCTTGCCGGAATAGCTGATGAGATTCAGCTGAAATCGGAGATCGTCTCCTACGATGTTCCTACGTATTTTGGTATGATCTGCGCAAGCTTTCGAAGAATATACTGAATATTCTATCGCGTTAGGTAGGGTCGCGTCTGTTTAGTAGCAAATGGCTTCTGCTGTACCCCATAGCTGGAAAGCAACCAAAAGCCATTTCCTCACTCATCCGTGTCCGCTCGCGAATGAAAAGGAGCTTTACGAGTCGATCCACGATGCTTGACAAACCAAAACTCTTCGGTAGCCTGATGACTCAGGTGATTCGCTCTAACATGTGTAGTTTCTGTGGTGCCTGCATGGCCGCATGCCCCATTAACGTACTTTGGCCTTCAGGGGAACAACCAACACTCGTCGGGGCGTGTGCTCTCTGCGAGATCTGCTACTATCAATGCCCTAACGTAGAATTCTCGAGTGACGACGTTGAAATGCTCCTACATAGTCGAATCAGACGTCCCGATGAACCCCTTGGAATCTCGCGTGGAACATTCGTTGGCAAGGCAACTAAGAATGAGATTCTTAGCCGGGCTCAAGACGGAGGCGTTGTCACTGCCCTTCTCGCCTACGCCTTGGAGAGTAAGTTGATTGATGCCGCTGTTGTGGCGGGTAGGGATTCGAAATGGCGGGCAAAGCCGGAAGTTGCGACGAAGTATGACGACTTGGTTAAGGGTGCTGGAACGAAGTACACAGTTAGTCCAACGCTACTCGGCGTGCGGTCAGCAGTCGATGAGTACCAGAAAACCAAGGTCGGCCTCGTAGGAACGCCATGCCAAATCAAAGCGGTAAGAAGAATTCAGACTTCACCACTTGGCAATATCCGGTTAGCGCAGGCAATGACGCTGTCGATAGGCTTGTTCTGCATGGAAAGCTACGCATACGACCCACTCGTCCAAACCTATCTTGTGGGCAAAGGGATCGATCCACTCTCGGTAACTAGAATGGGAATAAAGAAAGGCTCCTTCATCGCCTGGTCTGGAGAGAATGAGCTGCTTCACGTGCCCCTGAGAGAGGTCGATGCATTCGTAAGAAACAGTTGTAAACATTGCGAAGATTTCACTGCAGAATACTCAGATGTCTCAGTAGGTGGAATAGGATGCCCTAACGGCTATTCCACCGTCATCGCAAGAACCGAAAAGGGGCTTGAACTGCTGAAAAACGCTGAGAAGGCCGGGTACATAGAGCTCCGCGAACTGAAGCCAGATGAGAAGGGATATCTAAAGGTCGTAAACATGGCCCAGACAAAGAGACTGAGAAAAGCAATCAAGCCGATCTAACCGATATTCACTAAAAGCGGCCAAATATTCTAACAAGGACACTTCTCGACTTAAATCCAAGCCTCGCGATGGCATATCGCAGGCTGGATCGTTGTCCCAACTCGATTTCAAACTCGGCCCCGGGCTGAAACTGGGTCCCATTTGCTTGAGAGTAAATGACCTGGAAATGATGCTCTCATTCTATGAGAAAGAGTGCGGACTCAAAGTAATCCAACATGAAGGAAACTTCACGGCACTCGCCTGTGGACGATCCGAGCAACCAATTCTAATTCTCAATCACGATGAGAAGGCGTTGAAATCCCCTGCAGACGCGGCTGGCCTATATCACTACGCCCTCCTCGTCCCAGACCGAAAGAGCCTAGCCGCAGCATACCTTTCGCTCGGAAACAATGGCGTCGTCTTCGACGGTTACGCCGATCACAATGTCAGCGAGGCGCTCTATTTGAGCGATCCCGAAGGCAACGGAATCGAGATCTACGCTGATAGGCCGAGAAGCGAATGGAAATTTGATGATGGCGAAGTTCAGATGGCAACTCAACCCTTGGACTTGGAGTCAGTCATCAAAGAATTGCCGAAGGAAGCAGATGATAAGTTGACTGGAATCGTTGAGGGAACCCGAGTCGGCCATGTGCACTTGAAGGTTACCGACCTGCAGACTTCGATAACATTCTACAGGAACATTTTGGGGCTAGAATTGATGAGCTATTTGGGAAGCGCGGCTTTCCTGTCAGTTGATGGGTACCATCACCACATTGGCATGAACACATGGGAGAGCCTAGGCGGACCGAGATCGCAGAAATCTTGGCTGGGCTTGGAGTACTTCGTTCTCAACATTCCGCAAGCAAACCTGAACGAACTCTCCTCTAGACTCGGAGGAAATTTGAGCACACAGAGCGACGAACCCGGAAAACTCTTCGTCTCAGATCCGGATGCAATTCCGTTAGTTTTCAATGCGCTCTGATTCTTGAGGTCTTACCCTCTCTTATCACAAAGCATGATTCCCTACAACCGAATAGCGAGTAACGCCTACTGGCAATGAAGTCGTAGATTCTCTCGGCCAATGAAGTGCTGAATATTCTGCACACGAGTTTAAAGGGGGCAAGGAATTTGCAGGTTTCTGTGATTGCAGCTGCCCCGCTCATTAGTGAACCGTCCCCTCGGATCAGATGCATCCGACCTTGAAACTCCCGATCGCTGAGCCCATACTTTCTTCTCACACGAGGGTCAAGTTCTTGGAACGGCTCATATTCGAAAGTTTTGCTGCGATCAATTAGGTTGAGGAATCGAACCGCGCCAGTGCAAAAGTTGCAGATCCCATCGTAAACCAGGCGCGGCTTTTGGATCAATTTGCATTTGCCACCGTTGACCGTCTTTAAGATTCAATGACTTTTGTTTATGCTCGCGTAGAGCAAGTCACCGACGTTCATAGGCGGAGGTGTGTAGAGGTGGACAAACTTGCATTCATTACAGTAACTTCTTTGACACTCGACACAGAAACCTATTGGCTTTTTTCCACTTCCACAGGAACAGGTTTGCATACTCATGAGAACTCGATACTCCTGCCACGATCTTCATGCGTCATCAGCGTTGTGAGGCGAGGCGATGAATTATTCTTTGCCCCATCGCGTACAGTAAATTGTTGACAAACACAAACATCAATTGGTCGATTTTCAATCGCTCGTGCGTATTTGAGAATATTCGAACTCATGATCAATCCTAACATTTGATAAGAGCGTGAGACAGGTGGGAGTTGTCGCACTACAATTATATATCGTCCTATGCCTCGTTTCAACCCCATGTCTCAGAACCAGACCATAATGGAGATCGCCGAGAAGTATAAGCCGCTATGGGCACTCGACAGTGTAAGTGCACTCCTTGACTGGGACACGGAAACCTACATGCCTTCCGGGTCCTCTGAACAGAGAGGCTTCGCACTCGCCCAAACCCAGCTGATAAGACAGGAGCGCATGACCCACCTAGTTGACCTAGCGCAAAAGGCAGAAAAATCGTCTGGGCTTAACGACTACGAAAAAGGCTTCGTAAGGGTACTAAGACACGACCTCGATTATTACTTGAAAGTCCCCCCAAAACTACTGGAAGATATTCTCAGAACCGGAATCGAGGGCACTGTAGTCTGGCGAGAGGCCAGGAAGAAATCCGACTTTTCAATGTTTGAACCGTATCTGGAAAAAATGGTTGGTTTGAAGAGACAGGAAGCAGAGAAACTCGGTTACGAGGGACACCCCTACAATGCATTGATGGACAGGTTCGAGGAAGGGTTAACGACCAAAGACGTAGACAGAATATTTTCTACACTCACTCCCCCTCTGAAAGGAATATTGGATAAGGTTCTAGCAGCCGGTAAGTTCCCGAGCACTCACCCGCTCGAAGAAATGAGCTACGAAGAGGCTGCAATGAAACGAGTGAACGAAGACGTCTTGAAGCTACTACAAATGCCTGAAAAAACATTCAGGATGGATATCTCAACACACCCCTTCACAGCAAGCATGTCCGTCGAGGACGTAAGGATAACGACGCGTTACGAGGGGAAGGACTTCAAATCTTCCCTCTATTCGACGGTGCATGAATCTGGACACGCGATCTATGACTTACAAGTTGACCCGTCGCTCAACTACACCCCCCTCTCCAGAGCCACCTCATTAGGAGTGCACGAGTCCCAATCAAGATTCTGGGAGAACTTCATCGGAAGAAGTAGAGAATTCGTAAGATTAGTCTACCCGACCTTGAAATCGAACCTCCCCTTCGTCGCGAAATACAACGAGGATCAAATCTATCGGTACGTTAACTCAGTGAAACGTAGCCTCATCAGGGTCGAGGCGGATGAATTGACTTACAACTTCCACATCATGCTCCGGTACGAGTTGGAGAAGAAATTGATCGGCGGAGAAATCCAAGTGTCGGAAGCCCCTTCGCTATGGAAAGACATGATGGAGAAATACGTAGGCGTCCGACCCAAGACAGACGCTGAGGGAATCCTTCAAGATGTTCATTGGAGCGGAGGCATGTTCGGATACTTTGCCACTTACTCTCTAGGAAACGTCATCGCTGGAATGTTCTACAACCGTATTCGGAAAGATATGGATCTGAACGCTACGGTTGCGAAAGGTGAGTTTGGGAAAGTAAAGGACTGGTTGAAGGAGAAGATCCACAGACACGGCGCAATATACTCCCCCAAGGAATTGCAGAACAGGCTGTTCGGCGAGCAGTACAACCCACAATGGCTGATCAATTATCTGCAAGAGAAATACCTGGCATAAGCCGGCAAACCTCCAGTGGCACGGGGCCGCGAAAACGTTTAAGCCCTGCAATGATGAAGTTATGTTATAGTGATTCTAGATGTCTCGTAGGGGTAAGCGTCAACCGGTTTTGGCGGCTATTCTCTCTTTGCTTGTTCCAGGCCTAGGGCAGATCTATGGTGGTAAGCAGGAGCGTGGCGCAACAATCCTGGTGGCCGGGATAGTGGTTGGAACCTTAGCTTTGATTTCGCAGACCCTTTTCGTATCATTTGCTGCGGGGGCGTTTTGGTGGTATAAGCTTCCGTTGAGTGCATACGCAATAATCTTCTGGATATGGCAACTTGCAGACGCCTACAAACAAGCGAAATGACGATCGGACGCGGTGAACTAGATAGTAGATGAGACGCGTATCCCAAAGAGATACCGCCTGGTCTACGCCGGAATACGCGTAAGGGATCTGAAGAAATCAACCAACTTCTACAGAAAAGTCATGAGAATGCGAGTAACGAGACGAGGAACAATGCCTCACGGCGGCAAATATGTGGCGCTAAGAAGCCCCGGATCCACGCAAGAACTCGAGTTAAACTGGTACCCATCACGAAGCAAATACTATTCTAAGTACCGACGAGGAGACGCGTTAGACCACCTCGCGTTCGGCGTAGGCAACGTGAAAGCTGCCCTGGCGAAACTCATTTCCAAGGGAGTCGAAGTAGCCGTCTCACTTTCTGAAGCCAAAGGAGTCACCGAGGCCTACGTGAAAGACCCCGACGGAATCTGGCTAGAACTACTCAACTGGTAACATGCCAGATACCTCCGAAGGGAAATCGACCTGAGCGACGTTCTGAAAAGATGCGCCTGGGCGCGGAATGACCCTCTACTTAGGGAATATCATGACAAAGAGTGGGGCGTCCCCGTACATGACGACCTCAAACTGTTCGAATTTCTCACACTCGAAGGAGCACAAGCAGGACTTAGCTGGCTGACCATACTCAGGAAACGGGAGTCATTCCGACTTGCTTTTCACGGATTCGATCCAAGGAAAGTTGCGAAATATTCGAGCTCCGATGCCAGGCATCTGCTAACCAACCGGGGAATTATCCGTAACCGCCTCAAAATATCGGCCGCAATAACCAACGCCCGGCAGTTCCTAGACGTACAGAAGGAATTCGGAACCTTCGACAGTTACGTTTGGAGGTTTGTCGGTGGCAGCCCGATTGAACATCGGTTTAGGTCGATGTCAGCTATTCCGGCGAAGACAAGGGAATCTGACGCGATGAGCTCCGACATGGTAATGCGCGGATTCAAGTTTGTTGGCTCAACAATTTGTTATTCGTTCATGCAAGCCGTTGGAATGACAAACGACCACACCCTCAACTGTTTCAGACACAATCAGCTGAAACGAAACCGCCGAGAACACGTAAGGTTAGGTTGAAAGTTGTCTGTAACGCAATTCTTGAATGTCATAGTGCTTTGGGTTCATCTGTTCAGTGCGGTTCTATTCGTGGGCGGTTCATTCTTCATGTGGTTGGTCATCGTTCCCGCTTCACATCTCGTTTCTAGCGACGAATCGGAGAGAACGAGAATCGTTGGGAAGATCGCTAGAAGCTTCGGTAACCTGACTAACCCTATCATAGTTGTCTTGGTGATCACCGGATTGTACAACGCCACATGGTACCTTCCATCAGCAAATGGCCTCCTCGAATACCCCGGAACACTCCTATTGGCGAAAGCAATTCTCGTTACGCTTCTTCTGGCACTCATCTATGTTCATAACGTATACTTCGGAAAGAGAATCATTCGACTTGCTAAAGAGGCGAAATTGGACGAGCTCAAGGCGCTACGGAAGAGGAGCAGAATCATTTCAGCTGCGAATCTAACATTAATGCTACTGATCCTGCTTCTCTCAACGATGATGCAGATCCCTCCCTGAAACGATTCGGGACCCATCAGGACGCGCGATCTAACTTTCTCATGTGCTTTGACGTGAGCACTGGCAATAGTTAGGCGACCAAGAAGGTGACGGCAGGACTCATCCTACCTCACTAATTCTGAACCCGTTCAGAATATTGAATTTTTCCTATGCTTGAGTTTCGTACTGAGAAAGCTTCGTACATGAGACGATTGGGGGAAGCGAAAAGTTGTGTATATTGCGTAAATTCTTATATGCATAGAATGGCGTTCTTGATTGAAAGGTGAAACTTGTGCCGTTCTTCCTACCTATCGTCGGTGGTCTTTTGGCGGCGGGGTTAGTTGGGGGAGCTTTAGGACTTGGAGTCGGAGCAGCTGCCTACTACTACAGCAGACCCATGTACTATCCCTACCCGGCTGCGAACTACTCGCCATACCCATACTACGCGGCGCCTCAATTCTCTCAAGGACGCGTTTGTCCCCACTGTGGCGCGGCAATTTAGATACCACCAAGCATAAACCGTAAATTTCCCTCCTTTTTCCCGCAGGGACCGCTCTTCACTATTTCGCATGCTAACACGAGTGACTGTTCCGTCCCTTTACGGAATTAACCGGCCGTTAATCGTGGCGAATTTTCTGAGGCTGTATGTTGCAGCGCAATTGTAGAAGGGTGTAGAAACTCCCTCATGATTGGGTTTCTCATTTGAGTAGCCGTCCCTCGCAGGGAGCGCAGTAAGGTAGGTCGCTTAGGGGGTGAACGTTCTCAGGTCGTAGCCGGCAGCCGCAATCTGAACAACGTACATGTGATGTGGCCTGTGTGCGAGGTACACGCTGCACACTTGGTGTGATGAGACTCAACTTTTCGGTACTCCGAATCCGATGCCCATCCAGCTGGTGTCAGGCGTGCGCGTCGAGTACACGGCTAATGCAAGTGCCCAGAGCTCATCATCGTGAGTTCCATCCGGATGGCTGAATTGGATTTGGCCGCTTTTGGTGAGTTCGTAGTGTTCCACGTTGATTTGGGCGATGAGGTCTTGGTCGAGGTAGAGGCCGAGGCTTTCGGTTTCCATAATGTTCTTCATGTAACCAAGAATCTCTTGCTTGGACGGGACCGTGAGCATTACGCCCTCGATGATGCTCTTGATGTGTACGTTCTTCATTTCCTCGGTTATGTATTCGCCCACACCGGTTCGGTCGACGAGCACTTTCTCGACGCGTTGGAGTTTGTCGCAGATCACCTTCACGTAGCCGATTACTGTGGCGTATGGTGTCTCGAGGGGAAAGCGAACCATACCTACGAGCTCGGCCGCTTTCTCCTTGGTGTTCCAACGAACGATCGCTATGACCGAGAAGTCAACTTTCTTACCGAAGTCGACTCCAACAAAATATCGTCCCGCCGGGGCGACTACGTGCTTTGTCCAGTCGTCGGTGATTGGGGCGAGGTCGCTGGCGATACATTGGGCGATTAGTTTCTGCGTGAAGTAGACTAACTCGTCCTCAACGAATTCGGCTAGGTATTCTCGGCGGAACCGTTCGCTGGGGGTTCGTTGCTTCATCTCGTCGACGAACTTCTGCGTCGTGAGGCCGGCGTCTACGACGTCTTTGATTTTCACCCATTGTTTGCTGAAGGCTTGTTCCTGGGTGAACTTGTAGAAGACTGAATCCTTGCCCCAGGGCGTGCTACTTGCGATCAGAGTGCCATCGGTTGTCTGCAGCATGGGGAAGAGGACACTGTAGAAGACGAGTTCGTCTTCACGAAAGAAGGCTGCTTCGTCGGTGAGCACGTTGCTGGCAGTATAACCTCTCAGGAGATTGGGGTTGTTGGGTAACGCAACAATCTGCGATCCTTCCCGGAACCAGATAACGGTCCGCTGCATCTTCGCAACGATCAGGCGGCGCAGCGGTTTGTTGATTGAGAGGAGGAAACGGTGGATCCTGTCCATAACGATCATGGATTGGCGGCGGCCCGGGGCCACGATGAGGCTGGTGGTGCCGGGGTGGGTGGATGCGTACCAGATCATGCGGACTGCGAGTGTGGTTGTTTTTCCGGATTGCCTGGGCCATACCACCACTATCCGCTTGCCTTTATCCTCGAGAAGTTTGGCCTGGTATGATGTGGGGTTAAAGCCTAGGATCTTGATCCCGAACTCAACGGGGTTATCTTCGTAGTCCTTAGCATTCCATGTTGTAGGTTGTTTTTCAGGACCCGTGAGCTGGATGGCTGCCTCGGCGTCTTCAGCTTGCTTGAGTAGGCTTGCTTGTTCCTTCCTCAAATTCTCTAAGCTTCGTTTTGAGAAGCTCGTTGGTTTTCACCAGCTGGTCCACAAGTGCGGTGATGTCGCCGCGTTGGTAGTCACGTAGGACGCATTGGGCTGAGAGTGAGGCTTGGGTGGCGACTTGCATGGCTGTCATTCGGGCCCCTGCCTTTCTCGCTAACTCTTCATTCTCACTCAGCTTCACAGCATCTCTTAGAATCCCGAGGGCGGTGCGGTAGAGTTCCTCACGTTCAGCTTGGACGTCTACGCTTGCGGCAATTCGCACTCCGTAGATGTGGAGTTCAAGTTCCTTCACGAGACTGTCCATGTGGTGTAGGGTGGGATACACCCCCCCGGGCGACTGGGATACACCCTTACCCAACTTTGGGTAGGGTTCATCGGTCACCCACCCCTTGATAATTAACCGGACAAGTTCAGAGACCGTTTTCGAATCGGCAACAGCGTAAGCCCGCAACCCCTGCCGCGTAATCTCATCGAAACGAGTGACAAGCTGAGGACTTCCTTTCGAAGGCAAAGTTATTCGCTCCACAAGTCTGTGCCTATAGTTTACAACGATTATATAGGTCATAGGGACGATACTTATAATGAATGTGACCTATATGCGCCGAACACCTAGGGTAGTCCTGATGGCGAAGTTCATGAGGGTACTTTGTGAATCGGAAGAGCCGCTGAACAAGTACCAAATCGAGAAGCGCTCGAAACTCAGTAAGGGGACCGTTTACAACATGGTCGATCATTTGAGACGGGTAGGTTGGATAGAAGTTACCTCAACAGCCAGATCCCGCGTAGGCCTACGGGTCGAGTATTACAGGCTGACCGAGCTAGGGCAGTTCAGGGCCACTACGAGCAACCCAGACTTAGAACCTCAGGTCAGGAATCTGCTGGGACACCGATTCGACGAGTTACAGGAAAAGGCGACCAAAGCACACCTGAACCGTTTCCGTGAGGAACTGAGAATGGCCGAGGAAGTGTTCACTCGCGGAACGGCGCCGCCAAACTGGGCACTAAGAATCGATCTAACAGCAGACGAGAAAGGCCGACTCAGATACTCCGTAAGGAGAGGCATAGACCCCAAGAAGATTAAACGCGCACTCAGTACTTGACGTGGACTGTTTACTTGAGCTAGATAGGAACGGCTTCTCCCGTGCCGCCTGCGTGCCAGCCCATCCGCTGACCGTAATCGAGGGCTTCGAGGGTTCTGTTCAAACTGTCTCGACGGCCGGGGCGACGCTGAGGACTCTTAGAAGATGTAAGAGTTTTGGACCCAAAGTTTGGAGCCGGGGATGGGAGCCGAAAATGATGTCCAATTCCCATTTTTCCTGACAGACTGGCATTGGCTGCTGGAGCCTGGGTCGTGGCAGGTGTAAGTATTGTTTGTACACGGGTATACTTACACAAGATCGGTGGTCGGGTAGTGGTATCGTTCCTTTTTCTCCTCTGCTGGTGGATTGATGGAGGAAACGCACCCATCAGGCATATCACTGGAGTATGTTACTGCCGTAGTCAAGTCTGCTTTAACGCGCGTGAACGTCGCTTACCGATGTTGTAACCAAAAACGATCGCTAGTACAAGTATTACGCCAATAACGGCTAAACCCCACGGACCTTGAGGAACGAATGCCATAGGAGGCTCCACGTAAGTGCTAGTCTCCATAGGTAGCGATTGTGTTGTCTCTGATTGGCTGTAGGTTAGCGACTGGAGACCAGAGATGTATTGCAATCCTCCCGTTTGTGATTGAATCAACGTCAGCTGCGACGGCCAAAGTAGTTCGTTTTGTTTTCTAAGTTGTTCTCCGGTTCCTGCCATGATGTCGTTGGGTCCTATCACTGATACGCCGTAGGGGATGCTTGGGCAGAGACCAGGGAATATCCCGCATCCTGAGATTGCAGTGAGAGACGTTACCTGTTGCCAGCCGTAAGTCGTCCAATATGTAAGATTTCTAAATTCGACCGGGCCCAGACTTCCACTCGCCGAAGTCGAGGTAGTTACCTCTTCTGCCACAAAGTACGCTGCATCTTTGGATTTCGTCACTTGGAAATCGTTGGAGGATACTGTTTGTCCGTCAAGAACGAAATCCCATCCGTTCGCGACATTTGGCCAAATCTGATAAAGATGCCAAGAACCATCCGGCCCGGCCGAATTTGCAGGCCCGATGCCAGTATAGAAATTAGTTACGTTTGCAATTGGCCAATATTGCCAGAACCAACGCGCATTGCCGTAGCCGATCGTAACGGAAGAGCCCAAACAGTTCGTGCTGGCTCCTACGGTCTGCCCGTACAAACAATAGTAACCAGGGCTGAAAAGCTGATAGCCAAACTGAATGAAAGCCCCATTTTGTAAATTGTCGCCTACCCAGAAAGAATTGCTCAGATCGGGCGCAACGACGTTGTAGCTGTGAGTGCGTATTTCAGCGCCAACGCCCGTATTGCCCACTGAGGCATCATCTCCCGAAGCCCCAACCTGAAGACTATAGGTCGTCTGAGGCGGGGCTGAATAGACTGTGATGGTTTTCGAGTCGGTAGCAGTTCGCCCGGTGCTGTCCGTGATTGAAATAACAATGGTGTATGTCCCAGTCATCGTGTAAGTGTGGCGCGGACAGCTCTGACCACAAGAAGTCACATCATTAGATGAGGTGTCCCCCCAGTAGATTACAACACTCACCGGTCCAACAGCGCCATCGTAACTGTAGTGGTAAGATGGGCTGAAAGGCGCTGATCCGCTAAGAGGACTGACCGTGAGCGTTATCGAGAGAGCTGAATAGACTGTAATGGTCTCTGAATCTGTTGCAGTTCTTCCAGTGCCATCTGTGATTGAAATTGAAATCGTATAAGTTCCAGCAAGTGCGTAACTGTGACCTGGACAATTGTAACCGCAATTAGTCAGATCATTCGACGAGCCATCTCCCCAGTAAACCAAGATCATTACCGTGCCCACAGAGTTTCTGTAGCTAAATTGACAGGATGGACTGAAGGGTGCTGGACCACTTAGTGGACTGCATGTTAATGTTATGGAGAGAGAATCTTGGGCGTTTGCCGTCTTGAAAGTAAGTAGAAGAAGGAGAGTCAAGACCGACACCACGAATGTCACGTAGCCGTTTCTACTAATCAACGGCTAACCGCCCTCAAGATTTCTGTGCGGAGACTCATGCAAAACGTCGCTAAATTGATTGCGTTACCAAATTGATATTGCAAATTGTGTTCCTGAAACAAAAAACATGTTACTGCGGTCGTAGTCTAGTCTGGTCTAGAGTCTGGTTTTCGTGAGGTTTTAGCAAGTTAATGCCCTAGTGGATGATAGGCTACGGTAGGTAACCCAGATGTCCTTGAAGTAACTATTCTGAACTAAAGATATGGCGCCAGGAGAGGGAGCTGAACTAAAGGTTCACAATCTCACAAGTGGATGTCGAGCCGATTAACCTCTTGGAGTTCTTTCATCTATTGTCCCTGTATCGCGAAGTCTGTCTCAAAGCTCGCACTTGAACTACCAAAAGAAAACCCAGCAACTTCGATCCATGACCACAAGTGTACCTCGGTGCTGCCGGACTCATGCGGATTAAGATCGAACACAACGCGATATTGCTCCACTCCGTTGCTGTTTACCATAATTGGAAATTCAGAGACGGAGTAGACGTTTGGTGTTGTGAATTCGCTAGGTGGCTGTGGTGGGGTAGGTCCAGTGATTCCTAGAAGCCCCGCCATTGTTTCGTAAAAGCCAGCCGCAGTTCCAATTCCCGGGACTAAACCTATGATTCCATAAAGTGCGGTTTGGTCTATTTCCTGTTGATTCTTCACGCTCGTAATATCTATTTGCTGCCAACCGCTGGTGCCGAGTTCCGGCGGCGGATAATAGTAATATCCCTCGTATCGCACCCCACCTAGATCTGGTCCCTGACGTCTATCTAAGGACAGGAGGATAGTTCCCGACGTTATCGATGTAGCTGGGTAAAACATACCCAACTGATTGCCCTTCCACAATTGGATTAGGATCGTGTATTCTCCCCACTGCTGTGTTGTCACAGAAGTCGGCCCGCAAACAAAGTATTTCACAGAAAATCCAGACAGTGCTCCCGTAACAGTAGCTGTTCCTGACGCACCCGGAATAAGTGGTTCTGGAGTTATCGGGATAGTTGCACCCTGTGTGCATACATTGGTCGAACTTTGGCTTTGAATTAGAGTGAGCGTTACGGTTCCTCCCCCTGCCAGGTTAAGCACTTGAGTTTTGGTTTGATATCCCGTGGCTGATACCGAGAAAGTGTAACTGCTGGGATTCGGCAGGTTCACTGAGCAGGAACCAGTTGGGTCAGTCGTACATGAAATAGATGGGTTACCAGTATCCACGAGTGAAGCATCGGCAATTGGGTTGCCCGAGACGTCAACAACTTTGAACCCCACAGTTAGTGAAGTCGAAGTTGAAGTTGTGCCGGTCGTAGGTTGGAACACGAATACCCCAATCAAATCAGCCGCATTATTGGTATTCTGACCGGTGATACACTGCGAAGTGGTTTCTTTCACATTGTAGTTTCCTTGTCCCAGAACGGCGTGACCGATCGTGATAGCATTTGATCTCGTCCCTTGGTTAGTTGCATCCTGGATAAACCCTGTAAGCCCACTAACAGCCAGACATTGCTCGTCTCCTCCTAGAGCAAATACAACAACCAAACTATTGGATGTAGAAACTTGGAAATTCACCGACACGCTGGATGCACCCGGTGACGTATTACTGTTGAAATAGGGGATCACTTGACCCAAGTAACCCGAAACCCCAATTCCTCCTGTCGAATAAGACGAGGTTTGCGTTGAAAACGAGTTTGCATCACTAGGGGTATAAGCTAACCCAGCTACTATGTTCCCCGCAGCATTTGTGGCTGATTGATACGAACCGTACGCGAATGGCATACTTGCAAGCCGGCCCCCCGTAACAAAACCGTAAAGGTACAGATTACTTCCTGACTGCAAGGTCAAGCTGTTCGTCTGAGCAATCGTCGGGCCAGATACTGTAGGTGACGAAGGGAGGAAGAATGGGTCGCCAACTCCTGGATCGCAGCTGCCGGGTGTGACATTCGACAACGTCTGGTTGGCGCTTCCAGTGTTCCCGCCGCTGTCGTAGGCTACGACGCTCACTGAGTATGTTCCAGCAGCCGCGAAAATGTGCGTACGTACGTCGCTAACCAAACTCTCCGCTGAGAAGGGTAAATCCAGCGTTGACCCGTCCCCGAAATCCCAATGCAAATTCGTAATCCACAACCCACTTGATGTCTGCGCGTGAACATCGAGCTGGTATGCGCAAGGACCCGAAGTAATGGCTGTGGGGGAATCGAACCAAACCTGCAACGGTTGGTTAGCGGTTTGATATGAAGAGGCTGCATACACCGCAACACTCAACCCCGGCATGATTGATGACAGTAGGACGATCGCGATGAGAAACGGAAGAACGGCAAATGAAAGACGCTTCAATGTTGATCAGTGCAGGGACCGGAGCCTGAGAAGATACAACGACAACTGTTAACGTACCAAGCAAAGCGTCAGCCCTCGGCTGTTCTGATGTACCATCTGATGACCACAGGTGACCATCGAGGTACTCAAGGATTTGTCAAATGAGACTGCTGGCTGTAGACCTTTTTTAACCCTTGATTGCCGCGAGCTCTAGAAGGGTATAGGCGTTCTCAGCGGAGCCACTTTGATGCCAATTTGGCCTTTAGAAATTCTCAACTTCACGTCTACACACGCGAATATGGCCCGAAGCTACCTGCAGAGACAGGGGCAAAGACCGTCCATCCATCACTTGGCATGAGTCCGGCACAAGTCGGCAGAATGTTTTTCGACAAAGCAAGTGAGAATGTCAGTTCTTTAGGGTTGTCTCTACTATTGGTGGATGATAGAACGTAAGCCGACAGTCCCTAAATTAGGGGTGATAGTCTGGGCTAGTCGGTGTGTCTTGGGGTCGCAGATTAATGAGACGGCGTTGAAGCGAGTAACCTGCTGGGCGTTCTACTATCTCGGCCTGATTGACGGAATGTCGAGGAGTCTGGATACCATTAAGGGATTAAATCCTGAACCTTTGAACGATCTCGAATGGCAAACTGAACTCCGGAGCCATCTACCACCTGAATTGGCCGGCCTTCGGCATCCAGACACAAACGGAGAACCCGCAATTAGAATAATAAAACAGGAATTAGCGCAGGCCCTGCATGGAACAAAACGACAACGCCACAGAACAAGCAAGTGAGGATAGCTGATTTCAGGATTCTGAACCTAAGGTTTGGCGCTGGGAGAGGGATTTGAACTAAAGGTTCAAGCTCCCTACATTTGGGGTTTCTAGCGGCTCTGAACCCAAAGTTCAGGGCCTCGGGCGGGAATCCTACGAGTACCGTAGTTGCAATCCCATCCCCGTTCAGCGGTCGACATTGGTAAGCCGATCTCAATTATTCGGAACTGAATCCCAGCTTCTTCAAAAGCTGGTCAGTATTTTCTTCAAGTAGTTTCTGTATGAATCCAGGGTAGTTCCGAGTGGTGTCCAAAACCGCTTTGACCATCTCAAGAACATCTTTATCATATGTATGAATTTCGAACTCGTAATCTAGACAACCACATAGGAAGAAGCTCCCCGCATCGTCGTCTGAGAGACACTTCTGAACTTTAGCAGAGAAATCAAGCGGAGAAGGTCCGGTCGACGAGGCTGCAAACACGGAGCGCCCCGCGATAATTGCGCTGAGGTCTCCTTTTAACTCGAAGCTTGTGCTAGGAAACACCCTCACAAGCGGTCCCGCAGCTGCCTGCCAATTCCAAATGATTTTGAGTCGTTTTGGCCTAAGCTCGCAGGCGCGAAGTTGGTTGCTCATACTTACTCATTCCACAAATTCGATAAGAATGGTTACCCTAGTATTTCTGGGTAGGGAATTGAAAACTAACTCTGCACGCGTGCCCGCAAACGATACCGGCTGTGGGGTAATCTTCTTAAACGGTCGGTCTTTGGATAACAAGCGAACCTTGACATTCTCCAGGTCCTGATCTGCCAGTACATCTAGATCAAACCGATAGGTCCTCTCTTGAATACGTAAGGGAGTTGCGTCATGTTCTACCTTCATCACGTATGGATCATCTTTCCGGGCAGGATGACGAAAGGCTATATCGTATAGATTTCGTTTTCCGAAAGTGATTATTCTTTTTGGATGCAACTCTCCAAAATAGTCACTGAATTTCACCTTAAGATCTGACGGAAACCCCCACATCGCTCCCTTTCGCATGATCTTTCTCGTCGATAAATAATGAAAGGTCCAAACGTCGCTGACTTTTGATGTGAGTTGCCCGTCAGCTAAAAGAAAAGTAATCGATAACTCAGCATCTATGGGTGCATTCCGCGCGGGGACATGGGGTGTGAGATACTCTTCGATGGGTAGTAGACTTCCCCTCATGCGAACGACTGTTGTGTAGTTTCCAAAGGCCCTAACGATGTACGGAGGAGATAAAGACTCAAAGGAGTAATGGTATCCTCCAAAGGCTTGATCTTCAAGAACAAATTGTTTGCATGATTTTTGTAATAGCGCTTCAGCAACACCTGGAGACATGACACTGGGATACTTCTTAACGGCTACCACGGATCTGCCAAGGGCCGAAGAAAATACCAAAATTAGAAGAAAAATGGCGCCCCCGAGTATAGATGGGAATGCAGTAATCATGAGGCTGAGGCCATTCGTGTAATCCGTCACTATTCGTCGGAAACCGGAGACTCTTGAGTTGCCGAGTCTCTCTGTCACAGCTCTACTTGCCGTGTAGGGACAAGCAATAACCGAGATCGATACTAATGAGGCGAGAGGTATAATTTGATAGATTTCGTACAGACGCTGAAAGAATGAACCTTGTATGTAGTAACCGGGAAGCATTAGAGCTAGGCTGAAGATCGTGAGCAGTTTCGTTCTATTGATAAGCAATTTGCCCAGAAGATGAGTCACTAGAGTTAGCAGCAGAATTCCAAACAAGAAAAGCGTTTGATCGACCTTGAAGCTCGGCAACCCGATCGAGCGGATCCAATTAACAATGAAGAACCAGAACACAAATGCGCTTAGGTATACCCTTATCGACGAGCCCCATAGTTCCCAAGTGGTCTTGGAAAGCGTTTCGCCAAGTCGGTTTTTGATCAGCTTTACAAGTTCCTGTCGAGCGTCGTCTCCAAGCGTTCCAAGGTCAAGAGTCATTTCACTCCCTTGATGTCCTTGTACGAATCGAGCGTCTTCAGTATTGTGCTAACTTACAGGAATCGTTTGTAAACGATCTGCGAGTTGCGGCTGAGTCATGGTTTCAGGTTGAACGTCGTCAATCTTCTCGTCAGGATCCAAGCTCCCCCAGCTATTTCATAGTCACACGAAATACGGATCACCCAGTATAGAGGCTAGAAAGTACACCAATCCCGATATGGACTCAGCCACGAGGAGTCCTGTTTCCGTAGGTGTACCGAATGCCTTTTCGAATAATGCATTTGCGCTCTCTTCCTTCGCAGCAAGCCTTTTGATGAATATGTGATCAGCAATTGAGGCGTAGAACCTTTGAGCTATAATGCCATCCTGTCTTCCATCAGATTCAGAGACACTGTATGCAACGTAAGCATGAACAGGGCCTAACCAGTTCGATAATTGGTCCTGCAAGGACAGTGTTTGGACCAATAATCTGAGCTCGTCTATCTCGCTCTGAATCCAACTCTGTAACGACTGATCCGTCGCTTGAGCAACTTCGATAAGAGGTCTTTGAAGTCTCAAGTCTCTAAGGCTCCGTTCTATATCATTCAATGCTGTGAGGTACGGATGGTCTTGCCGAAGGTACGATTTTCTATCTTTCGAATAGCTCTTCGTTTCGCGCATCAGCCACTTATTTTCCAACATATTATTTGTTGGATTCCATGGTCCTATGGTTTCTGTCCGAACTTCAACCTCATCGTTAGGACCAGATGCTACATATTCCCTAACGATGAGCTGTTCGCCAGATGGATCGACGGCAACCACGAGATGCTTGCCCATCATTAGGCCTCCTAAGGCCACATCCAAATCGGGCACTCGGCTCACTATCGATCTATAGTAACGTAGATAATCCTTGTACCATTTCTCCAAACGGTTCTCGTTCTCCCCTCCGAGATTTCCAAAATATCGCCTCGCGACATCACGCTTGTTCAGGGAACCGAGCCTTGCAACAGCAGCGTTCATGGGGAAGAGCGATAAAGGATGAATTGGAAGCTTCGTAGTTCGGACCCGGATAATGCCTTCGTCCTGAAGTCCTGAGACTCGGTGTAAGAATTCCCCTTCTAGTTCAGAGTCATCGTCAAGAGGAAGAATTCCTGTAAACACCATTGGATCTATGGCAATCTTGACGTACAATCCTCTCTTCAGGTCCCCGACACCTCTTAGGGCATTATTCAACGGGTCGTCGGTACTGCTCAGCGTTCGCCACGGGATTCGCTTTTGAAAAATCTGAAAGGCATAGAATAGTAAGTCTGGTAGCGGAACACGACCTTTCTGCCTACTTTCGAAGGCTTGAATCAGCTCTTGTGACTCTCTCGCATCCAATAGACAATGAAGCTCTGGTTCTGTTCCTACGATTCCTTGTTCCTTAAGATATTGAATTTGCGCAACTACATGGTTGCTAAACGACTTGAAGGCGCCACGTAGAGTTGTTATCTCAACCTTGTCTAAAGCTAAGAAAGAAGCGATGTGCTCAGCTCTCAATGGGCCTCGTCCACCGTACCCTTCAATGCGGTAGATCATGTTGAGAATTTCCAAAATCTCAAACCCAAATCGTTCCTCAAGCCCACGTAGTCGCGAGCTGCTCAATTAGTAAACCTCCATACGTTGACTGGTTCTGATTGCAGCTCGCATCCTAGCACCGCATCCCCTAAGACATCATTTATCGCATTGATCGTGCCATCACTCCCGTCAGTTGAAAGATGAGGAATCGTTCCAAACAAGGACCCCGAATTTGTTCTTACTTCGACCGCGATTTTGTAGGTTCCAGGATGTTGCCTTAACGTTCTTTCGAGCTCATCGAGATTAGTGGCGTTGAGATTGCTTTGACGCATTGTGATGGTAAAGCATCCAGCTTCGCTTGGAGGTCTTTCGAGTTCTAAGATTTTCCCCGAGGCTTGGTCGATTAACTGCACGTGAAATAGTGGGATGTTGTATTCTCTGAATACGCTTGCTACGCTTCGCAGTTCCTCGGTTAGTTCTTCTCTCAACCACTCACACAGTTCAAGATGTCTTATGACGGAACCTAGTTGCTCTGGTGAAGGCAAGATGTAGACCCAGATCGAAGAACTTACGGCATCATAGTTGACCCCTGTAACCAGGAAGTTTCTTCTCCAATAGTCTTTAGAGGACGCAGGCATTGCCTGTTCAAACAGTTCGAAGATTGCCTCAGGAGATCTTTGGTTGTCTATGTCGGAAGCGTCCGAGACTCTTAGAATTGCTGCAAGAAGTCTTACCCTGATGGGATTTTGATTCACAGTTGTAAAGGGGATTACGGTTGAGATGTCTACTATCCGACGGTGGGCGCGGGTTATAGCAGTCAGAAGCGATGTGAGGCCAGCAGGAAGAGCTGGCAGGTGATTAGCTCTTTCTATGAGTGACAAAATCTGCGCCACTCGCTCGTGATGTTCGCTACGGGCATATTCATCAGACTCGTTCGGACTTAACTTGAAAAGCATGCCTACGTCATGCGTCCAAATCGCTAAGAGCAGGAGCAACGCTTCACAACAAGTGAGATTAAGATTAGATTTGCCAATCAGCTCCTCGGCGTAACGCTGGGCTCGCCTTAGATGGTCAGGCGTATGGTCGTTAAAGTAAGCTTGACGTGTATGTTGCAGATCGAGTCCAGTTGGCGGTGGAAAATTCGAGACTTGCTCTATAGCCCTTCGGTACAGGTCAAAGACTGACGCGGGACGCATCGTGTTGTCTCTGCAATCGTCCTCAAGAAATCGATCCAAAGGCAAACGCATAGACTTCTCATTACTCCTCGAATCTATCGGAGTTCGTACCTGACGACGGTGAGCCTGTTGGGTCGCAGACTCTGTGGATGTAACCTAAGTGCTTGGCCTCGGAGAATGGGCCTCTGGCCCACCGCTCTAGGTGTATCGAGCTAATCTCTTTGCGCGTATAAATCCCCGAGATAGGCCGATAGAGGAGTTACAGCAGGGGAGCTTAAGGTTAACTGAATAGTATGGAATCCAGCAATCAACTTGGTTGAGAGCTTCCGACTTTGGGAACCTCTAGTTCCCTGAAACCCCCTTGCAAAATCATGTATTGTGTTGGGCCGATCTGAATCACTGGCGAAGGCTGAGAGTCATTTTCATCGATCACTGACTCCTCGCCTTGCGGTGACTTCTGAGCTTATCCGGTAGCATTGTTACGGCAAATTTGGTGATTGGTTTGAAATGTCCGTCCTGTCAAATTGAACTTCTAGGTCAAGAGAACTATCCCTTGAAGCGTTGTGACCAATGCAACCTTTGGTTTGAACTACAGAACGATGAGCTTGTGCTCCTACGGGCCGACCCACTGTATTTGCAGCACTGAGTTGCAGCGTCTTGGAGATTGACCATAATTCGACCGATTGTCTCGATTGCCACAAGCCATTAGTTTGGATAAGTCGAAGTAAGCGGTTACTTGAAGGCCGGGATGTGGATGAGTTGGGCTTCCGCTGCGACTCATGCAAACGTGAGTATCGATTCAGAGAGGGAAGGCTAAAGGAGCTGAAGATTGAACGAGACCCAGCCGCCGAACGCATGGCCATGCAAAAGGCCGAAGTAGACACGGTCCGGAACCGGCGTTGTCCTCATTGCGGCGGACCACTCGATGATTTCCTGACCTGCGAGTGGTGCCATGAAAGCTACGTGGTAGAGAGCGGAGAACTTGTACCTAGAATCGAAGACAACCTCCTCGGGCAGCATAAGCCCCAGATGAGGGAATTTTATGCCCTTAACGCGCAGCGGTAACCACTACAACCTCCGCGCCAAACGACCCTGCCCGCAATGCCATGAGACAACGGACCAGACGGCGACAAGTTGCCGTTACAACGCTCCGGAAATACCTACAGTCCCTCCTATCCTAATCAAACGCATCGAATGGTTATGCGATTGGTGCGGTAATTACGAGGAAGAAGTCAAAGAGACCGTTCAGCCCACAGACAAAACAATGATCGTGAAACGACTGCTCAGCCTCCCGGAGGACTACGACGTGCTAGGCTTCACCCTAAGCTCGGAAGCGAATGTGATCTCAATAAAGATCCGATTGCCTGACTTCGATATGGGCGAATTGCGGGCCATTCAGTACAAACAACAGGAGACCGGCTTCATAACCATCGACGAACTCATCAAGGTGCAACGAGCCGGATACAGACAACCTACAGCCGTCCCTCCTAAACCTGAGCCCCGCGACGTGGCGGCGCTTCGGAAGAACGAGAGGCAAAGAGCTTTCGCCGGGGACCCAAGGCCTTCGTGGCGCTGAAGAGGTAAGAGGGAATCAAAATTGAGGGCGAGAATTAAGTGGTTGACTCTGATTCAGACCACGGAAGGGGTGCGTCATTCTTGATTCTTGGTTACATGTGCACGATTTCTTCTGGCGGTGGCTCATCGCTGGGCTGCTCTAGGTCGACTCCCGTAACTGATTTGACTTGTTGTTTGAACCATACCATGAACGGGTCTTTTGACTTGGCTTCAGTTTCGAAAGTCTTCTCAATGTCCTCGGCTTCAAAGTGAACGATCACCATGTCGCCTTGAGGAGTCTTCTGCAGGAACCATGATTCCTTCGTTACGCCTTGTCTCTTCAGTGCTTCCGCAAATTCGGCGCGTCTCGGACCCATACATGCCTTCGCAAACTCTCTTCCAGCTTCAGTCTTACCTGGAAGCAGTGGGAATGCTCCGCAAAATGTTTTCATGGCGCAACATCTTCACCTGATCGCTAATATGCCTTACGAAACAACTCGGAGCGTTCTATCCGCAACACAATTCATCAAGAGATGAATGGTCGGTTGACAGTCGAGCGTTACGGAACGCTCAACCCTAAAGAGAATCAGTTCTCCATCAGAGCGTTGCGGAGGTAGACTTGTTCCTATGGTTTCCGAGGGGCAAACTGCGTGGCTTGTTAACGTCTCTTACAAAACAGGCCAGGTCACTCTGAGACTAATTACCTCGCCAGACTTGGAAGCAATTGAATGGGTTGACCGAGACTTTCAACCCTACTACCTCACCACGCATCAGCAGGGTGAACCGGTCAAGAAGGTTGAGCTCTTTACCGGAAACGAATTGAGACTAACGAAGGTTAACCTCAGAGGGAAACCTGCTAGGGCCGCCAACGCCTGGGAGTTGGATATAGACCCCGCTATGAGCTACGCGTACGACAAGGGACTTCGGTTCGGTCTTCTTCACCATTTCAACGGCAACGGTTGGGTTGCGGACGCTCCCCTAAACGAGGATCTGAGTTCTAGATTTGAGGAATTATTCGGAGCAGTCCAGCGGAGGGATCCACTCAAGTATGCATCTCTGAAGGAACTGTACGCATACATCAGCCAACCCGTGCCAAGAATCTCTGAAGAAAAACTCCGCCTCGCCGAAGTCGGTTCGGAGGACGACTACTTCAACGCCTTTCTACTCAGTCGCATCGCGAACTTGCCTCTCAACCGAACCCACAGGAATTATTCCGTCTCAGACTGGATCCGTTCAATGCTCAACAGTTACTACCGTACCCACAACATTCTGATTCCCAACCCCGAAGAATTGAAACTTGGAGACACGAGGAAAATGGTGACAGGCGCATTAGCAATCGCGCCTGAGCCTGGAACCTACTTCAACATGCACGTCTTGGACTTCGAATCCCTCTACCCGGGTTGTATAGATGTCTTCAACCTATCATACGAGACAGTCCAATGCGCTCATCCTGAATGTCAGAAGAATCTGGTACCCGGCCAACCGAATATTCACGTGTGTACAAAGCGGCGTGGCATCTACTCCGCCTTAGTGGGTGCCCTTCGTGATTTACGTTTGCAACACTACAAACCCCAGATAAGCGGAGCGAGCACGGGCGGTAATGTGTTGGCTGCGTCAGAAGTTCTGAAATTGTTCCTAGTCTCTTGCTACGGGGTTACGATTAGGATCCACGGACTCGCAAGCCCACTCCTCGGCGAAGCGATCACCGCCTACGGAAGGCATGTACTCCAATCAACTTGGGATTTAGCGGAGAACATGGGTCTCAGGCCGAAATATGGCGACACCGACTCCGTCTTCCTAGACAACCCAACCGTGGAGGCGACGGGGAAACTCATTCAAGAAGTCAGCGGAAAGTTTAGGCTCCCATTGGCTTATGACCGCGTCTATTCGGTCTGCGTTCTCAGCACCATCAAAGCGTACTTCGGCATCCTACCAAACGGTGAACCAGAAATCAAAGGTCTAGCCATCGCCAAATCCAACTCACCCCGATTCTTCCAACAAACCTTCCAACGCTGCCTCACTCAGCTATCGGAAGGACGCCGTTCCCCATCAGACTTTGAAACCGCCAAAGGGCAAGTACCCGAAATAGTCATCGAAGCCGTTCGCAACCTCCGCGAAAGGGCCGTACCCCTAGCGGACTTAGAGTACCGTGTTGAGCTCAGGGAGGATCCGCATGAGAAGTTAATGTCGAAGAGGCTTCCGCAACCCTACCAAGCGGCCTGGCTGCTCATGAAGCAAGGAAAGGCGCCAGCCCGTGGGGAGACGATTGAGTTTGTGAAGGTGCTTCCGTTCAGATTACAGGGACGGCAGTTCACTGTCAAACCCACCTCACAAGTAAACCCGAAAGAGATCGACGTGGATGACTACACCCTCAGCCTTTACGCCTCACTCTCGCAAGCCTTCGACCCCATGAACATTAAACTCGGAACGAATCCAACCAGCCTCTCAGATTTCATTTGATCAAGCTAGGTCATCTAGGTCTTCACCGAACATGTCCGAAACGGGGAAGAGTGTGAGCGCACCTTTGTTCCTTTCGCCAAATCATAAGTATCTTCCCCGTACTCGATTGATTCGAAAGAAAGTTGACCGAGAATAAATACCACGAAGTGTGGTTCATCCAAATCGTGGAACGAACGCTTTTTGGGCCGTCTCCTTACCAATTCCTATTTCACCTGAAAACGCATCCTGTTGAACAGATGAAGGGGCAAGGACCACCCGTGACGAGGTTCGATTGGCCTTCTAACAGCTACGGAATGGAATGGGAGAGTTTCGTAGCGAATGATAACACGAGACCGTACCTCGATCAGCCCATCGAAAAGATAATGGCGATCCGCGAGGTATTGCAAGCCATAAGCATCCCGTGTTTCCCAACTGGATTATGGACAGGTTCAAGGAGGCTTTAGACCAATCATGCTGTTGGCAATATTCGGCGCTGGTGCAACTTACGATTCTTGCTCTTCGTTCTTGCCTGAATCACATCCTGACATACGACCCCCTCTAGCGAAAGACCTGTTCGTGGTCAAGGGGAATTTTAGAGATCATATGAGACAATATCCGAAATGTTTTGACGTGTTGCCAAGACTTGAATCACCACCTGCAGGCAGCACCGTCGAACATGAACTTGAGAAGCTTCAAGCATCTGGAGACTACGAAGTACCTCGACAACTCGCCTCGATTCGCTTCTATTTACGTGACATTATCTGGGATTGCGTGGGAAAGTGGATGGCGGAAACTAGAGGTGCAAGCAATTACAAGGTCTTGTTAAACTATATATTCGGGCCGTTAACTCATTCTTGTACTCAACAGTAGGTGAATGGTTTTCCTTAGGCAAGAATATCCAAACTGTGATTATGCCCGCCTGACCTAAGGGTTGATCTGCTTGGATGCATCGTGATTTGATTCGAATTTGTTTCAGATCCCTCCATCTCTGACCCTAATTGAGTTAAGTTAAGTGCGTGTCTTTGGAGAAACGACAAGCGCATCCGTCGTATCTGATGTCAATTTTCGTGAACGTAGCGCACCCTGAATTTTCAATTTTGCAGCATCACAGTACGCACTCCAAACAAATGGGTTTGGGTCGTAGACTCTAAGGAATTCACTGTCATAACCGAGCACAGTCAGCATATGCCAGTTTTTCGGCGGAATCGGTACCGAAATTATGGCGGGTCTATTTTCGTCTACACATTCTTCAAGAAAGCTAACTAACGCATTGAATGATCCATGAAATTGATACTCTTCACAATATCGGATATCGGCCCACGAAAACTCGGAGTATTGCTTCAATACATCTTGGATTGGTTTGAGTCCTATCTGATCCAGCCCTTTCCTTCTCACGAATTCGCGTAGTATTTGCCCCTGCGTTACTGTTGAGTTTGGCATGTGATATTTTGCGACTGCCTCAATACTTGCAGGGATACACCAATCATGGTTTGGCGGTTGTCTTACTTCAAACGGAAAGCGTTCGAAGTATCGAATCAGTTGCATGTCTTCTTACTCCTATGCCTTGTGTTATGCCGTTCGGAGTTTGAATCATTCGGTTCAAGTCCCTCCGAGTCTGACCCTAACTGAGTAAGTCCGCAAGACTATGTGTCGCGTCATAGGAGCTAGGAATTCCCCATCTCTGTTTTCAAGCTCACTCGGAGTAGAAACTCGATTTTCTTACCCTGATGTTGCAGAATGGGCATGTTGGCTGGTATTCAGCGAAGTTACTCTTGCATTTAGGACAATACCAAGCCATAGGAAGCAGCCTTAGACTAATCTCTGATGTAAGATTTCAGCTAAAGAAAACACGACACAGACCCGCTAGGTGGGGATGAGTTGGTTGAGAGTTAGCTCAGCGTAAACGTCGCCGTCTCTGTTCCTTTTTGTTGTGAAACCCAGTTTCTCGGCAAGTCGAATCATGTTGGTGTTCTCAGCCATTATTTGGGCGTAGATTTTTTCTACGCCCTTCTCCTTGGCAACCTCGATCAGCATGTTGGTCAGCTTGGTTCCGAGGCCGCGGCCTTGGTATTTGTCGGCTATGACAACGGCGAATTCTGCTTGCTTCTTGTTCGGTTCGAGGATTAGGCGTGCCACTCCAATCTCTATTGTCTTGTTCCCTTCTCTTGTTTCACCTATGAAAGCCATTTCGCGGTCGTAGTCTATGTTGCAGAACCTCACTAGGTCTTCGTGTGAAAGGTCTTTGATTACGTGAAAGAACCTGAACTGACTGGTTTCTGGTGATAATCCTCGGATGAGTTCGTGTTCGAT
>JBEKPE010000004.1:0-67288 GCA_049521055.1 Bathyarchaeia archaeon
TGTCAAGACTCGAGAAGAAGCCTAATCGAAAGCTGCGCAAAGAGGATTATCAGATTCTGGAACACTTCAGTGCGAGACCGAAGCGCCTATGGTACATAGCGGGCGGTCACATGGCCTTGAAAATCGAAGAACGATACGGAACAGCGGCGTTGCAGAACATAGTGAAGAAAGGCCACGCGATGTTCTTCAGAACATACGAGGAGATACAAAATCCCGCAGGTCGGAGGAGTGCCTAGTCGGTCTGTGGGAAGTCTCCCGAAAAGATTTCCTCAATCGCTCTCCTAGGCGCAGCTGCCGGCTGCTCAGCCGCGTAACCTAACGAGAACATCGCTACGGGGCGTATCGACTTAACATCCAAAACCTGTCGTACCTTCTCCTCGTCAAAGTCCCCAATCCAGACCGTGGCTAGGCCGAGATCTACAGCGGCCAGCATGGCAAACGTCCCGGCAATCGTCGCATCCTGCACGCTGTAAAGCTCCGAACCTCTCTCACCATATCTCTCTGCTGAGCGGTCTGGGTCTGCACAGAAGACCAAGCAGATGGGTGCCTGCACTATGAACCCTGCGTCATAGGCCGCTTTCGAGAGGGCCGTTCTCTTAGCTTGGTCCCGAACCACCTTGACTTGGTAGGCTTGCAGGTTTCCTGCAGAAGGAGCCAAGTTGACCACTTCAAAGATACGTTTCAGTTTGCTTTCCTCAACGGGCTGAGGCTTGTAGGAGCGTATGGATCGTCTCTGAGTTAGAACTTCAACGAACTCCATAGGGGATCTTCTTTGAAGTTGGGCGAGAATGGATTAAAGGTGAATTCTTGGCAACCACACACGGTTCTGTCACCTCTTTTCATGGATTAATTTCAGTGATCTCACTGCTTAATTCTGGGACCAGCGCCCGCTTTCTTAGTCATCAGTCGATGAAGCCCCGTCTATGGTGGGATGTGGGTTTTCACCCGAATTAGCCGACGGGGCCGATGGTGGGGTAGGGAGTTGCTTGGACCAAGCGTAAAACCCTGACTGGCAACATGGTCTAGCTGATCCGGTGAATGCCGGATGAGAGGGCTGCGCTGGATATCCAGCGCTTTATTTTCTGGTTCGGCCCCGTCGCGTCTGCAGTTGAAGCGATGGTACAGGAACCCCAGACTGAGGGTAATCCTGAAAGTCGATGCAGACGAGTTAGCAAATCGGCCACTCGCCGACAAGTTAACAGAACCGCAACCACTATTGAATCCCGCGAGACGTGAACTAACACTAAACGCTGGGGCTGGAGATTTCTCTTCATACACGAAAAACAGAATCGAGGTACGGCTGAGTTTTGTTGGTGTTTACATTGGGTTATGGAGAGAATCTGGCTGGTGAGTATGTTTCCAGATCGGGGTTTGTTTGTCCGGACATAATCTGCCCACACCCTAGCCTAGGTCAAGCCCCCACGGGAAACGTTCTATTCGCGCGTCCAGGTTATTGCAATTAGGGACTGTCTTGGCTAGACGTGAATGGCAGAGGAAACGGGGCAGAATGATTCCCGGAAGGAGAATGGAATCTGAGAAGAGTTTGGACTTGAATGAAGCTACTAGGCGTGCGGAACTATTCGCTAGAACCGCGTGGCATCAGGCAGCGGTTACCGACAAGTACGAAGATGCGGAGTTCTATGTTATCAAAGGCGTTTCTCCCAGGGGCGGGTGGACTGTTATGTTTGATAAGAGAAGCGGCAAAAGAGTAATCCCTCCATAATACAGGTGGGCTTAAAGTCGGCTGGTGCGCACACACACAACACCAAAAGAGGACGATGAAAAACCAGATTCTGTTGTGTCTGTGAACAGGCTGGTTAGCACCATCAAGAAAAAATGGGAATCAAGATTAGTCAAGAAGATCCTCATCACGCATAAGTGTGATATTGCCTCTGTCGGTGACGGCTCGCTCGGTTCTCGCGTTTGGTTAGAAATCAAGCCACAATAGCCCTAGTCGTAATCATTCTGGTTTTTCTTGATGCTGGAAAGGTATATACCGTCCAAACGATCAAAGTTACCCCCAACACGGTCATTCAAGGGGATACCTTCCAAGTCTCCGGCGGCGGATACACAATCCAGGCGCCTGATGAAGTTGCGGTTAGGGTCTGGTCGGACAACACCGGAGTCTGTACGGGGTCCGTTCTAAACAATATTTTTGCAGACAAGGCCTTTGTTGATAATTCGGGTAACATTGGTCCGATAGCAATCTCTACTTCTGGATACCCAATTGGGGTACATTGCGTAGAGACGATTCAATTCTCTGACGGGATTACTCTGGCGTCGAGCTTCGTGAATGTCTTGGAGCAGGCGATAACCACCGTCACGAGTACCGCCACCGTCGCTCTGACCACTGTTTCCACATGTTTATCCTCAATCGGAGAATACCCATACGGTCTAGCCATCCTAGTGTTTCTAACTGCAATCGCGTACGGAATTATCCGACGCAGAACCCATAATCCAAGGCAAGTCTAACTACGACTCCATCGTTCCACCGTCGATCCCGTTTTCGGTGTGTGTGTGGTATAGCTAGTGCGAGCACCCGAAATTGAACCGTCAGTCCAGGCGTTTTTTTGTGTGTGTAGGCACAGTGGTGCGGGCATCAGAATTTGAACTTCCGTAAATATCGTGCAGGCACGCTGGCCGTCAGCAATCGACGTTAATCCTGTATGGAGCTAGCGAAGTAATCTGGCTGGTGAGTATGTTTCTAGATCAGGATTTGTTGGTCCGGTCATGATCTGTTCAGCCATCAATTCGCCGATTACTGGGGCGAACATTACTCCTTTACCTGAATCTGCAAAAGCCACCCAGAGATTGTCGTACACACATCTCCCCACCACAGGTTCGCAGTCGCGAGTTGTCTCGACCAGTCCCGCCCAAGGTCTAAGCACCTTAACATCCCGCAACGCGGGCATGAAACGGATGAGTTCGGCCGCAGCCTTCTCAAGGAATTCCAGTGTGGTCGAGTTATCCTTGCGGACTTCCTTCCCCGTTGTGGGGAGTTCGCAGACTATTTCTCCGCGAAGGCTTTGTGTGAAAGAGATTCCGTCAGGGTATTCTTGGATCATGGGGCCTAGGAAGAATCTTAGGGGTTCGGTTGCAAGCATCTCTTGCTTCACAAGTTCCGTAGGAACGTCGAGTCCGACGGATCGAAGTATTTCCCTAGACCCTGTACCCGCCGCAACCACATAGGTATCCGCCTCGACGAGGCCGGCCGTCTCCTTTCGAGAAAGTACCTCCCACAATCGAGGATACATCTAGGAACGGGTAGTGATTTTCAATCTCCTCAGGAGTCAGAACATTCGTGTCAACGCCTAGCGAGCGCTGGAGCTTTGCGTTGGACTCAAGTTCTCCAAGCTGTTCTTTTCCGGTTGCAACCATAAGGTGCCCGTCGCGACGAAATGGGATGTTGAAGTTGAGTTCGGCGGAAAGCTGATTCATCAGCTCCCGGTTCTTCTTGGCAAGCCTGATGTCTGGCTCATTCTTCCATTGCGAGTGGACTGCGCCGATCGCTCTTACGCTCAGCCCACTTCCCGGGTACTGTTTTTCAAGAACGGTCACGTCGGCGCCCCGCTTGGCCAGGTTGTAAGCAATACTCAAGCCCAGTATTCCTGCGCCAATGACTACGACTTTCACTTTTCCTCTCTTCCCGCTAAGACACCGAGCCGAACTGGGTCGAGAAGTGGCCTTTGGGTGGTCAGGTGTTGGTCGGAGGGTTTCAGATGTTTCTGGGTGGCGAGTAATCTCAATACTTGAAGCATGCATGTTTTGCCTTGGCAGGGGCCTGTGGAGAAGCCGGCGTACCTTTTCAGGCTTTCAATGTCGTCGTAGCCCAGATGTATGGCTTCCAGCACGTCCTCCTCGGTCAGATCTTCACAGAAACAGACGAACTTCTTTCCCATCCTTACACACCCGCCTTAATCGCCCTAGCCTCGAGGAGCCATTCGGTTGGAACCTCAATCGTGACCAACGCTGTCCCGTCGTTGCGTTCGGGTGGAAGTACTCGTGCCACCTTACTCGTCCCGAGAACGGTCCCTTTTCTGTTCAGAGCCGTAACTTGATCTCCGGTTTTCGGAACGGGTAGAAACTCGTAGGGCAACGTAACGTAACCGACCCCGTCTCCTTCCCTCAGAAGAAAAGCGGCAAGGCCGGGGCATACCATCGCGCAGGCCATGCAACCTGTGCATTTGTCGTAATCGACTCTCGGAATATCGTTGATTCTGGCCATTTGAATGGCGCCAAGCTTGCATGCGACGACGCAGGAATTGCATGGAATCTCTTGAATACATTCAATCATTGCTACTGGCCGCTTCTCCCTCAGCCTTTCAGTGGGTGGGACTAAGTTGAAAGACGCTAGATCCTCTAACCCAACGATGCCGTTGCTAAGATACTGCTTCTGCTCCAATCTTCACACCCTCAGTTAGCATGATGCTCTCTAGCCCTCGGCGAATCTTCTCGCCGAATGGTCCCGACCGATCCTCATCCAGCCTCTTGGTCCAAGCCTCCAATTGTTCTTCGTCTCCCGGAAGCCCGAGTCCGGATTTGAGTGATGCGTGTACGCCGACGATTTGCCCTTCGAGCATGGCCGTGGTGGCTTCCTCTATCCCCGAAACGTCACCCGCCACGTAGACTCCATCAGCTACTTCCATGTACTTCGTCCTGCGGGCAACGAACCCTCCAAGTTCTGGAACGAGCTGTAGTTGTGCTCCTGCGTGGGAGGCAAGCTCGTAGGTGGGCGTGAGGCCAACTGCGATGCAGATGAGGTCACAATCGATCTTCCGTTCTGTTCCAGGAATTGGGTTGAATGACTTGTCAATCTCGGCTATGATGGCCCCCTGGACCCTATTCCGTCCTATCGCTTTCACGACTGTGTGCGACGTGAGAATCTCAACTCCTTGACGTCGGACTTTGGCTGCGTGAACTAGGTATCCGCCGATTTTGGGTAGGGCCTCTACGATGGCAACAACGTTCACTCCCGCTTGGAGCAGTTGATAGGATAGGATGAGGCCAACGTTTCCCGCACCGACAACAAGCGCCTTCTCGCCTGGTTTGACGGAATAGGTATTCATCAGGGTTTGTACCCCGCCGGCTCCGTAAACTCCCGGCAAATCGTTGTTCTCGAATAGCAGTGTTCTCTCATATGCTCCGGTGGCTATGATGATCTTCTTGGCGTGAATCTTCAGTAGTCGATTTTCCTGCGCAGCCGCCACAACGTGACCGTTGTAGATGCCGAATACGTCGCAGCCGAGGTAGGTTGTAATCTTCTTGTCTTCGCGGATCCTTTCTGTCAACTTCCCCGCTATTCGTATCCCCCTGACGCCTGCGTAGTGTCGTGCGTCGCCGAAGAATCGATGGGTCTGTTTGACAAGTTGTCCTCCCAACATTCTCTTGTCATCAATCAAGATGACTTTTCCACACCTCTTGGCCGCCTCAAGCGTAGCCGTTAGGCCGGCGGGGCCTCCTCCGATTACGACGACATCCGCCTCAACCGAAACCTTCGACCCCTCAGCTTTCCCGATTGACCCCTTGGATGGCAGGTGTCCCAATCCAACGAATCTCGTTAGGATTCTGAGGTAGGTTTCCCTCAGGAAGGAGGGATGAATCATCTTTCGGTGGTAGAACCCCGACGCTAACGAGAAGTAGAAACTCATCTTGTCCATTACTGATAGGAGGTCGTGGTCGGCGTTGGGGAAACCATTCTGGCGCGAAACGTTCACGCCTTCCTTCACGTTGACCATGCATGTACGTACGTTCGGGACGCCGTCGACCGTCATCATGCACGCTGAACAACGTCCTATGGCGCAGAAGAACCCTCTAGGACGATGGTACTTCATGCTGCGACTAAAAATTCGCAACCCATTTGCGTAAAGTGCAGCCGCCACAGTCTCGTTCGCATACGCTTCGATCGGTCTACCTTCAAAATGGAAGGTAACCTTGTTTCCGCGATCGAACTTGAGCACGGGGTGTTGTGAAATCCTAGTATCCGTCAAGATTGTCCCTTCTGCCCCCGATCATCAATGGTCTACTTCCAGAAGGTATTCTCGAACATCGAGGTCGTCGTATTCGACATCGATAGCTTGCCTTGGGCAGGCGCCGACGCACTGCCAGCAAAGGAAGCATTCGGGTACGTGGTACCTAATCGCGAGGTTGACCGGCTTGGGGGACGATATGATGCGTTCATGGAAACTTTCGAGCGCGGGACTGTTCTTCACAAAATCGTCGACTGGCTTGCACCATCGTCCGTTCGTGGAGTGTTCAAAGACTGAGCCGGGGCAACTACTGATGCATGCTCCGTCTCCATCGCATTTGCTATAGTCAACCACGAGATAGGGCAATTCCAACCGCGAAGATGAGATTGAGAGTTCTCTTAAGCATGCGGCATTTACAGCCCGTATTCTATAGAACCCACTAGGAGTTGAACCTCGCAGACAGGGACAGAGCATCAAACAAGAGTGCCCACGGCGAGAACGCCCTTTTTCGTGAATGCGTAAAGGCTCGAATCGAGGCGTTCCAAGCCTAAGAATGGTAAACCAATGTTTTGTTAGTCGAACCGTGATTTGGCGGGCCCGCCGGGTTCCGCATCAAATTTGGTTCTGAAAATGGTACTCTCTTGGGGTCTTTGTTCGGGTTCAAGCCGTCTAGGGTACGCAACCGGAATTTAGCTTTGTCACAGCTTTGGGATGAAGTGGTGGGATTGGTGGGATTTGAACCCGCGATTCGTAGGACTAATGACGAATTTTAGAAGCCCGAAGCCAGAAGGGATTCAAACTCCCTTGACGAGCGAATTCTCCGATTGTCGTCTCACTTTCCGTCAAGTTGTGAATGTTCTGTTGCTCTAAGCACGTAGATTGACGCTAAGACAAAGACTGCCTCCAGCAGCTTTGCAATGACGCCTCACAAAGAATGGTTGTGAGAGGACACCAGACAGTGTCACCTCAGCCGCCGACATCGTAATATTTCGTCACCCTCTCCATAGTCCCCATCCGTTTTCGGCATCGGTGCCCGAAATTTCGAGGACACCCGTCGACTAGAAATGATAATTGACTAACAACCAATCCACTCATCCTTGTGTGTGTCTCGCGCGCATCTCTTGGGCGCTAGGCCCTGACTGTCGTGAGTTATTACTCGCCTTTAGGTGCAACTAATATGAGCTGCCTCTGTTTCGGGAATCATTGATTCACGGCGAAAGTCAAAAGACTCGGCAACGAGCACGTTCGGAGCAGCGTCGTAACTGGTGGGTTAACGGGGTTAGAAAAAGCGCTGAAAATTGCTAATGGATATATACGGAGATTCGAAGTAAGGCAACATCGATAAGCCATGGCCGATGTCAGACTTGAGGGTTTGACAAAGGTTTTCGGTAGCGTTCGGGCCGTCGATAACGTTGATCTTTACATCAACGACAAAGAATTTCTGACCCTGCTTGGTCCTTCAGGTTGCGGGAAGACCACGACGATGCGCCTTGTGGCAGGGTTGGAGGACCCGACACAGGGTAAGGTCTACATTGGAGGCAAGTTAGTGAATGATCTTCCTCCCAAGCTGCGAGATGTTGCGATGGTCTTCCAGAACTATGCGCTTTATCCCCATATGACCGTCTATGACAACATCTCGTTTCCGCTGAGAATGCGTAAGTACCCGAAAGATAAGATCAAAGAGAAAGTTACAACCACAGCCCAGCTTCTTGAGATCCAAGAGCTTCTAGACCGCAAACCGCGACAGTTGAGCGGTGGCCAACAGCAACGCGTTGCCTTAGGCAGAGCGATTGTCCGTGAACCTCAAGTCTTCCTTATGGACGAGCCGCTAAGCAACTTAGACGCTAAACTCAGAATCTACATGCGTGCTGAGCTAAAACGCCTTCAGAAACGAATTGGGATCACCACGATCTACGTGACACATGATCAGGTGGAGGCGATGACAATGTCCGATCGCATCGCGCTTATGAATGCGGGCGCTATTCAACAATTGGCGACGTCGGATCAGATTTACAATCATCCCTCTAACCTTTTCGTGGCTGGATTCGTTGGAAACCCACCTATGAACTTCCTACCCTGCGTCCTCCATGAGGAAGATGACAAAACCATATTGGAGGCGGGAGCCTTCAAACTTGACATCACCGACATAAAAGGGACTGATGAATTAGGCATGACCTCGTCTGAGTTAACATTAGGCATAAGACCTGAGGATATTTCCGTTTCACAACAACGGTCTACTAGCTCCGTGGAAGCCACAGTCTACGTTGTAGAACCACTTGGATCGGAGGTGCTCGTCAATCTCAAGCTAGGTAATGAGATCGTGAAGGCTAGGGCACCACCAAGCACGATGGTCAAAGTTGAAGACCAAGTCTATCTCACGTTCAACAAGGATAAGATGCATCTATTCGACAAAACTAAGAAATTGATAATCTGAACACATATAACAAAACCTTTTTCCGTCAAGCCCCAATCAAGCTAGCGTGCAAGCAGCTCCAAGCAATGAATAAGTTTTCTTTGCTATGTCAACTAGCGTCGCCGACCTATGCTTCTAAGCCTCGATCCTTCCGCATCTATGCAGCTGGAACGTAGTCCTACACATTTGTCTAAATTAGTTAAAGTCAACTTGACGTTGCCTTTCAACCAGAGCCCTTATTGCTTTGCCTGTCCCCCCTAAAGCAAGAGAATTTGTCAAATAGGATAAGATTTGGAGTTACTCTTCCAACATGGGATTATGACGTGCCTGATGGAAGTAACCGAGAAGGAGGGAGGCCCGTAAATTACGATGAAATACTCAATATCGCTTTCGTTTCCGAGAAACTGGGGTACTATTCCATACTTGTAGATGACCATCTGACTCGGGGAAAGGGTGGCTTCATATACGAAGGTTGGACGATACTCTCAGCGTTATCTGCAATTACCAGCAAAATCCGACTCGGAACGATTGTATTATGTAATTCATTCAGATATCCTTCGGTGTTGGCTAAGATGGCCTCCACTTTGGACGTTATCTCGAAAGGCAGACTAGAGTTAGCAATGGGGGCCGGATGGATGCAAGAGGAATACGTTCAGTACGGGATACCATTTCCTGTTGCTAGAGAAAGGATTGGTCGACTGAAGGAAGGTGTGGAGATCATAAGAAGACTTTGGACTGAGGATTCGTTAACTTACAGAGGAAAATATTACACACTTGAAAATGCGATCTGTGAGCCAAAACCGGTACAGAAGCCTCACCCACCGATTTGGATAGGTGGAGGGGGAGAACATCTAACACTCAGAGTGGTTGCGGAGTCAGCTGATGGATGCAACTTCGGGGGATCATTCGAGGAATACAAGCACAAGCTGGAAGTGCTGAAGAAACACTGTTCGAAAGCAGGCAAAGATTTTCGTGATTTAGAAAAATCATGGATTGGAAACTTGATAATTTCCTTGGATGAAAGTGATCTGAAGCAGAAAATGAATATAGTGAAGCCTCAAAACGTGTCCCCTGAAGATTACGCCAACTCAAACATTGTAGGAACTCCCGAGCAATGCATAGATCGAATCAAAGAATATTCAGACTTTGGCATAACTTATTTTGTATTCAATGGTTTTTCCATGTTAGGTGTAGATGATCTAAAGTTGTTCGCCGAAGAAGTGATGCATAGTCTGTGAAAACCCTTGATGACAATTGCTGGAGCGAAGTTCGATCAAACTATGCAGCAAGCGGTAGAGGTAGCGTGTAGCTTGGATTCTTTCCTATCCAGTCAACAAATTCCTTAACTCCCTTATCCAGGCTGTACCGCGGCCTATAGCCCAGTTCCTCTTGCGCCCTCGTTAGGTCCAGCGTGTTTCTAGGCAGAAACCTTTCCATGGGGGCCCAGATTCCGGGATGCACCTTTATTTGCGAACCTGGTATTGTCTTCATAACTGTATCCGCAAGTTCAGACAATGAGTATGATCTGCCACCGCTAATATTGAAAATGTAATGTTTTATGGGCCTAACTGAATAGGCTAAGAATATACCCTCAGCAATGTCTCGTACATAGGTAAGGTCCAGAGTATTATTGGCTCCAATCATCTCATAGGGCTCGCGAGCGAGAGCCTTCGATATGAAGAACGGAATAGGCGGAATCGCTACTTGCTGATTCGGTCCGTAGATACATGAACCGCGTATAACTACAGCATCCAAATTATGCGCATCATGGTATTTAGTTGTCAACAACTCAAGCATATACTTGTGCACGGCGTAAGTAACAGATGAACCTGAACCCCATGACGAAAATGATTCATCCTCTTTTATCGGCTTAAGGTCCGGAGAAAATTTCGCACCGTAGACTGAAGCAGAACTCATGGAAACAACTTTTAGATTTTTTAACCTAGCTGCTTCTAGAACGGTCGCCGTCCCGTCAACGTCCACCTTAAAGCTCCAATCTGGGAACTGATTCAGATCCTTCAACCAGGCGGCCGTGTGGATTATGCCCTCGACATTGAACTTTTCTATAAGGTCCAATATCCGGGATAGATCTCTAATGTCTCCAAATTCGAGCCTCACTTTACTAGAGACTTCATTCAGGAAATCAACTTTACGGGGCGCGATGTCGTAACAAATAACACTGTAACCTTCGTCAACAAACTTTCTTGCTGTACTAGCCCCTACTTCGCCGGTTCCACCTGTCACTAGGACAGACATATGATCCTCACCACCAATTACCCTACCTATTTGTTATTCAAGGAGGCTTGAATACGCTTTTATTTCTTCTCCCTCTTGCCTGATTATAATGCTCTTCATTTGGTCTTGGTCATCCCTGCTAGGATAATCATCGCGATAATGACTCCCTCTACTTTCCCGTCTGAGCAAAGCTGCAGTGGTCAAGATTTGCCCCACATCCAGCATGTTCCGGATCTCTAGTGCATGAACCAGTTCTCCCTCATTTTGTATACAAAGATCAAGTAAATGATGCTTCATGATACGTTCCAATTCCATCTTACATTCATTCAGGCCTCTTTCGTTTCGGACGACCAAAACATTTCTCCACATGACTTCCTGTATCGCTTTTTCTGTTTTTGTGACGTCTATTCCTGCTTTAGCTTCTCTAATTCTTGCAAGCCGTTCGTATTCTTCGCTACCATCTGCGGTTATCTGATCATTGATGGTCAGTGCTCTCTTTGCAGCAAATTCTCCAGCTCTTGCCCCAAACACCTGGCAATTTGCTAACATGTTTCCTCCAAGCCTATCAGCTCCATGCATCCCTCCCGTGACTTCGCCTGCCGCGTACAGACCCGGCAACGTAGTTTCAGCTTTCTCGTTAATCCTAATTCCGCCGTTGAAAGCATGAGCAAAGAGGGCCACCTCGAGCAAATCGGTCATCGGATCAATACCGCGCGTGCGGAGCCATTCCAGCCACAACTGATGGCGCTCGCGCATTTTAGATTCAGCGATGTTTCTGAGATCCACGTATACGCCTCCATTTCTTGTACCTCGGCCTTCCTTTATTTCATTAAACATCGCTATGTCAATGTACTTCGATTCGTCACTGGTACTGAACGGCCAATGCAAGGCCCTCAAGCTAAGACACCTATTCAGGTTTACATCACGGGGCATATACTTCTCGAGAAAGCTTTCACCATCTACATTATACACACGTGGACGTAATGGCCAAACCTGATTTGTGAATAAAAGTGGGCGAGTTTCATCGGAGCGAACTATGCCCATTCCTATTTGAAGAAACTCCATGTTTACCAACTCCACACCTGCTCTAAAGGCGATTGCATAACCATCCCCTGTTATGCTTGGAGGATCAAAATTCAATCGATACAACATTCCAGCCCCACCAGTTGCCAATATAGTCGACTTCGCAATGAAGACGATGAAGTCGCCTTTTTTGCTGATTCCCGTCGCCCCAGCACAAGCATTATTTTGAGTCAGAAGGTTCGTTATCATCACATTTTCCATGACTTCGATGTCTCTTCGTTCAATTTCCTTCTTGAGCACGCTAAGAATAGAGTTTCCGTGATTCTTGGTCTCGCACATCCTAGGACGAGAACTGAAGCATCCCAATCGTTGAGCATATTTACCGTCCGACTTCTCGAACCTTGCACCCCATTTTTCCAGATCAAGGAGTCTTCTAGGGGCTTCATAGGCTACAATCCTAGCAAGCCTTTTGTCACACATTCCCAATCCCGCTTGCACAATGTCGGAGAAGTGCACAGCAGGATTGTCCATTGGGTCCGCATGTCCAAAAGCTGCCTGATATCCCCCAGCGTGAGAAACCGCAAAACTGGTTGCGCTGCTTTCGCTCCCACCAAAATGTCCTTTGGTGACCATTAACACATGAGCACCTCGTTCGTCTGCCTCTATGGCAGCCCTAGCCCCGGCTCCACCGCCTCCAATCACTAAGACATCTGCTTTGATGACGCTTCCACTACTCATTTGCGTGCCCCACAGAGAAGGCTTGAATGAGGACTAGTTTACAAGCGCTAGATGTTTCAGAGTTCTCCTTACTTGCGCCCTACGAATATCATCAATTCCGATTAGCGGGTTCCTTACTGTGCTAGTTGAAATCACTCCCAACATAACCAGAGCCTCTTTGCAACATGGAATGTAATTTGGCTCGCAAAGCGCGACGTTGATGAAAGGCAATATCTTATAGAAGACATCCCATGCTTCATCGATCCGCCCTTGCATGAATTTTTCGTATAAATCCACAAAATGACCCGGCAGAACCGCCGGTGCTGCCACCGTAAAACCCGCGGCTCCTCTCTCCAAGAACTGCATTGCAAGAACTTCCTCTCCACAGAAGATCGTTAACTTGTCACCGGCGAGCTTCCGCACATCAGCGACCTTTAGAGGATCTGAAAGACTTATTTTGAGGTATTCCACGTATTTTTCTTTGAACAATCTCGCTATAGTGGAGGCCTCCAGGGTTACTCCGGTAGCAGTCGGGTTATCGTATAGAATAATCGGTATCTTTACTGACTGCGCAATTTTGCCAAAGAAACCCAATAATTCTTCCTCTCCCACTCGACTAAATCCACCTTTGAAATAATACGGAGCGCTGATCAACAAGGCAGCTGCTCCCGCTTTCTCTGCATGAGTAGCAATATCAATCGCCACCTTTGGACTCGTATGACTTGCGCATCCGATCACTGGAACTTTTCCCTTAACACGGTCAATTACAATCTCGAGTCCTCTTTTTCGCTCTTCGGTACTAAGCGACGGAGACTCACTCGAGCTTCCGCCATACAAGACCCCATGTACACGATTTGTTAGCAGGAAATCCGTATGTTTTTCCAGGCTTTGCACATCGACTTCTTCAGTGGCGTTGAACGGCGTCAACATAATCGGTATGACGCCGTGAAGTTTTCCTGTTTTGTTCATGTTAACGCCAGCCCTAACTAATTGGCGAATCTGTTAGTTAACGCGAGTCTTTTTGATCAGGTTTGCGTTGTGGTGGTGGAGGTCGATTCTCCTTCAATTAGTGCTGCGGCGAATTGGTTAGCCATTTGTTGTGCTGTAATCTGCCCTGCCAGCGCCTCATCAAAGAGGGTTACTCCAGTTGTGCCTGCAATTCCTCCCCATGACGGGTACGGACTAATGTTGTACGGAACTAGCCCAAGGAATGATGAGGAATAAGCGAACGCGGCCATGTGGAGATCGGCAGAAAACACTGGAAGAGCGGCAACACTCTCGCGCGGTGGAACCTGAACGATCTTTTGGTTCCATAGACTCATAGCCCAATCCGACGCCATGAATTGAATGAGCTTCCATGCTGCATCCTGGTGCGTACTGCCGCTCATAAGGCCAAGGAGGTATTCGCCCATGTACGAGACTCTCTTCCCTGTTGGCCCTATGGGAATAGGTGCCGTGCCCCATGTAGGATTAGTCGCGGTCCCATTACCCGGATTATAGCCATTCTGATCTTGTACCCCGGCGCAATTGTGAATGTACATCGACGTTACCCCTCTGCCAAAGTCTGCGCTCATCTGTGCCCAACCGTCGCTTGGGGCACTTGGTGGACATACTTTGTACTTAGTGCACAAGTCAACGTACCATTGTAATCCTTGGACTGCTTGCGTGCTGTTGACTACGACTTGACCACTCGAATTTACAACATCGCCCCCGAAAGCATACATAAAGGTCGTAGCATACTCGACGGAACCCGCGCCAGAGCCTCTCATTCCGAAACCATATTGTTGCGTCCCGTTCACTACGCGGGTTAAAGCCAACGCGTCCCGTAGGAAGTCATCAGTTGTCCAGTTACCATTTGGCAGCGGAAGTCCAAGCTCCTTGAATCGATCAATTCTATAGTAAACGCCATCGTTATACATCGTAAATGGGACACCCACTATCTTTCCATCCCTAGTAGCCGGTTCGAGAGCGATATGATTGAAATCATTGAAAACTGTTATTCGCTGCGTTAAGTCCGATAAGGCACCCATGCCGTAAAGCGTTCCAACTAAGTAATCAGGCATAAAGAATACGTCTGGAACAGTACCGGACGTAACAGCTTGTATTATCTTCGTACTTTCGAGGGTCTGAGGATAGGACACTAGGTTTACTTGGATGCCTGGGTTCTGCGCGGTAAAATTGTTGAATATCTCTTGAAACGTGTTAACCCTTAGCTGATCATAGAGGGTCCAGAAAGTTAGCGTAACAAGCGGTTGTGAAGTACTCTCTGTGACACTAGTTGTCGGTCCTGATTGTGAAGTGTTCTGTTGGACATACCATGCAACAGCACCCACCATCAGAGCAACGATCACGACTGCGGCGATTATCTTGACTTTATTATCCATTAAAAATCGAGCCGTAACCGACTCAAACGTATTTAAACGTGGTTCGTGGATTCACCCTTTGAAAAAGTCCGATGGATACGGCTGAGAAGAGACCTGGGTAATACCATTGAAGACCAGATGAAATAACTGCTTAATCCACTCCCATCGTTTGCTAATACTGTATTTACGGTGTCGGTAACGGGTCTCAATTTCAACGATTTTCATCCTTGGAAGAGTACAGCCATTCTAACCTGCAGTTTTCCTAATCTTGGTGACAATTTTGATAATTCCCAGATTTCCATCTACGTAGACGTGATCGCCAGTCATTGTTTCCTTAAAGATTTCCGCATCTACGTTATCGACTAGCGGGATCTGCACATTGTAGAATTTCTTAGCGAGAACGGGCCCGGCCACAAGTACGGGATCAGAGTTCATAGCAACAATTGCAGCGGGGCCTCGTTTGTTTCTCACTGCTTCGAGAAAGATCCCTGATCCTCCAGTAGATCCTCTGAAGTTGCGAATAATGAGGACTTTGTTGGTTATGTTCATGCCTTTGATTTTTTGTCTTGCATCCTGCACATCTCCTGATATAGGGTCAATGTCACCCACTAATCCCAAAGCCTGGTCAAACACTAATGCTTCGCCCTCGGCGATACCGCCAATCAATGCTCTTCCCCTAAAGGTCTTGTAAGGCACGCTCACAGACCTCTTATTCCACTCTCCCAGTTATTGCCGCTTTGATGCATTCGCTTGTACTCGCATAAATGACGTTCGTCTTGCATGACATCGGCGAATAATGCGCCATCTTTGCAGAGTTAGTTACCATGGTTTTGAATCCGCATAGGTACGTAGGAATAGTTAAGCAGCAACTATCAGTCATTATCTTCACACCTGACTCTCTCAGTATGCTGGCATAGCCCATCTTCTCTGCCAGGGCGTTCACGATCCTATTCGTGCTAACCCAAAATTTCACGCCGTCGTGAACTTTCTCGCCCTTCAATAAAGCAGCCAGTTCACCTATTTCACTTATTGTGCTGTGAGGGCAACCTATGTTAACGAAATCTATATCGCATCCTCCTATGATGGTTGAGAGTTTCTCCTTTGTATCTTTCAAATCCTCTGGCCCCAACTCCAACTTGTCCTCAGGCTCTTCTTCGCCGAAAGCTTCCTGTAAGGTTCTGGCTTCCGGCGTCACTCCGACAACATGGTATAATGCTGCCGCACCAGAAGAGGCCATTGCAGCGCCGAACGACACCAACTGGCTATTCTTTACACTCTTAGGAATTCCTTGGATGACTGGTATTCCCTTGATTACGTCTTCTCCGATTCTGTATCCTAACAGCGGATAATCTTCATCAGACAATTGCTTGAACCCTTTAACATTGACCAGCACATTGCCACGTCTATTTTCAGCTAGATGAAGGCCAAATTCTGGAACTAGTCCAACGATTGCAGCGCACAAGTCCACATAACTGGCGTATCTATTTGTTCTAGCGCCTATTACTGAGTTCGCATATATTACACAGTTTGACTCGGCCCAAGCAATTTGTTGACCAAACCTTGGAACATTAATGTGATAATAGGGGGTGCAGGTCCATATGGGAATGGCCCCGATCTTTTCCAACGCTCTCGCCAATCTCAACTGTTTATCTGCCCAACTGTCAGGCACACCAAACTCAGTCCAGTGGTCGAGTGGACTCGCTCCTGTGACTATACTCGTTGGAATTCTTACGCTCGCGCCCTCTTCTGCAAGTTTTTCACAAATTTCGACTCCTGCATCGTACGTCAAACGATAAGATCCGCATACAATATTGGCACTTTCAACCTTAATCATCTTATTCGCATTATAAGCTACTCCAAGATCAACCAGGATCTCCATCGCAAGCCTAGTTGCTTCTCCATACTTCCCCTTTAACATCATTTCTTCTTCGTTATTTAGATACAAAGGATCACTACGAAGAGCAATAATGGTTTCGCGTGAACATCTCTCGACCCATTAATAACTTCTTGTCTGCACTTAGCAATCAAAAGATCACGTCCTTAACTTCTTGACGAAGAAAACGAGAGGGCTAACGGTTCAGTAGTTGCTACTCCGCGACACCTTGCCTCAATATTATCAGGCGAAAGGGTGGGATCCAGTCAGAAGCATACCGACAAAGGAAAAACTGAGGGAGTTAGGACTGGCTGACATAGCGGAAGAGTTCTCGTCTTAACCACCATATTGCTCACCACGTATTGCCCACATCGCTTCTCAAGGTGCAGTTCAATGTCAAAACCATGCGATCCAAGATTGAACTCAATCATGGAGTAATAACTAGGTAACTCTTACCACATCTGGATTATGCCTAATGTTTCACGGCTCCTGTGACTAAACCCGAAATTAGATATTTTTGGAAGAAGGCAAAAAATACTAGGACAGGGATAAGGGAAATCATTGTTGCAGCCGTCAGGATATCCCAACGTACCCCAGTTTGCCCAAACATGTAAAGCAATCCTGCCGGTAAAGTCGTCCTGGCTTTGCTGTTGATGAATGAGACGGCAAAGAGCAATTCGCCCCAACTAGATACGAAAGCATATGCAGCACTAGCAGCTATTCCAGGAGCGGCGAGAGGTAACACGATCCTGATTAACGCGTCAAATCTCCCGCAACCATCCACCATCGCACTCTCTTCTATTTCGTATGGAATTGTTTGGAAATATCCCATTAACATCCACACCGTAAACGGGACGGTAAAAGTAAGATATGATAATATCAAGACTTGATAAGTGTTAAGCAATCCAAGATAACTCCACTGACTTAAGAGGGGAGTAATCAACAATGCGGAGGGAAACATCTGCGTGGTTAGAAGCAAAAGCGCTACAATGCCGCTCCCCGCGAACTTGCCTCTCGCAAGGCTATAGCCGGCGAACATAGAAACAAGAATTGTGATGAGAGTAGTTGATAGAGAAACTATAACGCTGTTCATAAGAAATGTGCCAAATGGTGCCGATGGCTCACTCCATGCCTGTACATAATTGATTAGAGTGGGCTTAATCGGAAGATAAGACGATATAGGATACTCGTAGATTTCAGTATTTGGTTTCAGTGATGTCAAAAATGTCCATATCAAAGGAAAAGCAAAGAATGCCAGCAGCAATACTAACGTAGGAAGAAGAAGTGCCCATTTGATCGTATTTTCATTGAGGCGTCGTCGCACGAGTTCACTCGCCCCCAGGTTTTACTCCCTTAAGCATTTTGTAGTACACTATGGTGAACCCTAATACTAGGATAAGTGTGAAAACTGACAGGGTGGCTGCATATCCGAAGTTAAAGAGTTCATAAGCCGTGATCAGTACGTAAGAAGCAAGTATCTGAGTAGAGTTCGCTGGTCCACCGTTTGTCATAATAAATATTAGATCTGGATAATTAAACGTCCAAATTATACGGATTACAGTTGAAATGATTATTGTGGGCTTAAGCGTAGGAATAGTGATGTGGATGAACCTTCCCCACATAGACGCACCATCCACGCGAGCAGCTTCATACAATACGTTAGGGATAGCCTGAAGTCCAGCCAACAAGATTATGATAAAGAACGGGGCACCCCTCCATAAATTAGCAAGAATAATTGACAACAGCGCTGTTGATGTATCACTTAACCACGGAATGGCGTGATGTATCAGTCCCGTTTTCATGAGCAAATCATCTATCAAGCCGAAATTTGGATCGAGAAGCCAACCCCATATTATTCCGACAACAGCACCGGGTATCGCCCACGGGAGGATCACTACAGATCTAACAAGTCCTCTCCCTCTGAACTTCTCGTTCAGGACTAAAGCCCCTATAAATCCCAAGATGAATTGAGAAAATACGGATAGAACCACCCAGATAAGCGTATTCTGCAACGCAACCCAAAAAACCGGATCTGTGAATAACTGCTGATAATTAGCTAAACCTATGTAATGTACCTCATTGGGTAGATACAATATGTTTTGTTGAAAACTCATATTAATGGCTCTCAAAATCGGTACATAAACAGTCGACGCTAAGCAAAGCACGGCAGGCAGTAGATAGAGATAATCGGATATATCCTTCGTTTTATGGGGCATGAATGATCACAAGTTCGAGATATCCCCCATTATTACACATAAAATATTTTCTTTAATCAGCCGAGACGCGCCCTACTTCGAACAGAGTCGCTTGCAATACGGCAGACGAAACAGCAACGGCACTTAGCAATCTTCGAAAACGAAACTGGTGGAGTTTGAGCGCTCTCCCGCCCGAGGTCGCAGGCACAGATCTCGATCATTATGCCTTTGAAGTATGAGGAATTGTCCGAGAACAACAAGCTGGCACCTCCAGTCAAAGATATTCTAATCTTTGGACCTACAGTATGCGGTAAAAGATGCGCGCGCAATCGCAAAATCCATTAGCGTTTCCTTCATACACCGGTCTGGAACAGATCGACACACGAAGCTTTCGGTGAAAGCGCGGCACATGCACGTGAGATGTTTCTTGAAGCAGAGAAAAACACTTGGACACACTAGATACTATAGATGAGAAGTTCAGGTAGTTGGATGTCTTGTTCCAAGGAGCGGTGGGGGACCGCCGCATCAGAGGCCGGAAGCTTTGAAGATGTAGTAGTTCAGTATGAATAAACGTAAGAAGCACATTCTTTGCGGATAGGTCGTGACTTTATGAACTATGTTAGACTTGGAGACAGCGGACTAAGAGTTTCTGAGATTTGTCTTGGCACTTGGCATCTTCCGAGGTTGACGGAAACTGATCAGTATGGGATACCGAAAGTGGACGCTGAAGAAACGAGAAGGGTAGTGAATCTGGCTTTTGATCATGGCATAAACTTCATTGATACTGCGAACCGATACCATGGAGCGATGGCTCCAGTTGATTTGAATCATTATGGAAACGCTGAGAAGGTCCTATCAGACATACTCAGAGACCACGAAAGAGAGAGCTTTGTGTTGGCCACGAAGGTGGGGGCCGAAATGGCACCCTGGCCGAATGGACGAGGTCTGTCAAGGAAACACCTGTTCTGGCAAATAACCGAAAGTTTGAAGCGATTAAAACTGGAATACGTGGACGTATATTTGGCTCATATTCCAGATGAGGAAACGCCGCATCTGGAAACTTTGCAAGCTCTCAATGACCTAGTCGCAATGGGGAAAGTTCACTACATCGGTTGTTCCAACTTCACGACAGAACAGGTCATTGACTTCATGGAGCTTTCCAAAGTGCATGACTTAGTCAGCTTTGTTACACTCCAAGACGCATATAGCCTAGTCAACCGCAGCATTGAATCCAACAAGCTACTTCTAGCTCACAGGTACAACTTCACAATTATGGCGTATTCTACACTAGCTCAAGGATTACTGTCCGGCAGATATCTAGACGGAGTTCCAGTTGGATCAAGAGCAACGTATTCCCAGAGCCTCAAGAAAGCATTATCTGAGAAGAACTTGGACTCCTTAAGAAAATCATCCACCTTAGCCAGCGAGAAGGGTATCTCGCTATCCCAACTCGCTATTGCATGGTTGCTTCACAAGCAGAGAAAACTTGGCGTCAGCATAATTCCGATCATCGGAGTATCAAACAGAGAACAACTACTAGAAAATCTTCAAGCATTAGAAGTTCACCTATCCGAAGGTGACATGTCAAAAGCGGAACAGATTGTGCTCTCAATCCAAGTCTAGCTTTCACTAATGCATGTTACAAAACGCTGTTCAGCACAGGACTGAGACCTTGCAGTGGACATTCTTTGGTGAACTCGATTGCGAGTTGGGCGTGGTGGTGAACGTCCACCATATCATACGCCCTCAACTCTTGTATAAAAGGCGGTTTCTATACGATGTTGTCAAGACGACGCTCGTGCGGCCGTGTACGTTCCTCAACAGGTAGCCCAGCCAAGACAGCTGGAGTCGATCGTGAGCTCCTCTTGGACCTAACATTGTTAATTCGTTCGAAAGCAACATTGTAGAGTTCGTTGTTTAGATGTTGTTGGTGTGAATTCCCCAAATCTTCAGCCCTTTCGCATTCTCCAGAGAGATCCTCAAGAAAGCAGTAGTAATCGCAGAATCCCGGGGCTTCAAACTAGTTCACGGCATTGTCGACTCCATGTGGCTAAAGAAACCTCAAGCAACAGGAGAGGAGTACAAGCGAGTTTGCGAGCAAATAGGGGAGGAGCTTGACATTCCTATAAGCTTCGAAGGACGCTACAAGTGGATTGTTTTCCTCAACTCACGAATCGACACTAGGGTTCCCGTGCTCAACCGATACTATGGGGTCTTTGAGGACGGCACGCTCAAGGTCAGAGGAATCGACCTAAGAAGACATGACACTCCGGAAATAGTGAGAAAATGCCAGGCAGAGATGCTATCCATACTGTCCAAAGCGGACAACTCTGACGAGTTCCGAGAGCTCGTGCCAAGAGCGCTTAGTGATGAAGCATTACGTATCACTTCTGATGAGCGGCAACGTTCCAGTCAAAGAATTAGTGATAGAGAAGCGCCTCAGCAAGATGCCCAGCGAGTAGACCAATCTAATTCCCCAGGCAATCGCGGCAAGGCATCCGTCCGTGAAGGAAGCCATGTTCATCCTGGACAGAACATCAGCTTCGTCATAAGTCATAATGATTCAGGGATAGCGGACAATCGCGCTTTGCCTGTTGAACTCGCCGACGAGACCACGCCATACGATGCCGCCTCCTATGTCGAGCTCATTCTCTCTTCTGCGTTGAACTTGTTCTTGCCCTTTGGGTTTGATCTCAACACGTTAAGAGCGAAAACACAGTAGAATTCGTCAGTATACTTCGCAACCCAGCTGCGTATCGGAGTGTCGTAATTATCAGGAAGGCATACTCCGATGGATGATCTTGTTCTTGGGACTGTAGATGTAGGCATTCAGGGAAGTTATGGTTGCGAGTAAAGTGGGCGCCATGCAACTACAAACGCGTCGCCCACATCTGCCAGGTGATAAAAGAGTAACCTACTGGTAGCTTGGGAACGATTCCGGACATCTCACCTCCGAGCATTCTTGCAATCGTTTTCAAATCTCTCTCATATTTGGTTCAGAAGAGGATGCTGATGTTCATGGCTATCTCATGGCTGGATCAAACTCGCTGATCTTGTGATGCTGAACAAATCTCGGACGAGTGGAGATGCTGGTAACAGCTTCTCTCCGTGAGCTTCCCGAAAGCGAAGATAGCGTTGAATGCCTATCGTAAGCTTCTGGGGTGATGAAAGTGACGTATTCTTCTGGTTCTCCTTCGTACACAGTTAGCCTAGCTGCTATCGCTTTTCCATCTCTATCGAGGGACTTCAAGCCTCTGATCTTCAGATAGTCCCATGCACCGACACGAATTGCGGACGACACCATGACGAGAACTACGACCTCAACTCGCATGTCCGGATAGCGTATCAGCCTCCTCAGTTCTTCCACTGCCGGAGCTCGGTCAAGTGCATACCGCCTGAAAGAGGGAATCTTCTTGTTGATCTTCTTCCAGTTCAGCGTAACATCGTTCATTTCAAGAAATAATTTCACGGGTTTCTTGAAGTTCGGAACCGTGCTCTCTGAGATTTCCTTTTTCCTAACCCTATCCTTCTGAACCATGATGTACTCGATTATTTTGGATTCGACCCAGGGCTTGTTGTTTCGTGATTTGTCGAAAAAGCTGTTCGGAGTCTCGCCCAACCAGTCGAGGAATCGCCAGAACCTGCGCTCATATTGCAGCCACGTCTCTTCAGCCCTCACAGCCTCTCGGAATATCCTGACTGATTCGCCTTCGAGGTGCGGTATCCTTCTCTTGGTCAAACCTTTCTTCCATCTTCCAAACCCGACCAGTCCGCAATAGGCTTGGACCAAAGGTCCCAGCCTAACCTGAAAGATTCAGTACCGATTCAAGAACCAAAAATGTGGCGGGCCCGCCGGGATTTGAACCCGGGACCCCTCCCCAAGCTAGCTTCTAAGCCAAGCTTTTCGGGTGGCTTCCCATGGGTTCGAAACGCCCAGAGGTAAAAGCCTCACCAACGCCCACACAGCGTCACCGATGCTCTACCTGACTGAGCTACGGGCCCCAACCCTGAGACTCCCGAACGTTATCAAAAGTATTGTGGGTTCCGTTAGCTGAACCCGATTGAACGCGAGTCTCGCGATTATGCCTGTGGGGGAGAAATGGGCCACAAGAAAAGATGTCTAGCATATGTTATACAGGTCCAGTGGTTGGCACCCACAGAAGATGCTCGCTTAGAACCGTCCCGGAAACACAGGTAAGGTGACACGCACGCTTATTCTGCCGCAAGGTGACATGTTGCACCCACAAACCACCAATAGCGCTACGTGCCATAGAAAACTAGGGCCCCCACCGCCTCCCCCGCTGAGCGTGCGCGATCCGCGGGTTACGCAATGACCTTGCTGGCTTCTTCTAACCTTACGTGTACTTTGCTACGTTCTCGGTCTCTGCCGATGAGCAGTTCGAGAGTGTCGTCCACCTTCTTTGTTTGGAGTATGTGTTGTAGGTCTTCCCAACCCTTGAGTGCGGTGCCGTCGGCTTCGAGGATTACGTCTCCCGCCGACACCCCAGCTCTCCGTGCTGGGCTTCCTCGGCCCACCCGCGCAACCAGAACGCCTTGTTCGTAGGGTAGGTTGTAGGATTCTGCGATCTCCCGGGTCAGGGTTAATCCGGCTATGCCGACGTAGGGTCGGATCACGCGTCCGTGTTCAATGATTTCTTTGGCTATCCTCTTCGCGGCGTTGATGGGTATGGCGAACCCGATGCCTTGCGCGAATGGAATGTTCGCTGTGTTAACTCCAACCACCAGCCCCGAACTGTCCACGAGCGGGCCGCCGCTGTTGCCGGGGTTGATGGACGCGTCTGTTTGGATCAGATCTTCATACATGCGCTCCTCAACGTGAATATGCCGCTTCAACGCGCTAATCACGCCAACCGTCGCTGCTGGCCCCGGTAGCATGAAGCCGTAGGGGTTTCCGATGGCGATTGAGATCTGCCCTACCTTCAACTTGTCCGAGTCGCCAAGCTTGACGGCTGGTAGGTTTTCTCCATCAACTCGCACCACTGCCACATCAGACATCGCATCCGACCCCAACACTTCTCCGTGAAACTTTTTACCATCCGGGGTAAGCACTTCAACTCTCTCCGCATCTTCAACGATGTGATGGTTGGTGAGGATTCCACCGTTTGAATCGAAGATTATTCCCGACCCCATCCCCCGGACCGGGATGGCATCGAACATGCTTTCTTGAATAACCCGCAACGTAGCGACTGAGACAACCGCGGGGCTTACTTTCTCAATGGCGGCTACGACATCCGTTTCATTACCTGGAATCAAATCTAACGCGACCTGCCAAAATATGAAGTAGGGCGTTATTTATTGACTGAGTAATCAAATGTAAAACGGAGATAGCTTTGCAGGAAGTTGCATACTGGAAATGTAGCGGGTGCGGTTACGAATTTCTTTCCAACTCCAAGACGCCGATTTGTCCGCGTTGCAAGAGTGACAAGATGGAGAAGAAAGATGTCAAGAAGCTTGGCGGGTTCGATGAGTGATCTATACGCGGGTTGGCGCCCCTCGCCAGGAGAGTTTCACGCTGCTCCTTTGGGCGGGATTCGAACCCGCGTCGACGACGTGACAGGCCGTCATCCTAGACCACTGAACGACCAGGGCGTTTGCAACTCACACACCCTGAGGCCAGTTTAAAGCCTTGCTGAGCAAAGGAAAATCTCATCATAGCGGCATCAGTTAATTGTGATCAAAGAATCACCGAGAGGATAAGCGCATTTTGTTGATTGTGGCAGAGGTCCCAGATCGTGGTTGACCTCGACGTAGCCTACGTCCCCACTCCCAAGGACATAGTTCGCCAGATGCTTCAACTAGCATCCTTGCGTCGCGGGGAAACTCTATTCGACCTAGGTGCTGGAGATGGACGGATAATGATCGACGCGGTACGCCGTTTTGGGGCTAAGGCGGTAGGTGTGGAGATCGATCCAGAACGGATTAGTCGAACTAGGGAACGATTAGCGGCTACGGTGACGCAAGCTGAGTTGATTGAGGGAGATCTCTTTCAGGTCGACCTGTCATCCGCCGACGTAATCGCCATTTATCTCTCAGACTCAGCAAACGCTAAGCTCGCGGCAAAATTGAAGGACGAACTGAAGGCGGGGGCACGGGTCGTCTCATTAGACTATAAGCTCCCCGGATGGGCGGCAGATCGGGAGTTAGAGGTTAACACGAGCGGAATTACACGTAGACTGTACCTGTACAAGATAACCTAAGGGTCCGATCGTGGCGGTCGATTCGTGCGAAGACCGTCAATGTGGTTGACTAGGTGGCTTTAGTGAGTCGCCTTCTGCACTCAGTTCGCTGCCCGCATGCATTCTTGCTCTTACTCTTTTCGTAATCACTTCGGACGCTTTAGACCCTACCAGGTCTGAGAGAATACTCGCTAGCGCGTCGCAGTGGTCGCACAAATTGTATCCCGGGTTATCGAGCCAACCTGAAAGTCGCATATATAAGTTGCCGATTTTGGCTTCGGATTTTGTAAATAAATAAAGTCACATCGCGCACCTTTACCGCGCTGGAGGTGAGTCGATGTCAAAGTTTAGGCTCCTGCTCGCCGCGGTTGTAGTTCTGGCACTGGTTGCCGTAGTCCTGATGACGGGCAATGTCAGCGCCGGAGATCCAAACGGCGGCGGCCACGGCATAATAGCAGCACTATTCTAAACAGCTACCATACGAGCCCCCCTACAAGTTTCCCACGTTTTTTATACGAAAAGTAACAGGTTATATCTTAGCCGCCATGGGCTGTTTCCAGGAATGTAGGCAATGCTGAAGACCGAGAGAGTGCGGTTAGCCGACTGGCACAAAGGAATCAGAGAGATAATCAAGCAGCTTGATCGAACCAACATAAAGATACTATCCGCCATGTGGAAATATGGCCCTCGTAATTTGTTGGAAGTTTCTAGAAGAACGGGTATACCTTTCACTTCAGTCTATCACCGAGTGGCTAGACTTGAGGCGAAATCAAAGCGGCTTGTTTCCCTTATTCCACAGGTTTCAAAACTTGGTTTAGTGCGAGTCGTTGTTCTAGTCACGGCTAATTTCGGCTCTGAAGATAGAGTGACGATGGCGCTGAAGGTTCCAAATTACTGGCGGTCTGTGAACCGTTGCGAAGGGACCTTCACACACTTTTCGGTCCACCTAGTTCCGTTCAAATTTCTGAAACAGTTCCGAAGCTACATGAAACGACTAGTGGAATTGGGCCTCATCACTCAATCCAGCATAATGCTCACCAGCGACTATATTCCAAACTTCCCCAACTTCGACTACTACAACCCGGCGACCAATGAATGGGCGTTTCAATGGGGACGCTGGTTAGCCTCGTTCAAGAAGAAACCGTCCCAAACCATCGAAGACCCAGCCAGCTACCCCATACTGGCTGACAAGAAGGACATGTTGATTGTGAAAGAGCTCGAGAAGAACGCTCGCAAGAGTTTCGCCGACCTAGCGCCTTTGCTGGGCATTTCATTGCAAGGGGTAAAGTACCACTACGACAAGAAACTCGTCCCCACAGGCATTGTGAATTACTTCGGTTTCGATGTCTGGCCGTACCCCGAAACAGTCTCAGCTTACCATGAGATACTACTCAAATTCACAAACTCTCGAGACATGAACAGATTCTACTCATCCATGAACGAATTCTTCTTCGTTCTTGGCATCTCAAAGGTTCTCCACCAGAACTCCCTCCTTGTCAGGACATACACTCTTCAAACTCAGGTTCCTTTACGAGCTCTTCGACCAAAAACAAGGTTGGAGTTTCGATCTGAAGCAAAACCTAGCCGAGTTGTCAAAGCTAGCCCGAGTAACAACTGTCCGCAGACGCGTGTGATATTGGTCCCGCGGGCCGGATTTGAACCAGCGACAGTCCGGTTTCCGTTGTTAGCTTAGTAGGCTGACATGGATGCGCCTTGGGCGCACACCTACAGCGTCTCCGTCACTCCTATGAAGAGGGACTCGGAAGCTCTACCAAGCTGAGCTACCGCGGGACCGAATCAAAGCCTCGAACCCGTATCCTATAAGCATTCACTGAGATTTTGCGCGTTCCTTGAAGGGTTTTATTCCTAGCTAAGCGGGCGGGTTAAATTCATGAAGCATTTCCCTTCAGCCAAAGTTGGTCCGCATGCCATTCAAACGCACCTTTCGCGTTCATTGGGTTGACACCGACATGGCCGGCGTCATGCACTTCACCAATTACCTCCGATACTTCGAAGCATGCGAAGAAGAATTCTATAGATCAATATCCCTACCATTCAACGACGTTCGCGTAAAGTATGGAATCACATTCCCAAGAGTCGAAGCCCACTGTCAGTATAAGGCGGCTTGCCGCTTCGATGATATCTTTGACGTCCTAATGCGAGTGAGAGAAGTTACTGAAAAAACGATCACGTACGATTTTCAAGCAATCCGACAACCCGATGGTAAACTGGCAGCGGAAGGGTACATCAAGTGCATCGCAGTAAACTCGGAATGGAAAGCCGTGCAACTGCCAGCTGACCTAGCTAAGACTGTTCGTGAAAAAGGCAACTAAGGTTGACCCATTGCAGACGTGAGTGTACGAGATGAGTTTCGGAGAAGTTCCACGAGATACTAGAAACGTAGTTATCGGTGCAGCACCGTTAGCGGCTGGACTAGGGTTCTACCAAGTCGCGATTGCAGTCTTCCTCCCTCTAGAAGGCATCTCGGTAACGAACCTCGGAGTTCTCTTCACCACACTCGGCCTAACTACCGTCGCCCTCAGCATTCCCTTCGCAATCCTCTCAGATCGGTACGGACGAAAGGAGATAATGCTCGTAGGCTCAGTTCTCGGTTCGATTGTTATCGTGGTCCCGGGTCTCACTTCGAATTTCCTACTTCTGGAGGCCTCTGCAGTCATCGGAGGTGCAGGCGAGGCAATGTACCTCGCAACACGAAATGCCTACCTTGCAGACACGACCACGGTAAGCGTTCGCGCAGAGACATTCAGCCTATCATTCATGACGTTCACTATCGCGTCGGGGATAGGCACGTTTCTCCCAGCATTTTTCCCGCTCTTCAAGATCGACCTCCTCACCGCGCACAAAATTACCTTCGTAGCGCTTGGTCTTTTCGCGTTGATAACGGCATTCACGGTTCAAAAATGGGCGGTAAAGGCTAGACCTAACGTATCACGCGAGGGAATTCTGCCCCGGAAATCCTTTGGGGTCATCATGAAATTCTCCGCTGCGAACCTCCTCATTGGGCTCGGAGCGGGCCTAATTATACCGCTTATACCCACATGGTTCTACCTTCGCTTCAACGAGACCGATGTTTTTTCAGGACCTCTCATAGCGTCATCAAACATCATAATGGGGTTAACTGCGGTAGCCGCTCCCCGCGTCGCGAGGAGTATCGGTTTGGTTAAAGGAATCGTGATGACTCAAGCACTGTCAACGATTTTCCTGCTCGCCATTCCCTTCTGCCCAACGGCGCTCATTGCTGGGGTATTCTACGTAATTCGCGCTGTTCTCATGAACATGGCAAGCCCGCTCTCAGACACGTTCCTCATGAATATGATCGCCGAAGACGAACGTGCAATCGCGTCTTCCTTCAACGTCGTGCTATGGAACTTACCCAATGCCGCAAGCACAGTTGTGGGCGGCTCAATGCTAAGCAGCGGGAACCTAAGTCTCCCGTTCTACTTGTGTGGGGGCCTATACGTTACGGCTATCGTCGCATTCTATGCTATTTTCAGAAGAACCGAGAAAACAGTTCAGAGCAGCGGAGCGTCACCTAGCTCCGTGAACGATTACACTTGACACAAAACGCACGCGCCTCTTCATTCATTGCCCCGCAGAACTTGCATTTCCAACCCGATTCTACTACGGGGCTTGGTTTGGATGTCTTCTCTCCTCCCCTCAGTCCCAAATACGAGAGGATTACGCCGATGAGTAGTAGTTCAAAGTCGGCGTATTGAAGCAGGGGATTGAGTGCTATTACACTTTGGGCTGAACTCAAACTGAAGATTACTGTGCGCGGGCTGTTATCCTGATTATCGAACACGAAGTAGTAGGTACCTGCCACGCTCGGCGAAAGGGTGAAGTTGTATGAAACCGCGATAGGTTCGGCAAGAACTAGTGCGCTCGGACGCCCCGTCCGCCATAATAAAAAGTTTCCTTCATTCATCACATAGAATGCTACCTCACGCCCTTCAGCAACCTGAAGCGAACCGATTAGCTGGCTTCCGCTAGACAAATCCTCGGAGACGAAGCTATAATTCGACGCCGGGACACTGTATAGCGTGGGAGATAGGATAGCGGTCTCCTGAGTATAGTGCGACGCTTGCCCCGTTATGTCTGCGAGCGGGGTCAATACCTGTGTGCCTTGCTGGAAAAGTAAGACTCCAGCTAGGATGAGAAATACGCCGACGGTCAAAGTCTTTCTTCGCATGCCAATCATCTTCTAGCAGGGATGAGTTGGTGAATAAACCTTGAGTACGACGATTACGAGTTCTGGGCGGACGATTGCTCGCGGAAAAATCACTGGGCTTGGAAGGGCTCGGGCATGTCAGCGAGAAAACGTTTGTTTAAGGCGTAGTATGCCGTGACCATGAAAATTCCGACGAAGGCGAGCAGCACACCGACGACTGCGAACATGGTAGTCCAAGGAATTTGTACGTAGACGTTCATGAACGTTGATGGCTCAAGCCCTGAGTTCCCCAATAGAACCAAGTAGGGATATCTGCCGCCATCATTCATGAATTCCCCGATCATCGCCACCATGATTGCTACTGGGCCGAGAAGAAGCGTGTACCTCGGCACAACTCCGTATCCTCGCTTAATCTTGCTCCACACCTTGACGGATGCGAGGACTAGGAATGTTATCAGTGATAGTTTCAACCCGAAGAGTGGGGCTATATCAAATGTTGCCCCCGCTTGACCAAGGATATTGGAATAGAGCAACGGAGCTCTGCTGCTTAGGTTGATTAGATAAGATGGTCCTAAAACTCCCTGCAACCCTAGGAACAGTACACCGTGCCAGAGTCCCACCCAAGCGAATCTCACGTTCACGTTACCCTTAATCGTGAAGAATGATGCGACGAGGAAACCGCCTATCGAAAGGGCGCCAAACCACGTGTGCAATAGCAACCAAGGATATAGTGGGTTGAAGAACACCGCTATCCGTGCAATATCTTTCATTCCTTGCATAGCCATTGCTAACGCGTACGGGTAGGTTAGCTCAGCGAAAATATACCTGAAGCCGAAAGGAACACCAAACCCCGACACAGCCATCACTAAGCCAACTAGAGTATGCAGTCCCGGCCGTATCTTCCCCCAAGTATACCAGAATAGGGCGATTGTTGGAATCCGAATTAGTATGGAGGATAGGGCGATGAGAATGGGTAAGAAGATTATGTCCGTCGCCGTAGCCATGAGCGTAGGAAAGAACCCGGCCAATACCACCGTTATGATCGTGCCCCAGACTCCGCTGAAAAGCTCGTGGATTATCAGAATCTTGAAGACTTTTCTCGACATGACCTCGAGGTCTGGCTTGTGCTCGAACCAGGCAAGGAATCTTGCCATGGCGGAGATCCAACCCGTTCCAAGGGTGATGTTGACGAGTATGATGTGGACTATGATAGCTACCCCGAGGATCGCGAAGCCCAGTATCTCGGCGCTCGCCAGCCTAGTCCACTCCTGCTCCTTTCTTCAAGAGCTCGATGAACTTCAATCGCCTTGTTGAGACAATGTAGATACCGTAGATTCCTACTATTGCGACGGCCACAAAGAGTAGAGCAAAGGCCACGAAGACAAGTGGGTTTATGGTAACAGATGTTATGACTTCTTCCGGGTAAATCAACCCATACACAGTCCAAGGCTTTCGCCCATCCTCACGTACGAACCAACCCAGACCACTCGCGAAAATCGACGCCAAGACAACAAGCAGTGAAAGCAGGAACACAGACCTCTGTTCACCGAAACGATTGAGGATACGCCTCGTTAACCTTGACAGGGGGCCGAGGTTGAAGTTCAGAGCAAACAGCCCCACAATGGCTACCAAATCCAAGATTCCGAACGCTATCTTCGCATAGTACAGTGAATAGATCATTAGCAGCTGTGACTCGGACTTGGCCAAGTCTGAGAGACAAACAGACTTTAGGGTCACCGAGGAAGCGGACCCCAATGTGATGTTCGGGGCAGCAGAAGTCGCGAGGTTTCCGAGAGTCGTCTGCCCCAGCGAATCACATTGGCTTCTTAGCGAATCGAACCCAACTATTGCGTGTTGCGGATTACCGTAAGCTAGGAAAGCTATGAGCGGATTTTTGGTTGTGTTGGCGACGCCTTCCATCAGGGCGAATTTCGTAGGTTGCTGATCAGCAACGGCCTTACCCATCACGTCGCCGAACACTGTTGGTTGAAGTATCAGGAGGAGGAGAAGTATGGGCAGGAAAGCCTTCACAATTTTCACATACTTGGCCCGCCCAGTTTTCAAAAACCTGTAGGCGTACCCGATTAGGGCGAAGGACATTCCAACGATTATTCCCGCGTTCACGGCGTGGAGTGCGCTTGCAAATGCGTAAGGAGAGGAAAAGGCGACAAATGGGTCGTTCAGCGTCAATCCGACGGCCTTTGCAAGGTCAGGGTTTTGTAAAACCTGGGATGCGGTTCCAGTAGCGAGTAGATTCTTAATGAGCTCCAGCTTCAGCTTGACGAGGGCGGATGGGTCAGCTGCGCTCGGACCGTATTGTGGTAGAAACGGGTACAGGTTTGACGCTAGACTGCCAGTTCCCCAGGGGACGCCCAGCCAACTGTTCACCGTCATTATCAGGGCGCCGGATAGAATGGCCATGGCACCATAGAACACCATGATACCTAAACTTGCAAGGGTCCGAATCTTGCCCAGTGTAACAACAAACAACACAAGCAGCGCGATTTCTCCAGTAAACGCTATCAGTTCAAACGTTAGAGGCATAAGGCCGAAAGTTGCGATTACGAAGATTGTGCCAGGCCAAGCCTGAACAAGCCCAAATTCAACTAGGGTTCCCGTTATGGCGCCAAGCGCAAAATTCAGGCCGAGGACGGCAGTAGCATTCCGTGCAGCTTCGTAGTAATCCTGATCTTTAGTTCTCCACCATTGGAAAAGTAATCCTCCTATCACCCATGGAAAGCCCAGGGAAATCGTGAGGAAAAACGCGTGAATGAAAATCCCTAGAGCGCTGATTGGGAGCAACATTGAAGTTGCGACCACGACCGTCAAGCCTCGAGTACTGAAATACTAGCCAAGAGCCTAGCGCGCTGAATTTTAGGGAACGGTATATAGGGAAATACTGGCTGCGGTCAAAGACGATTGAAAGTGTTGATTCTCTCCTCGACTCGAATGTCGACACTAAGCCTAACCATCAAGGAACTCGTCCAAAGAAATCCTGACTGAGGGAATACAGCAAGCCGTGAATTCCCGGGCATCACTCAAGTAAATTGGCGGGCCCGCGGGGATTCGAACCCCGGATCCCAGGCTTTCTTTGTCGAAACTCCGAAGGCTTGCATGACCTTGTCGGGTCTCTGTGTCTTAATCCTAGCTCGACTACGGGCCCAGCTTTTCTTAGAAGGATACCCTCTAAAAGATACCCCTACTCCTCCACAATCTGCTTCCGCTGAAGTAAGAGACAAGAATACGGGATTCGGCCGGTTGCTTCCTTTCAAATCGCTGGGAGTATCCTCACGCGTGATCTGTTTCTGCCTCAGAGTTCTCAGAATCAGGAAGAATCTCATGTGGAATTCTGTCGCCGTGGCTGTTGAACGCTCCGATATCATTGTAAGATTGAAACGGATAGGCTACGATCACCATGATCCTCCCGTAAAAGTGGTTCAGGTCTTGAATTGATGGCCTCAGAGTCCCCGAGGGATGAGAGTGTGAGATGCCAATCACACTTAGGTCCATTGGAAGCATGAAGCTTGAGAAACCTGAGAAACCTCGGCCATGCGTAGCAAGAGGAGGAATCAATACGTCCGTAATCAGAACCCCATCCTTCCCCTTCTTGCCGCGCAAGAGTAGTATCCCCTCTTTCGGGTACGCGTGGATAGAATAGCTGAGAATGCTATCTGCAACAATTTTTTTGAATCGAATAACGCTCAACATAGTGAAAGCACCCTAAATCGGCGTCTAGCACGACGCGCCTTTCCGGAAATTACCTCAACCTACGTGATAAGTCGATACGGCGCTGCGGGTATTGCGTAGCTACGTACCTGAAGGAAAACTAGGGGTGTCAGACACCCACTCCGGCGGGATATGGCTCCATGCAATTACCAGCGTGACACGGATCAAATCCGGAACAAAGGCTTGTACAAACTAGGTAAGGTAAGCCTCCTCTACGCATCTCTTCAAGAGGTATTAACTAGAGATGAGTCAAGTCCCCGTGGAACTAATTGACGGTATTGTCGGACGTGGAGATTGAGAAGTGCCTCAAGGACGGTTCGCTGGTTATCGCGCCGTTCGAAGATTCTTGCCTGAACGGCGCGGGTTACGATCTTCGTTTAGATAGAGAATTGGCATTGCAGCCACGTGAGCACAGGCTTGTGGCTACGCTGGAGAAGGTTGAGATAGGTGAGAACCTCACAGGAACGTTGCATATTCGATCAACGCTTGCTCGTTCGGGCATTATCGCGAGTTTGGCTTTAGTTGATCCAGGATTTCGCGGCCAACTAACTGTTTCACTCTTCAACGCATCGGCGACACCATTCAGAATGACGAAGAATGACAAGTTCTTGCAACTCGTCTTGCACCACCTTGGCACCAAGACGCAACGTCCCTACGCGGGCAAGTACCAAGATAGTCAAGGAATTGTAAATACCCGCCAATAGGCACTCTACTCTTTCTGTCAATTCATGTCGAAACTGTTATTACCACTCAGCATGGGCATGTGCATATCCTAACGTGTCAAAGCAATTAGAGAAGGCAATGTCTTGAGAGCAGGTTCCCGTATATCCGACCTAAAGTACAAGCTGATGACGATCGAACTCCTCAACCTAGCTAAGAATTATTACACTTACAGAGAATTGGCCCAGATCATCGGCCTCCCTGAGACGGTGCTCAGCAGGTATGTCAAGGGCCACGTTCTACCAACCATCGACAGGGCACAGAACATCAACCGAACCCTCCAAAAAATAATGCGCCTTGAAGGCGAGATTCAGCAACGGATACGCTTTGACGAAGCGGGATACTTCGATAACACTAAGCTGATCTCCGATACGCTTCTTCTCGAACGAGCGGTTCAACATGCCGTGAACGCGTTTGCCGGCATGCGCATAACGAAAATTTTGGCAGCAGCGGTCGACGGTATTCCACTTGCAGCTCTGCTTGCGCACAGGCTAGGCGTTGGCCTAATCATTGCAAAGAAAAGCCGAGAGGTGGGAGTGCGGGAATTCATTGAGGAAATCTACATACCAGCCAAAACTGCGATGATGGTCAGCCTCTATGTCCCGAGGGACGCGCTAAAGAAAGGAGATTGCGTGCTCATCGTTGACGACGTCATCGACAGCGGCGAGACACAAATCGCACTGACTCGAATCGTGCAGAAAGCGAAGGGAGAAGTTACGGGCATGTACGCTTTGATAAGCATGGGATCGGAGTGGAAGAGCCGAATCGAATCGGTCACCCACTGCCCTGTAGAAATCGTATTACAAGTAGGCAAGAAACCTCTTCAAGAAGCCTAACCCAAACTTCTCAGGCCTGAAGCAACGAAGCGTCAGCCCCAAGCCTATCTGGGGCTATCACCCCTTTCTCCGTTATGAATCCCCGTACTAATTCCACGGGCGTTAGATCAAACGCAGGGTTGTAGACCGGCACACCTACTGGCGGAATTCGCTTTCCAAGAATATGCGTGATCTCCCGTGCACTTCTCTCCTCGATCTTCACCTCTGACCCTTCGCCTTGTAGGTCAAAGGTGGAACTCGGGGCAGCGACGTAGAATGGAATGTGGTTTGCTTGGGCGGCTAGCGCGATTAGGTAGGTTCCCACCTTGTTGGCTACGAATTTCCTTGTAATCCGGTCAGCTCCAACTATTGCCTTCTGCACCATGCCTTGCCTCATAACGTAACCAACGGCTCCGTCCACAATCAGCGTCACTGGAATCTTGTCGCTGAGCAGCTCGTAGGTTGTCAGCTTTGCTCCCTGCAGACGTGGTCGGGTTTCAGTTGCGATTACCCTCACCTTCTTTCCTTGTCGAACGGAGGACCGAATCGGGGCTAGCGCCGTCCCATAGCTAACCGTAGCGAGTGTACCCGTGTTGCAGTGTGTGAGAACCTGATCACCATCGTCAATCAAATGCGCTCCATATTCACCTATTTTCAGATTCGCTTGGACATCTTCCTCAGCCATTTCCCGGGCCTCCATCACTACAGCCGCTGCCACTTCACTAGCGTCACCCACAGTCGTTTCAGCGCACCGAAGAACCCTGTCAATACTCCAGAAGAGATTTCGCGCAGTCGGGCGACTCCTTCTGAGCGTTTCGGCTGCCTCCTCAAGTTCGGCCATGAGTCGTTCCCTGTTCTTGGTCCGGTTTGCGTTTGCTGCCAGTGCCATCCCCATGGCGGCTGCTACGCCAATAGCCGGTGCTCCACGAACATTCATGTCTCGAATGGCCTTGGCTACCTCACGGTAATTCTTCAACTGAACATGGACGAATTTGTAGGGTAATCTAGTTTGATCAATCATCCTAACGTGGCCATTAACCCACTCAACCGTCCTAACTTCCGACATAGGGCGCAATGCGGATCACTCCAACACCGGCACTCACATCTAGAATTAGCTTTCCTCGCAAGCCCGCGCCATGTCGATTCGGCGCAAAAGCATTAATTGAGCGGTACCCCTGCGGGTCACCAAGTGGAAAAGGATGGAGAACACTGCTAACGAACCCGCAACAGCGACCCCAGTGCAAGCTGAGGAAAAACCTCAGTTCACCCCGTGGAACACAATAGCGGACGCAAAGCGCGTCTACATACCCTACAAGGCTGAACTAATGGAGCTCAGGGATCGGGGGTTCGGAGATCTTAGAGGAGACAAGCTCCTGTTCACCGCGTACGAGTCATTCTACCTGATCGAGAAGCAGAAGATACGGGTTTTTGACAAACGCAGCGAGCGCGAACTAGAGCTGAGAGACCTGGTTCGCAAGTTTTCAGTTGGTAAACCGGAGATTTGGATTAAGTATTTGGTTTACCGAGACCTGCGGGACAGAGGATACATTGTTCGTGAATCGACGAAGGCCTTCGACTTCGACATTTATGGAAAGGGCCCTCTGCGGCGACTAATCTCTATCGTCTACGAAGGGGGAGAAGCTAGCTTGAGGAAGCTGGGAAAACTTCTCAAGTACTCGGATAAGGAAAAGAAAGAGCTGATACTTGCGGTCGTGGATCGCCGAACGGATATCGTATACTATACTCTGAGTTCCCTGAAAGTCTAGATTGCGCCCGACTCTGGCGGCTACTGAGGCTGCCGTGCGTTACACTGCGGGCAAAGCACCGCGCCAGGTGGTAGTTGTGCACCGCACTGAACACAGTACCTAGCCTGAGATACGACTCCTGGCGTTACTTGTGCAGGGGGCATAATCGGTTCAAGGGGCGGGTGACGAATCGCTCCGATCAAGGTTGCGCCAATCACTCCCGCAACCAGATCTATTCCTAGGATTATGATGACAGCCGTCTGCAATTCGGACATAGGGGGCGTTGGACCTGAAGGGGTCGGTATTACGCCGAAGATGAATAGGATTTCAGAAACTCCAAGGTAGAATGGGGTTCCAAGGATGCCCGACAGGGCGCCGGCTGCTGTAGCTTGCCCTACCTTTCCGTACAGGACATATGCTGCTATTGCTCCTCCGACGAAAGCCCCAGCCGCATCTGAATAAGGTGGTGTTAGGTTGGCTGCTTCCAGAAAAGCGGTGAGTAGACCGGTAACAACAGTGCCTGCCAGTACTGCGGTCCAAAGATCTCGGCTTTTGACGGGCATTAGGATTCGAGGTGGGATAATCTACACTTCACTATAAGCGTTGCATAATCCCAGCCACGTTTCAACTTACAACATTATAGGATGGGTTTCACAGAAGTCACGCAGATGTGAGACGAATTGTCCTCAGACGCCTTCACTTTGCCTCGAGGAATGCGGGATATCGAACCTGAAGAGATGGCTCGCAGGTTATGGCTGTATGATAGGATTCGTGAGGTTGTCTCTCGATATGGATTCCGGATGGTGGAGCCTACAACGATTGAGAGCTTGAAGACACTTGAAGCCAAGAGTGGTGAAGGAATCCGTGACGAAATCTACTGGTTCAAGGACAAGGCTGGACGAAGCCTCGGCCTAAGGTTCGATCTGACGGTTGGCCTCGCTCGCATGATCGCGAACCGTTCCGATCTGCCTGCGCCAATAAAATTCGCCACAATTGGAGGCAACTGGCGATACGACGAACCGCAATTTGCCAGATACCGATATTTCACTCAATGGGACGTAGAGATTTTCGGTTCCGAGAGCCCCCTCGCGGATGCTGAGGTGATCTGTGTCGGTGCCGATGTATTAGTTAACGCCGGGTTGAAAGATTTCCTCGTGCGAATTAGCAACCGAAAATTAGCTGAATCATATCTCAAACAGTTGGGAATCCAGTCCGGCGAGCAACTTGAACAATGCCTGAGAATTATAGACAAAATGCGGAAGGAAAGCCGCGAGCGATTGATCAAAGATTTCACGGCCCTCAACATCAAAGAGAGCACTGTGGAAGAGATTTTCGCGTACACCTCAATCAACGGATCCCCCAGAGCTGCCCTTGGCAAGCTTGTCGGTTTCAACTTCACAGAACCCGAGGCGAAGAGGGGCTTAGAAGAGTTAGAAACACTTTCAGACGCGCTCGCTGCATACGGGCGGTTGGATCGTTGTGTCTATGACATGAGCATCGTACGTGGCATTGGGTACTATGATGGAATCGTGTTCGAAGGCTTCGACAAGGAAGGCGAAGATGTTGGATCGATCTTCGGAGGAGGACGGTATGACAAGCTTTGCAAGATCTACGGGAAACGCGACATACCTGCCACCGGAGTCGCAGGAGGAATCGAACGTCTGATGATATCCCTAGACCGCGCCAATCTCTATCCCAAGACCCAACTCGGTTCAAAGGTGTTTGTCGCAACAGTGAGAGAAGAATCGAGGCTGGAAACAGTTCGAGTTGCAGAGAATCTTCGCGATAACGGAATTGCAGCGGAATTTGACCTGATGGGAAGATCTCTGAGTAAACAGCTTGAATACGCGAACGCAGCAAAGATCCGGTACCTAATAGTCTTGGGACCTCAAGAAATCCAGTCCAAAATGGTCAAGGTGAAAGAGATGGCCACGGGGACGGAAACTGAAGTGCGTCTCGACGGGCTAGTTCAGAAACTTAGGGAAATGAATTAGTCTCCTCCGTGGAAAACCTCTTTCTCATTGGATTGGAGGATCGCGGTAAGGGTACCACGCTCTCCCACAAGATCTCTCATCGAAACAACTCCTATGGGTTTTCCTTTGTCGTCGACCACGACAACATGCCTGATCCTATTCTTGTTCATGGCTTTCGCCGCTTCCGCCACATCGGAGCTTCCTTGCACCGTGACGACTTGTTTCGTGCACACGTCGTCGACCGGTACGCTAAGGACTCCACCCGAAGCAACCGTCTTTATGATGTCCCTTTCAGAAATGACTCCAACTAGCTTGGTGCTCTCAAGGCCTTGAACTATTACTAGCAGACCAATGTTCTTCTCAACCATTAATTTCGCCGCATCCAATACTGTGCTACCTACGGCGATCGTGATCAAGGGTCGAGTTACTATGTGGCTTACTCTCATTCTTGCCTACTCCTTCTCTTCCTCCGCCCTTCCGCTTCTCGACTCCAAGGGTAGGTATGGGACACCGATCTTTCCGACGTACAGAGCTTTTGGCCTAATCAAGCGATTGGCCTGAAGGTATTCGATCGAATGGGCTGTCCATCCTGCAATCCTACTAATTGCGAAGATCGGCGTGAATAGATCTGTCTGAATCCCGAGGATATGAAATAATACGCCTGAGTAAGAGTCGACATTCGGGAAGATCGTAGTCCCTTCCAGATGTTTTCGTGCACTCATCTCAATCGCGACCGCCGTGTCGAACAGCTTGGTTTGCCCCTTCTTGACGGCAAGCTCTCCGCCGAGTTTCTTAATGATCAAATATCTGGGATCCCAGCTCTTGTATACTCTGTGGCCAAACCCCATGATCTTCTTCTTCTGCGCGAGAGCGTCAACCACGTAACTCTCAGCCCGGCCTGCGTCCCCAACTTCCAGAACGGTCCGTAGTGCAACTTCATTTGCGCCACCGTGGAGCGGTCCACGTAGTGTTCCGATTCCAGAGGTTATGATGGAGTACATGTCGGCTAAGGTGGATGCAGTTACGGTGCATGCGAAAGTGGAGGCATTCATCTCGTGTTCGGCGTGCAGGATCAGGCCCACATCCATTGCATGAGCATCGGACTCGTCGGGTTCAGTCCCGGTTAGCATGTAGAGAAAATCAGCCGCGTGGCCCAATCCTGGTTTAGGGGAGACTGGTTCCTTGCGGTTTCGGAGCCGGTCAAACGCGGTAATGATTGTCGGAACCTTGGCTAAAATTCTTAGCCCCTTGTCTAATCTCACTTCAATGTCATCGGACATTGGTTGTGGATCATAAAGTCCTAACGCGGAGACCGCGGTACGTAGCACGTCCATTGGATCGCTGTGGGTGGGAAAACTTCGGATGAACCGTAAGACGTCTGGATCGAGAGGGCGGTAGGATTCCAGCTGATGTCTAAATTTCTCAAGTTGGCTACTCGTGGGTAGCCAGCCAAAGATGAGTAGATAGGCGGTTTCCTCAAATGTGGAATGGGCTGCGAGGTCTTCTATACTGTAGCCTCGGTAGAATAGTTTGCTCGCCTCGCCGTCAATGAAACAGATCCTACTCTCTTTTACGTAGACGTTGTCCAGTCCCTTATGGATGACGACGGGTTCTTTGAAGGCGCACAAAATAAATCCGGTTAGGGTTTAATTTGATTGGCAAGCTATTTACCAATTGCCTAATACAAAAAAAGGTGTGATCCCGGAACTGTCCCTGGGTTGAGGGTGTCTACGTTATTGTCAGTGTGCCGTCGCCCTGATACCAGAAGGGCGGCGTATAGCTTGAGTCGAGTGGGTCTTCGTTGTTTGTATTCTGGACGAAAGGTGACACGACCCCGTAGACTGCGTTGTATATGGTCTGTCCCATCGATAGGCTGGCGAAGACTTGGTTTGCTAGGTCGTCCATTTGGCCGTATGTAAGAGAGATTGGTCCGTTGCAGAAGAGGACTGTAGAAGCGCCCGCTGTAAGCATGAAGCCAGCGATAGACTCCGAGTCAGATGAGATAAGCATCATCAACTTCACGTTGGTTAGCATGCCTGAGGTGTAGTGGTTGCTGAAGAAATTGAGGCTTATCCCAACTATGCCTGCGTTACCGTTCATATATCCTTGAGCGAAATCGTTTTGGTATTTTGTTTCTATTCCGGAACTGGCTAGTTCTCCGACGTACCAGTATTCGATGTGTTTCCAGGTGTAAGTGTTGGTTCTCCAGATCACGATGTTGTAGTTGTTTAGTTGGGTGAGTAAGAAGTCTACTGTGACCTGAGTGTTCTTTAGTGTCGTCACTTGGTATCCGGCGTGCTGTAGATAGTAGGTTATCATGTGATCATATTGCCCCATTGGGGCGACCTGGTCCAAGGACGAGAGTATTACCGCTGATTTTTGTGACGCAGCATGTAGAGGGGGAGCAACCATTGAGGTGGATGCGAACACGGGGGTGATGCTTGCTATTGGTACAGTTACCAGGATCATAAGGAGTGCAGCAAAGATTTTCCGCAAATTTTTCAAACCTTCGAGGCCGCTAAGGCGTCTAGGAAATAAAGAATATCCTAGAGCAGTGACAAGCGCGAGTGAAAACTAAAGGAATAATTTCTCAGAAATTGAGGTAAGAATACCACGCGCCCATGGACGCGCACACTACAATATGTATGGGCCCTTGCTCACCCTCTGACCATTTTTTGATACAGACCCGTTAACGCATCGCGGAAGACGATTGAAGAGTTCATGTGCGGGAGGTCATTTGCTGAAGCGAATTAGTAGCAAACCGATGATAACGAGGAGACTCCTCGGACGATTGTGTCCCATGCTAGGTTTAGTGGGCCGAAGCGCCAGTATGATGCACCGTACGCGTTGCCTAGGTAAACTCCTCCGAACGTGCAAACCAAACCGCCAATGTACTTGATTCGCTTGCGCATCGTTGCCAAGATAATCATCCATAAGCTAGATGTGTCCATGCGAGTTGGGTTGTCTGGTCACAGCGCTTTGAAACGTTAATATACCGATTATGGTACATCGATGTTTCGGCGCCCGACATGTCCTTCAAAGCACCATCGAACAACGACGACAGCGAAACCTCGTCGGCAGCACCAATTCTCATGCAACTCCCCCGCCCATTGCTCGACTACCGAATCATCATCGCCGTCGTCAAAGGAGACGTCGGCGCAGTAAACATACTCAAAGACGCGTTAACCGTCTCCAGAGACCTCAAACTAACCAACCCACTACTGGCCCTCGGACCAACAACACCGCTTTCTCTTCAACTCCCACCAGCCTCAAGAATTCTGTGGGCCACATTCACCGACAACTTCAACTCAACAAACGGTCAACGCCTGACGATTGTCCAACCAAACCACCTAACAGACCTCAGCCTAGGCCTCGAAAGACTCTCCAAAACCCGAAACGGCCGCGTCCCATTAATCATCGGAGACTTCCTCGACAACGTCCTATCAGTCTCCACAGCCCCAGCAGGCCTCTATTCATTCTTATGCAGACTCTTCACGAGGATTAGAACGAACGAACAGACCGCCTTCCTCCTAGCCACAGAAGACATGCATGATTCAAAGCAAACAGCAATACTCAAACGGTTCGCCGACATCATCATCGAGTACAGCGCCACAGAGGATATTGCCGGCCACAGAATCGAAGCCCGCATCCTAGACCATCTACAAAACCAATACGCGTACTGGGACAGCTCAATTCCCAAGTTAGACGGAAAATACTACATGCCCCCAAACAGGACCCAAAAATTCGGGCGCCCACAACCTTTCCTGCTCGAGAAACCCGTTAGAATCCATTACTAGATTCCCCCAGAATTTTTGGCGGGCCCGCGGGGATTTGAACCCCGGACTTCTGCACCCAGTTCGGCCGATTGGGTTCTACAGCTTTATCCGGTGTTCCTTAGGGGGTTCGGCAACCGTTCTGCCGCTCTATCCAACCTGAGCTACGGGCCCGGTAGAAACGTGGCTGCGGCCAAACTAAAAGGATTAAGGACTGACGGCTGGAAGAAGCTTAATCAATTGAACCATCTTTGTCTCGTCCTTGTGCGGGGATACCCGAGCCAGGTCAAAGGGGCAGGACCGCGAAAGTTGCGGTGTTAAACTTAAGATCGAAGAGTTGACTTGGATAAGGGATCCTGTAGCGTAGAGCCCGCACAGGGCACGTAGGCTTTCAGGGGTTCGAATCCCCTTCCCCGCACCATCCTGCTTAGCTTAGTTTTGATTAGAGTGGGAGTTTGTCGACTAGGTCAACTATGGTTTTTCCGCATCTTCCATCCTTATCGAGAATTGAATTATACGCAGTCAAGTTGAACGCCCGCAACTTACCCGTCTTACTAAGCGCCGCTACCACCGTGTTGACGTCATCTGGAGCCAGCCCGTCTTTGCATGGGTAGTTGACTGCGGGCATGATCGCAGGATCGAGAGCGTCTACGTCAAAATGGCAGATAATCCAGTCAGATTGCTTAGCTAGGGATTCAGCGATTTCCACGCCCAGCTTGTTAGGGTTCTCTTTGAATTCTGAAGTAGAATAGAGTTTCACTCTACTTGATCTTAGCGCCTCTGATTCCAAGGGATCGAAATCTCTTCCTCCCAGATGCACAACGGCGTTCTATTCAATGATGGGTTGCTGGTTCTTGATCTGTTGGCTGAATTGGGGGCATCGGCCGCACACGGATGCTAAAGGCATGCCGCCGACGAATCCTGATGGAGAGGTTTCTGGAGTGTTGAAGTCTCCATGCGCATCAATCCACAGTAACCCCGGTTTGCCATGGAGATGCTGTTTGAGGCTTGCGGCGCTGCCGACCACTAGGCCGCATTCTCCTCCAAGATAGAAGCTCACACCTTCTTCGCGGATTCCATTTGACGCGTCGAAGATCGCGTCTGTGCATTTGAGGAAATATTCACTGTTTCTAATATTGGGTGGGCCGCTGTCGCTAGTAAGTGGCGGGAGCGCTACGTCTCCACAGTCCCTGAACTCCACACATCGCTCTCTCAACGCCCGATCTATTCCCAGGTTGCGAAGAGTCTGAACTGCTAAGCCCATTCCGCTGTACTTGGTCAGAGTGTAAAGAGGTACGCCGATTAGTGATATGCTCCGCATGAGTTATTTCCCCTAGTTGTTTTCATTTCAGCAACCCATCTGTTCTTCCACAAACCCCAATTCCACTCGGGCTGAATGGTTTACCTCCCCATTGCCTTGTCATTAAACCAAACGGGTGGGCTTCGTGCAAGAACGATTACCGGTTCGTTGCATGAGACGTGCTCGCATAGTACTCTCGTGATCCGGTGAACAACAAAAGAGAGAAAGGGGACAGGCCTTTGTGGGCGGTCGAACGTCTACTTGCGTCTTCGTTTTAGTAGGTATAGTGATGTTGCGAGGGCTGAGAAGGCGACAAACGTTACTGCACTGAATTCTGGGACTGGGATGTTGCTTTGCTCCAGGTACACGTTCTGTCCTGAACCGCTCTGGCCTGGTGAGACCGAGACGGACCAAGTTTGAGGCGCGTATCCTGGTTGGCTTAAGGTGAACTTGTAGTTGCCCGTGGGTAGGAAGGCCTGGTACACGCCGTCGTACGTGTAGAAGTTCCACGTCGCGCCGCTAGCGCCAGTTACAGAGATTGTGCCCCAGCTGAGTGTGCGGAACTCGTTGCTCCACGTGAAAGCGAGAACATTCCCACTCACGAACCCGTTCAGGTCTACTTCGAATATGGCGCTTGCTTCACCGGAGTTGTGCGCGCCGGCAATCTGCCAAACACCCTGTTGCGAGTATGGGCCTAGGTGGTTCGGGGCCATTGTGTGGCCGACGAAGTTACTGCTCAAAGCCATGTCCTCCGTCCAGCTGATGCCTGACGGAGCGGTCGTGCCTGGGATTATGTGGTAAGACTCACCCATCAGCAGACCGTTAACTGGTGGGTAGTATTGCGCGAACGTGCTGCCTTGCGTTGGTGCTTGTCCACCGCCGCTCGCAGCCTCCATCGTGCTCGTGTTGTTCGCGTACCATGGGACGAAGTCGGCTTCAGCTGTCCATCCACCTAGGTAGTCGGGTGCACCCGCGATTCCCGTGTAGGGGAACGGATACTGCCCGTACGGGGCGGGGTAGCAGCTGAGGTCGAAGTCACAAGCCCCAAGCAGATACTTGAGGGGTGAGGGTTTCACTCGTTCTAGTGCTCCGCTCATTAGTGGGTCGGCGAAGTACGAACCCAGCAAAGCGCTGTTTCCGAGCGGTGCCTGCTGCGGGAGGCCGGCTAGGAGGACATGGAGGAGTGTTGTTCCGCCGGGGAGGAAGTTGTAAGTGTTCAAGCCGGACGCCGGCGTCTGGTAGTAACCGGAATACGGCAAGGCGCCATCTATGAATGGGTAAAGCGGATTGACACCGTCACCGACCGCGTCCGTTCCACCCGATGCGGGCAGTACGCCATTCGCCGCGATAGCGTGACCCGTTCTGTCTACGTATGTGCCTTCGCTCGACAGCCATTCAGCCACCAACTGTCCTTTATCGTTGAATAAACGGACTCGTGCGGACATGTTCATGGCGGTTGGGGTTATGATGCTCTCTTTCTTGAAGAGAATATCCAACGTCACGTTCACCCCGATGATCAGGTTGATCTTCATATCCGCAACCTGCCCATTCTGAACATAGGCTGAGAAGTCCTTGTCTTGGATGTAGCCGTAAGTGTAGGCGGCTAGGTTGTATTCGCCCTGGTTGAAGTGAAGCGGCCACGTAAGCGTCGGAGTCGTAAACATACGATCAGTAAGTAGTTTTGGAGCGAGAAGGAAGCCGAAGTAGCCTGATCCCGATGTGTAACCGCCCACAAAAGCGTACTCCGCGGATTGGCCGTAGTAGACATCATGCGAATTAGAAAATCCTTGAAGGATATTACGTCCACCTCCATCCATCTCAGCGCAATTGAAGGAAGGCGACGTGCCCGTAAGGCAGTCGATTCCCCCAGGACCCTGGAAAAGGCCACCAAAATCTGTGCCGAGGAAGTTTCCGACGCTTACGGGTAGTTCGGAGGGTTCGAAGCCAAAGTAGTCTGACAGGGTACCAGCCGTACCATTTGTCACGGGATAGAAGCCAACGTCAATCTCGGAACCAAGGCAAGCGAGGTTCGAGTAGAAGGCGAAGGCGTCAATGTCCGCTCCGGTTTGGCATCCGGACCAGACCCAGTTCCTGCTGACGCGTGGTCGTTCCCAGTCAATGCTATACACTGATACGTTGAAGCCTGGGCCGAGGAAGAGATGGTCACTTATGGCGGTCGGATTACCGCTCAAGGTGACTGATACCTGTTCGAGCGGGGTTGGGCTGTAGTAGCCGTTAGCGGCGACGTTCGGAGTGTACGTACCCGAGGGGATACCGTAATTCTCACCACCCCAAGTATCGTTCAAACCCCAGAACTGAATCGCCGCACGACCCGAAGCAATAGAATCTCTGTTCAACGCCGCCTTGTCCAAGGCACTGCCGTTAGGACAGGGTTGGCTGGGGGCACCGGTTTCGCCAGATCCCAAGAAGCCATTGTAGCTGTTGAACGTATCAAAATTATCCGCAACAGCTGCGAAAGCATACTGCTCGTATGAATTGCAGCCGGAGCTGTAGTAGTAGCGGCTGCGATATCCCAACCCTGTTACATTGTATGAGTACACATGCCCATCAGCCCCAACCAAGTCGCCCCAAAGGTATCCCGAGACAGTGTGGATTGGGCTGGTTACGATTGTGTTGGGTGTGTCGTGGAAATAAACGGTCTTGTTAACCCAGCTTGAGAGACGTATGTCGATTGGTAGTGTGACATCGCCCGCCCACTCGTTCGGAGTCACATCGAAGTAATATTCCTGGAAAGTTGAACCGTCCAATGCGGTTTGGACATAGCGGAAAGTCCAGGCTCGAACATAGTATCGGCCTGCTGTGAGGCCGTTGATCCAAGTAGCGTAAACCTGCGGCACTTCACCGCTGAGGTCCTTGGGAGCACCGTACTCACCCTTCAAACCAAACTCAAAGTGGAACGGGGTCGTGGTGCCACCCGCAACAAACCAATGCTGCGGAGGACCCACACCCTCAGGATCAGACGCCAAGAGGTTGTTGACGCCGAGTGTGGATCCACCGCTACCCGTTGGGAAACTGCAAACGCCAAATACGACACTGAAAGCACTGCAGGGGCCTATGGCGACATCACGCGTGTAACCATTTGTTGTACCGGTGAAGGGGTTTGGAACGTTGTTGTACGCCGCGCCGTTAACCGTGCTGTACTCATGCCATGGAAACGCAATCTGGCTTCCATCGTGTGGGTCGCCGCAGAACCCGGCAGCACCGTAACCGAGGTAAGCTTCCTGTCCTCCTGCGGTGCACGGTAGCGGGGACCATGAGACTGGTACGCCAGCGCTCTGGTCAACTTGGTTGTTGAGAGTTGCGTTACTGTAAAGTTCAATCTTGATGTACTGACCGCCGTCCGTCGAGTTTGGCCATGGTTCGTCACCGAACTGATGCTTCGTGAACACGTTCCCATGAATCACGGGCCCTGGCTGCAGGAAACAATCGAAGTGTAATGATTGGCCCTTGAGAACAGTTACACCACTCTCACACAACACCTGCGGGTAACCAGCGGCTTCAGCGTAGATGTCGTAAACGCCTGGTGCGAGGCCTTCTAGTTCATAGTGGCCGTTCGCCGTAGCGTTCACGTACGCTTGAGCGTCGATCGTGCCTAGGTCCGGTCTGTTCTGACCCGTGTACGGGTCAATGCGCATAGTCATGTGCGCCCAAACTTTACCAGCCTCCGCGATCGGTTGCTGATAGAGGGTTGAGTTGTAGCCCGCATACCGGAGAGTTCCGGTTATGATGGCTGGATCAGTCTCACCCTTAACCAACACAACAGGCCAGTTATGAGGTGGAACCCAAACGAACCCATTCAAAGCCGCGGTGAAGGGTGCGGGCCCGGATAGGGTTGGGCCGACGCCGAAATAGTTCTCGGATGTGCCGCTGGGCGAGAAGGGAGAGGGAATGGCGGGATAGCGGATGAAGATCATACTGGAGAGGGCCATCTTGAAAAAGTATCGCCCTGCGGTGGATGGAGCCGTTACGCCATTGATTCTAGCGTAATACCATTCCCCCGATCTTGTGAATTGGATGCTTTGGTGATCGTAGTACCTTACACCTGTAAAACAGTCGGGAGGAAAACAGGTAAAATCAACTGCGTGGTCCACGGTTATCGCGACCAGGGTCCAGTTCGGCGCATACCTGTCGTAGGGGCTGAGCTTGGCGACGTATACGTGGTCGTAACTGTTCGTTAGGGTTGAGACGATTTGTGAGCTGTCAAATGTTGCCGCGCCGGGTACGGTGAATTCAGGCGGTATCAGGATCATCCAGGTGGCCCAATAGCCGCTGTCGCTGAGCGGAGTCTGGATTTCCGACTTGGTTACCCCGTTGCTGGGACGGGTACCGCCCTGTGTCGCGCAACCGACGGGATCGTTCCAAAAGCCGGGGGTGCAGGTGGCGTTCAGGGCGAAGATCAAGTCACCCGTCGAGTTCGTCAGTACGGCGCCGAACGGGGCGTAAGTGTCCCCTTGGAGCTGATACCAAGAATTGCTTGGTGCCCCAGGTGGGTTGCCGTTCGGGTAGGGTGACTGGTATCCAGGTGAGCAGTTGCTGTTTGCTTGGTTCGGAATTCCCTGGTAAGCACACTGACCGCTACCCGGCCAAACATAACCCACCGGCCCAGCGACGTGCGGATCAAAATTGTTAATGTCATACGGGTTGGTTCCCGAGAGGTTGCCCAAGGTGAAGTGTGCTTGCGTTGGGATCATGAATGCGAAGGTGCTGATTAGGAAGATGGCGATTGTTAGGGTTGCAGTTAGTTTCTTACTCAATTATAATTGCCCCACAATTTGGAAACAGAATCCTAGATGGCTGCTCGGTTCGCCCGATCAGGTATAAAACACCTAGTCGAAACCCGATACGTCGACGAGGATGCTGATTTCGCGATTAAGCTGCATAAAAACTCCAGCCAACTCAAACACGCTTCAATTTCATTTCGCCCATGAAGCTTAAGGCCTCAATGTTGAGAGAGTTAGAAGTTTTAGCATAGTGAATCAGATACTTCCGCATGATAGGTCGAATGACATTGCCCGCGCCCCGAATTGATCGTAGGGAAGTGTTGGTTCGTAACGGAGGTTCGTCGGTGAACTGCAGGGCGAGGCGATTCTGCCTTGAAGCGTTTGAGGCGGCGTTGCGAGCGACCGATCCGGCGAAGGCCGTAGAAAGGTGGCTTCGCATGGAGCGAGGGAGAGTTCAGATTGGCAACGTCCTGACGCCGACTAATTCTAAGATTCGAGTGATCGCGGTTGGGAAAGCAAGCGCCCCGATGCTCACAGCAGTGTTAAACATTCTAGGGAAACGTCTTGTTTCTGGCATTCTAGTGGCTCCCAGAAATTCAAGCTTGAAGATCACCGACAAGCGAATCGCAACATTCCACCCAAACCATCCCACCCCCGACCAAGAAGGAGTTAGAGCCTCCAGGCGCGTCTTAGCAACGATCGAAGCCATGAGAGCAAATGAAGTGTTGCTGTGTTTGATCTCCGGCGGCGCTTCGGCTATGCTGCCGGCACCAGCGGCGGGCATTACGCTCAAGGACAAGCGAATGGTTACACAGCAATTGATTTACAGCCGAGCGTCCATTCACAAAATCAACACAGTGCGGAGGCATTTGTCAGAACTCAAAGGGGGAAGACTCGTAGAGCGTTCCAAAGCAGGAACTATAATCTCGCTAATCATCTCCGACGTCTCAGGTAATGTTCCCTCAGACATTGCATCCGGGATGACCGCAGCCGATCCTACGACCTTCCGAGACGCTGTTAGCGTGTTGGAGGAGTTTAATTTGTGGACCTCAGCCCCACAAAGGGTTAGGAACCACTTAATGCAAGGGTTAAGGGGAAAAATCCCTGAAACTCCGAAGCCGCGTAATAGCATTTTCAGGAAAGTACACAACTTCGTAGTAGCTGACAATCGGACTGCGTGCGAAGCCGCGAGAATGGTTCTACAGAAAAATCATGTTCCAGCTACGATCGTGACATCTTCAGTGGATATGGAGGCGAGAAGCCTAGGAAAATTGCTCGCATCTGTCGCGAGGGATAGTGAGCAGTTTGGCGGACCCGTCAAGGTCCCCGGGGCGCTAGTTTTCGGCGGCGAGACAACGGTTGAGGTCAAAGGAAACGGCAAAGGGGGCAGGAACCAGGAGGTGGCTCTCTCATCGGTGGAGCGAATCGGCGGTTTGAATGGAGTCGCCGTAGCCGCTTTGGGAACGGATGGAGTAGATGGAAACAGCCCAGCCGCAGGCGCAATCGCAGACCCCCAAACTATTGTACGCGCGAAACGACGGGGCCTCCGTGTTCACGACTTCGCAGAAAGAAACGATTCCTACAACTTCTTCAGAAAACTAAACGACAACATCCGCACCGGACCAACTGGAACCAACGTTGGAGATCTTTACATTCTAATCCGAACAAGATAATATTTTGCGAGCCCCAATTCAGAAAACTAGATTATCTGATGTGCACATTCATGAAGCTGAAGATCGTTGGTAGACTCGAGTGTTTTGGATTTTCTGTTGAGTATTAGGTCGCTTATGACCGTTGGTCGCTTTAGCGTGTACAAGTGCCATTTTCGCGAGGATGTTGCGCAGCATTCCTACTACACCGCCCTGTACGCCATGATCCTCGCCGATCTGGAACGCAGGCAGGGTGGGGTGGTTGATTGTGAACGGTTGTTGAGGATGGCGCTGCTACACGATGCTGAGGAAGCGACGACGGGTGATATTCATCATAGGTTCAAACATGAGGATAGAGCCTTCGCTGAGACACTGGATTCCCGAGGGTTGGAGTGGTTCGGTAAACTGCTCGGAGGATTGCCGCAAAGTTTGGTTGGGGAATATATGGGACTGCGGAAGGCGGTCAGGGAGACGGGTTCCATGGAGGCGACTATACTGAAGGCGTCGGATAAGATCGAGGCACTCCTCTGGGCTTATGAGGAATACCTGTTAGGAAACGTGCAGGTGCGCGAGGCGTTGATAGTGGAGGATATTCTCCAGAAACTCGACCAAATCCAACTAACCACAGTCAAAGCGCTGGTGGCGGAAATACGTGCAAGACTAGAGACGAACAGACCCGTAACCGTTTAAGCGACTTCTTCAAGACTCGTTTTCTTCGGAATAGTTGTAACACGACTGTGGACTGGCTTAGAATTTATCTGGGGTTAGGGAATCCTATTTTAGACCCCGAGGCCACTGTCAGTTCTATGGGATTTCATTATGAGCGTGCGCCGGACGTTTCTGAACTTCTACTGAAGATTGTTGACAAGTTAGAGTTCACGCATGTTCCGAGGAATAGGGTTTATTGTTACCGAAGCTACGGTTCGAAGGCCAGCAACACCATAGCCCGCGTCCACTCCCTACCCAAGATTTGGCAGCAGGCCCTGAGCGAGCCGGCGTATTATGCGGTTGAGGTTTTGTCTGAGCAGTATGATCGCCTCCCCTACGATGAGAAGGAGAAAACTTTGATCCATGAACTCTTACACATACCGAAGAGTTTTGGCGGCGGCTTTAGGCACCATAGAGACTGGGTCACCAGACGACGCGTAGAGGAACTTCACAGAGCCTTCAGGAAAACCTAGCTCGCACGTTTCTTGTGGCTGACTCGCCATGCCAGCCATGCGGCTAGAAGGACTATCGCGCCGAAGACAGCTACATTAATGTAGGTGAAGGTTGCGACGATCGCCTCCCAAGACGACCCCAGCAACCAACCCAAGTAGACTAGGGCAATGTTCCAAGGCAAACACCCGACCAGTGTGCAGAGGAGAAATTTCCATTTATTCATGCGGTAGGCTCCCGCGGGAAAGGAAATCAACACTCGCGCCCCCGGAACGACGCGGAGACCCGCAACCGCCACCGGCCCATAAATGTCAAACCACTTCTGCACTCTCTGAAGATACAGAGTTCGGAGGTAGGGAATTTTGATCTGGCCGGTGATTAGTGGGCTTCCGAGCTTCAACCCGACATAGTAGTCGATGAATGAGCCGATGAGCGCCGCTACGGTGCTATAGAGGATCACGGGCCAGAACTGTAACACTCCACGTGAGACGAGGTAACCCGCCAGGGGGAGAATGATTTCGCTTGGGACCGGAAACGCCGCCGCTTCAAGCAGCATTAGGGAGAAGATTCCCAGGTAACCCGCGGATGAGGCGAGTTGGATCATGTGGGTTGGGAGGTTGGTGAGTAGAGGGATGAGACCCTCCAACGCATACGGTTGCCTGCCGGTTTCCCTGAGGTCTTCAAGGTAATTCGTGAGGATGAAAACGACCGGAAAAACCACCACCAACACGACCAGGAGGTTGCGAACCCAGCGTTGCATCGAGTAAACCACGCATCGACCGGAATGCAATCTTTGACCGAGAAAAAGGGTGCGGCTAATTGTTAGTCGTCTGAAAACATTGTGCGCGTCTTTGGGATAGGACTTTTCGGCGTACAGATGTGGCTAATGCGAAGGCGGCTACGAGTGCAACCCACATCAGGAGTTGGGGTTGCGGAAATTCCGGGATTGGAGTCATGTTGGAGGTTTGCAGGATGGTTCCTTGGCTTCCGGGGGCGGCGGGTGCGCCGACGACGAAACCAAACCCGTTGCTCGTGGTGTAGATTGCGTTTAGGTTCGGGTTACCCGAGAGCGGGGGGGCTGGAGTGAATTGGTTCCAGCTGAACCCGGTCCATTGGAGGATTGTGGCGGAGTCGCCGACAGCCCAAGCCAGCTGACTGGTAACCTGAACGACGCCGTTTAGGTTAGATGCGACCGGGCCGGCGACACTTAACCAGATCGACCCATCGAAATGTAAAATCGTTCCACCCGCGCCCACCGCCCAACCGTGCGACGGGTCGAGGAGGGAGATGGAGTTTAGTTGGCTGGTAGTGGGGCTGGGGTAACTAATCCACTGCCCATTCACACCCTGATAACGAAGTATCGTTCCCGCATCACCCACCGCCCAACCATCCGAACCCCCAACCATGAAGATGCTACGCAAAGTATCCGAAGTCGGCGAGGCTATCACACCCCACGCGCCGCCAGAATAGTGAAGGATTGCTCCGTGGTCTCCAACGGCCCAACCGTTCCCGGAATCAATCATGAACACTGACCTGAGAACTCCGCCGATTGGCGGCGCGGAAACCTGAACCCAACTTCCGCCAGTGAAGTGTAGGATTACGGGTGTGGTGCCGATTCCGCCCACAGCCCAACCCTCAGACCCACTCAGCATGTAGACTGAGAAGAGGTCGGAGGTTATGGCGGAGGAGGTTCCGCGCGTGAACGAATTTCCATTCCAATGAACGAGTACTGGTTCACCCGCCCCAGACCCGCAACCCCCTGTCGAGCAACCAACAATCCAACCGTCCCCCGAGCCGGAGAGGTATACTGACGTGAAGGTTGCGGACGGTAAGCCCTGTGGCGTTTGACCGGTTAGCGAGATGAGTGTCCCAGCGTTTCCCACGGCCCAACCACTCGATCCGGAGAATGATAGGGAATTCAAATCTTGGGTTGTTCCTGAGAGGTTTTGCAGAAGCGTCCACACGCCCGCGGAATAATGGAGGATTGTACCAGCGGCGCCAACCGCCCACCCTTCTCCCGCGCTGATCATGAAGACCGAGTTTAGGTTCTGGTTGGTTGGGGCGGGGGATATCGGTCCGGTCCACGTGCCGGACACGTAATGGTAGAGAACCCCACCCGTTCCCACAGCCCAACCTTCGTTTTGGTTGACGAAGAAGACGGAGTTGAGAGTCTGAGCGACACTGGTATACAGACTCCAAGCGCCGCCATTGTAATGGTAGATTACGCCGCCCGAACCAACCGCCCAACCATCCGTCGCCCCCGTCATGAAAACAGAGTTCATTCCCGCAGCCGCGGACCCAACCATATTCCAGCCCCCACCCAAACCCGCCTGACCCGACCAATGCAAGAACCCGCCCGTAACCCCATCCACAGCCCACGCATCCGTAGAACTTAACGCGGAAACTGACGACAGCCTCTGAGCACCAGACAGCCCGCTAGTAATCTGAAACCACGACACGCCACCCCAGTAGAGCGCAACCGCGGTCCCGCCGCTTCCACCAACCGCAAACCCCGCGCCCGGGTTAGGATTTGTTGGTGGACCGAAGGATACTGAGTAGAGGTCTGAGGTTGTACCCGATGCGATCAGAGTCCAAGAGAAACCGTCAAAATGTTGAATCGTCCCCGCCGCCCCAACCGCCCAACCCTCACTCCCACTCACCAACGCAACCCCGTTCAGATTATCCGTCGTCGACGCAAACGGCGCAACCGCATGAGCCGAGCTGAAGAGGAGCATGGCGATGAGAAGACTGAGCACGATGAAGACTGGTAGGGTACGCCGCATCTTCGAACCCGCACCCTACCCCTCCACCACTCGAACATATACCCTTTAGCAGTTTCCCAAACTGAACCAATTCATTTGAGCGCCTCAAAATCTACAGAGAGAAGATCTCGAACGCAGTCACTATGGACGAAGAGATGGATCCATTGTTGAGGAAGGTGGTAAAGGTGGAAATGGATGAATCATCCTCAAACCATTATTTCCACAATACGAAATGCGAATGATGGTCGAAGCCGAATGCCAAACCTCCACCACACTCTTGATACGGCATTTGATTGGCTAATTGAGAACGTTAGGCCGTACAGTTACTTGCTCCCAGACACCCTCGAACTCGCCCTCTACCTATGCCTCATCGCCTACTTTGCAATTCAACTTGGACAACAAACTGCGTGATTGATGAAAGCTCCATTCCGCGAACACAATAACGGTCGAACTCATTCGCTCACTCTGGGATGGCACAATGCGACGGGACGATGTTCGATTTGCGAGGACGCGAGTGGGTTAGGTTAGTTGTAGGAATGGTTGCCGTTCATTATGCGCTGTTTAGCTGCTGTTTTATATAGCGATGGGCACCGGTGTAATTTGGTTGAGGGTGTTTTGCGAACTGCGGGCCGAAGCGTTGTTCTCGCTCTACTCATTATGAGCATAGCTTTACTCTATCTGCTTCCGCCCGAACCCGTCAGGGCGACTTCGCCAATTACCCTCGACTGGTCAGCCAGCGCAATCTGCGCTTACCCTTCATGTGAGCTAACCACTCCCACGAAGCTTACATGGTCTCACACGGTTGGGTCCGGGAGTAATAGGATTCTCCTCGTCGGCATCTCGTACGTTTTCTACACTGGACCCGCGAGCGTGGCCAGCGTCACATATGGCACGCCTTGTCCCGGCCCGTCATGTCTCTCCTTGACCCTTATCCCGGGGGCAACGCATGTACAGCCCACCGACGACGTCCACGCGGAGTTGTGGGCGCTTCAAAACCCTCCAACCGGAACGGCGACGATCACGGTAACGTTCGGTGGCGGTACCTTTCCGAATGATCTTCTGTTTGCCGTTGCCGGCTCTGTATCTTACTTTAACGTGGCTAGCACGGGTACACCGGTCGGCAGCGATGGTCGCACTTTTACCACGGGACTATCGGCTACGGAATCTGTGGCCACTGGCCCGAATGATGTTGTTGTGGATACAATCGCTTTTTGTGATTGTACGGGTTCCGCTTCACCACCTACTACGGTTACGGCGAGCGGATTAGGGCAAACGCAGCACTGGAACGCAGGTTCGCTGAATGACGCCTCCGGCGAGACCTTTGCGGGTGGTGGTAGCGATCAGCCCGCTTCCGGCTCATCGGTAACCATGTCTTGGTCCCTCGTAACACAGGAGCCTACGCTCAGCTCGTGGTCGTTGATTGCTGTCCCGCTCACACCAACCGTAACCACAACAACTACAACTTCTCCACCAATCCCAGAGTACCCACTTGGACTACCAATCCTAGCACTCCTCATGATAATCGGATACGGGGTAATCAGACGCAAAGGAGAACACGAAGCCTAACCATAACATTCGACTGAACGCTAACATCAAGAGCCTGAGCAATGCTCTGGGCTCATCGTCTGCTTTCCATCAGACTGGAATCTTGAGGACCGATCCGTTAGCCGTATCGGCTCATTTTGAGGCTTCTCAAGTATAAGCCGGCCTCTCTGAAAACTAGGGTTGAAACCCTCTCTCAGGCGTTCTACGTCTTATATGGTCCGAGTGTTCCGCCCCGTATTCGGCTTGATTTAAGCGGAAATACGCTTCTCTAAGCGGTTAATCAACGCTCAAACATGTGAAATTCAGACCCACTCCGCCCTCAGGGTGGGCATGTGCTAGTGTCCAATCGAAAAATCAACTCCAGCCCGCGTGAGGGTAACGAAGCCTTACACGGAAAACGTGTTGGCTCCGCATTTAGGTCGCTTTGATTGCGTGGAGGTGATTTGATGGCTAGAGAGAGTATGCTTACACAGAAGTCGATTATGGCAGACGACACGCTCTCGTTGCTCACCGGTCAACCAAAAGGAGCTCTACTGAGCTACACCGAACTCACTAAGAGTATGCACCAATACATCCGAAGCAAACAGCTTCGACTAAAGGCATGTCCAAACTGCAAGACACAAGTCCCCGGATACGCGACCTTCTGTGATAAATGTGGCAAAGACATAGCGCCCGTACCCGCAGTAGCAAAGTAACCACCAAAGTAAGACCGCCACATTATCCTTTTTTCCTCTATTTACCGAAACTTCTTCGCAAACCGTCCGAATTGAAGCAGGTTCCTCAGCCGTGTAGCGTTGTGAGGGTTTTCAGGGGAATGGCCTCGATTTTTCGGTAGACCTTCTCAGGTTCGTTGGTCTGGGAGCCGGTTCTCAGCACGTCCTCGATCTTAACGCCGAATAATTCTTGATTTTCTAAGAGGTAGGGGAGGATTAGTTGCCAGTCATCTTGATTCATTTTTCCCAGTTGCCCTCCGTTGAGTTGATCAACGCCTACCTTGCCAGCGGGATCGCGAATGTAGACCGCGCCTCCGGATGCTAGGGAGAAGAGGTTGCCCCCTGGATATGGCACCTCGAGTTCGCGAATCCGACCACCATCAAACCCTATTCCGTTAACCACAACGAACCCGCCCCCGTTCAATGGGTCACCGGCCATGAAAGATTCGGCTAGGTAGTCTAGGCAGGTGCCGTTGATGACAACTCGAGGCCGACCGACGGCGTTGATGAGCGGGCGACCCGCGGCGTTGCCGAGCACATAGACCTCGCCGCCCTTCGCGGCGTACATGAACGTCTGCCCCACATCCCCGTAAATGACAAGTTTCCCACTCTTCATTATCTGAGCTACTTGATCTTGGGCGGCGGAATGAACATAGATTTCGGCGCCATCAAGCCCAGACCCCAAGTAGTCCCCAGGATTTCCGAACACATCCAACCTGAACCCTTCGCTCTGCGCACCCAACCCAGCACCACAAAACCGTTGCCCACGCCAATCAAACGAAACTACACGTTTCCACCCCAGTTTGTAGGACGCAACAACCGCGGAGGACGCTGAGTCATCACCTTCTGCAGCGAAATTCGAAACATCTAACAACAATACCTCCTCTCCGGACTTGGGTGCTCTAAACTCAGCCCTCGTCGCGTAATTCGTCAATACCCAACATGAACCATCTGCGGCAGAAAGCGGGGGGAATCCACGAAGTATCCGGAAAAGACTTGACTCAATCTTCGCCCGGATCCAACCCTGCTGGCCATTTGGAATTCGGTGTAGACTGTCGAGTAACCAAGTCAAATACCGAAACGATTCTACCTTGTCAGCCTCGCTGTCCCTCGACTTGTTCTCCAAGTTGTCCAATAATCTCTCAAGCGAACCTGCGTTCAACTCATTTGAACTCAATTTTCCTGAGAGAGTCTGCGGCGTCAACATCTTAACGCGATCCAGAAAGTTGCCGTTGGAATCCCTTGTAACTGAGACTTCTCGGCCAAACTTGTCGAAACAATTGACGTTCGGCCTCCCGGATGTACGGTCTACGGTGAAACGAAAAGCGCCGCCGTCAGTATAACTGCCACCGCGCGCGTTCCAGTAAAGATCCGCCTTACCCGCAAACCGAGAATCTTCCGCCGCCAAGCTTCTTAGGCAAGCGTCGATTGCCTGGCGCTCAGACGCTATCAACCCGATCTTCACCTCACCGTCCTGGAGAGCGAAGACTTGAGGCCGCAGCATTGACGTGTCAGTTATGCCTAGCAGGTGAAGTTGGTCGCCTCCGTTTTCGCTTCGACCAACTATGAAAAACCACGGCCCGTCAGGGGATCCGTGGATGTGAGTGGTTTGTATCTCACGATAAATTCGCCTCTTCTCTTCGGGGAGCATGTAGAAGTCTCGTTCGGTCGTTGGCGCCATGGCCTCGATCAAATATTCCATCGGGTACCCGTAGACTCTCCTCCATAGGTCGAAAAGATAGACGGCGACTTCCGTGTCGGTTAGAAAGAGGGGGTAGATGTTTCGCTGCGCCAGGTACTCGGTGATTGAGTGGTAGTTTGAGAAGTCTCCATTGTGAACCAAGGCCTCGTGCAGACCTACGAATGGGTGAGCACCACCAGGATGCCACACCTTTCCCTTGGTAGGGTAACGGTGATGCCCTATCCACACGTGTGCCTCGAAATCTTCCAGTTTATAGTAGCGTATGACCTGGTCGCCCCACCCCACGATCTTCAGCACGAACATGTCCTTCCCGTGTGAAAGAACGAACGCTTTCTTCTCGCCAAGAGAAGCGTAGTACTTTTTGTTGAGGGCGTAACTGTTTTGATAAATGAATTCGTCCTCTGCTACGGTTCGGTCAGTTATCCCGGAACTCTGCATGAACCGCCCAAGAACATCTTCCTTAACTCTGCATAAGTATCGACGCACTTCCGGTGGCTTGACCTCTAACCGCGGAATCGTCCTATAGTCCTCAACCGTTTCAAGCCACTCAGCTGAGTCCACGTTAAGGTTGGGGTAGATGAACTCGTCTTCCACTGCTTTGCTCGCTGACTCGTCTAGGTAGGCAATCTGGATTAAGTAATCTTGTTGCAGAATTTCTTTGGAGACTCCGAGTCGTTCGGGGGAAAGCCCGAGTACCGCTATTCCTCCACCCTTGCCGTTACCACGGTTCTTCATTTGCAGAAGTGCGGTTAGGAAATGTTTTCCAGCGATTGGAACGGAGCAGGCAGCGCCGACGACGCCGCAACCTCCCTCCGCCTCCAATTTGCGGGCAAGGGTTAGACCTTCTACCATGTGTTTTCTAGAAGCTACGATTTTTGATGCCATGTCCAAGCCGTATCACCCGTAGACCAGGAGGTCGGTTCGTCCCTTGAGCTCTTTGATTGAACGTAGCCCGAGGCTTGCGAGAATCGTCCTCCATTGTTTAGTCCAGGAAGAGTACATGTTGATGATCCTCTGTGCGCCCCATTCGACGGTTATGAGTTGGCTGAGTTCAGGGTCGGTGGTGGTGATTCCAACCTGGCATCCCCTCCCGCGCTCACAGTTTCCACATTGAGTGCAACCCACAGCCACAGCCTCAGCTGATCCAATGACGCAGCCATCCGCCCCAAGCGCGATAGCCTTTGCCACATCGTACGCGGTTCGTATTCCTCCGCTCGCCATAACCACAATTTCATCCCTAACCCCTTCTCCGACAAGGTAGCGGTGAACTTTCGGGATCGCATATTCGATCGGCATCGCAATGTTCTTCTTCGCGATCTCAGGCGCCGCCCCGGTGCCTCCATATCCCCCGTCAACGTGTAGAATGTTCGCGTTTGCGTAGTAACTCCCGATGGCAACCATGTCGACGTCAACTGGGGTCGAGACCTTGACTGAGACTAAGCAGCCGGGGTTTACGGCCCGAATCCAATCCACATGCTTCCTGTGGTCCTCAACAGAGTAGACACTGTGGAACGGGAAAGGGGAGTAGAGTGAGGTGAAGGGTAACGACTCCCTCATATTCGCCACTTCGGATGTCACTTTGTCAGCTAGCAAGTGTCCGCCCAACCCAGGTTTCGCGCCCTGAGCATACTTGAACTCCACAATCTTCGCGGCCTGAATCGTATCTTCGCGTACACCAAACATCCCCGTCGCGACCTGCGTGATCACATTATCTTTGTACTCCAAGAGTGGAGGGGGGTAGCCACCTTCACCGGTGCAAGTGAAGGTACCAAGGCGTTTCGCCGCCATGGCTCGAGAGAGCATGAAATTGAGGCTGATGGAACCGAAAGACATTCCAGCCCCGTAGATCGGGATGGGGATGGAAACCTTAGGACCGGAATCTCGACGGTTCAGATCGATCGAGAGATCAAATTCCTCGTCAGGGAGTCTGTTGTCGGGGTGAATGTTCTTGAAGTCGAGTCGGTCGAAGCCGCCCCCTGAGTCCCCTACCTTATACTCAAGTGATTCCGGCGGTTTCCCCGTTGTTGCCTGTTCGTATGTTGCGAAGATTAGTTCCGGTGTCCAACGTTTGTTTCCGAAGGCTCCAGGCATCCCATATTTGAGGGTGGGTAGAAGCTGGAGGCCGCGGTGGATTAGCTTCGTGTGTTTGTCGATGGTTTCAGTTTCTGCGTGCGATATCTCCGAACGCCTCCTTCTCAAGTTCTTCGTTGAACATTGCCCTGCCGACATCCCCGCGTAGCCTTCTCACATCGCGTATCCCCATTGCGCTGAGTATCTCGATGAGTTGATCGTGCCACGAAGAGAGCAGGTTAACGAGTCGCTGCTCACCCCATTTCGAATCAAACTTCTCAGCGGAGATGCGCCCTGATTCAGCCGAGACGCATTCACCAAGAAATCTTGACTGCAACGCTACGAGAACTGTTGTATCAATGGCTACAAGGTCGGCCCCGCAGATAATTGCTTTCGGAACATGCTCGGCCCTAGTGATCCCACCACTCGCGATGAGAGTAACATCATCCCTGAGCGATTCAGTAACGAGTGTCGTGTGGACCTTTCGAATCATGTCCTTGGCATGTGACGGTTCGTCTTTGTCCCATGATTGTCCGTGGTAGTTAGCTACCAGATGTATGATATCGATTCCGTTTCGAACCAAATCGGCTGCCGTTTTGGCAGAGTCAACAGTCAACGGTAAGCGAACTGAGATTGGAGCGGTGGAGTTGACGCTTCGAACCTTCTCAACCGTTGACGAATCGTAGCTTGCCAGTTCAATCAAGCGTGCATCACGCAGCCACCCGGCAGCTTCACCCGCTTCATCGCTGGAAATTAGTGGGGCGAGTTGATCATGATCGCTTGCATGCAGTTGGTTTGCTTGAGCTGGTGTTGCTATGTAGATCGTACCAGTTCGAAGGGACGCCCCCGCAACTGATTCCAATATGCTATGACTGTTGAGGTTGGGTGGTAGATAGTCGAATATTATCGGTAAGGATACTTCAGTAGTTTTGGAAAGGGGGTCATCCTCATGGTTGAATTGGACGCATTTCCTCTTGCTGCCGACATCTACTAGTGTTGAGATGAATTCTCTACCATAGACCCCATCCCGCGTCGGCCTCACAATTTCAGACATGTCAGTCCAGATCGAATCCCAACCTGGACCGGAGAATGGCCCCTTGTATCCCATCCCTTTGATCGGAATCTTCCCTGTCTCGGCCTCATACAGAACTGTGGCAACAGGTGAACCGTTTGTTGTAGCAGCCCCCTCTGAAGACCAGTAAGAGTCAGCGAACCGGTAGAATTCTGGATTACGGTCGACAGAGCAAATGCCAGGGTATTCTTGGACGCACCTCATGCACCCTGTACATTTTTCTTTAATGGGGTGGAATCCGCCGAACGGGCCACTGAACGTTCCGTAAATGCATGGCCTACTCACAAGAGCACGTCTGTACTCTTTCCCGCGTAGCTTCAATCCATATCCGAGTGTTTCCTTCAAGAGAATTCTTGCAAGCCCTACCTTGCTTACTCGTGGATCGAATGGTGGTGGAAGTTTTTTCCGCGGTAGAGCAGGCTTGGCAACGATCTTGTAGCGCTGATAGGAGGTGCCACGTGCCGGATCAATGATACTATTTTGGCGGGTTGCTTCGAGGTCGTCTAGCAAACTTAGTGTTCCAACCCCGCCATCTGTAATGAAACCGCACGAATACACCTGAACAAATATAACTATTCTGGGTAATCTACTGGACGTTCGTATCTTGTAATCTTATATTTGTGGATGAACGTTCAGAAAAGAGGCTCAATCTTGGCGGTAATTGGACGATTGGACATAGACGAAGTCGATAGAAAGATACTGAATGAACTTCTTCGTGACTGCCGCAGATCCTATCGATCCATAGCACGCCGATCAGGAGTTTCGGTAGGAACCGTCCTAACCCGAATCCGTAGACTCGAGAAGTCTGGTGTAATCAAGGGTTACTCGGCCGTCCTTGATCACGATAAGCTTGGTTACCAATTGACTGTCCTAGCCGAGATCACAGTCTCTAAAGGTAAGTTGCTCGAAATGGAGGAAGCGATCGGAAAGCTACCGAACACTTGCGCCGTCTACGATGTAACTGGCCTGACTGACGCCGTTGTTCTCGCCAAATTCCGGAGCCGTGAGGAACTAAGCAAGTTCACCAAGAGCCTCCTCAGCATGCCGTTTGTCGACCGAAGCAACACACACGTGGTACTGACGACCGTTAAGGAAGACCTACGGCTCCTCTAGTCCAAGGAGAGGATTAGTTGGCTTATGCTTCCCGCCAATCAAGCTATCTAATCGCGAGCTTCGGCGCCGTCCTTCAAGTCTTGACGGGATGGTGGGACGTATTCTCACATCTTCTGTTCGGAAACGTAGACCCATGGTGGAACCCAGCACACCTGACACTCTATGCAGCAATTGCGATAACGATAATCGGAGTTTGGCGAGGCCTCCGATACTCCCCGAAACAACCTCCCGTTTCGGTCAGCCCGATTCGATTTGCGAACATCGCGGGGCTGAAGCTCGCGGGATTTGGTTGCTTAATCGAGATTATGGCGGGCATTTGGAATGAAATTGTTCATCGCGTCTTCCTGAGAGAACCTAGGATCGCTCCTGCCCATGCTCTCCTCACGGTTGGAATGTTAACCGTGAACCTTGGCATGGTGATCGGGTTGGTGATTGAGTATGGGATGATTAACCATGGGCTCGTCATTGCGTCGGCTGCAAGGCGACGGACAGTTGCTCTATTCGTTTTGTTAAGTTTCTCCGCGATATGGCTTGCCGCTTCTGGCTCTTTCATTTATCTCGGAGGAATATTCCGCTCATTCCCTGTGAACTGGTTGGTCGCACTTTTTCTGGCATTTATGGCGACATTCGTGCTCGTCCCAGTGAAGAGAGTAATGCCGAGGTTCGGATCAGGCATCGCGATAGGGCTTGTTTTCAACGGCTTAACTTACTTCCTACTTGTAGCATATGTAGGATCTCCTCGCTACATACCTTGGGGACTTCTTCCCATCGCTTTGTTTGAGTTGATCTTGTACGCGTTGACTCCGATCATCCTGCTCCGGCGGGCGATTATTCTTTCATCGCTAATCGTGGGCGCATTTTTCTGGGCGACCTACTACCCTTTCACGGTTTACTTGTTCCCCTGGTCGTTTGGGTTCCAGTTCCCAGCTTTTGTTTTGGTTCTGGGAAGTTTGGCGGGAGCCTTGTTGGGGGATAAGGTTTACACTAGCCTCTCCTCAGTAGTCCTAAGCGGCGCCGGTGCTTCCGTGTGAGTTTTGTCTACTTTTCCTTAGTCACGAAAATGCCGGAAGCGACGTCTAGACTGAGTGGATAGGAATTGTCTCCCACTTTCACCATCATTGGCCCTTCAAATGGCGCCTTCTCTTCAACCGCGATCTTCACGCCCGGGAACATTCCCAGGGTGGCGAGGTAGCGGAGGAGCTCGCTGCTTTCGTCGGGAATCTGTGTTACCACCGCATTTTCGCCAGTTCGGAGATTTGAGAGGGCTTCGCTCTTGAGGGGAATTATGGAGCCTTTCTCGTCAGGGATTGGGTTGCCGTGAGGGCATGTTTGCGGATCCCCAAGGGTCTTTTGGATTGAGTTGGCGAGCTGTTCGCTTATAGAATGCTCTAACCTGCATGCCTCATCATGCGACTCGGTCCAACCCAGATGCAGTACATCGATGAGCAATCGCTCAGCCAGTCTATGTCGCCTGAATACGGACAGCGCCATCTTCCGTCCCTCCTCAGTCAGCTTGACGCCCTTGTATGGTTCCCTTGCCACCAGGCCTTTGCCTTCGAGAACTTCTAGAGTGTTTGTCACGCTGCCTGGTGTTATCTTGAGAACCTTGGCGATGTCTCCAGTTCGTGCCGATCCGGTCTTGGTTTCTAGGTTGTAGATTGTCTTTAGGTACATTTCGGGTGCGGTGAAAAATTCGTGGCTCAAAGTCAAACCCTTTCTCGACTTTTATCTGTCGTATACCGGAATGAGCCTATTCGCAGAAAGATTCTTGGCATGTATTATAATTGCTCTATAGGCGAAGTACTTCAGGCTACATATTCAGTGTGAGGTTAGACGCGTGGCAGGAAGGAAGCCGGAAAAGAAGCCATTCGGACGTGACGGCCCCCCGGCCGGTTATCCAAAGGACCAGTCATTGTACGCCGATCCAGAGAATTGGCGATACCCACTACATACTTCTTGGCATGCGCGGGCAGCGCGCCGCTATTTCGATGACCTCTCTAACCGGAACAAGTACTCATCCGAAGAACAGCAGTATATTGATTCACGAATCGATCAAGCTCTACAGAAACTAGGCGCCAAAGCCGGGACCGCGGGACGACGCAAACGCCCCTCCCCCGCCGCGTCAGCCGGGAATGAGGAGCGCTCATTGGAACAGCTCTTGAGATTATTCTTAGGGGCCCCTAGGCTTCAACGTGCCAGGGAGATCGACGATTCGCTCGTCACCATATCCCAAGAGAGCTCGGAGATAATTGAGGGCAAGGTTAAGGATTACTCAGTTCGGATCGACGTCGCGAACCACACAATTTTCCACGACTGCGAAGACTGGCGCAACAACGTAGACTCCAAGAACATGTGCAAACATCTAGGAAAGTTTCTGCTAACATTGGATCAGGGAAGGGCAACAGAGATCCTCAAAGAGATACTCAAGGGCATAGATCATTGGTCGTTCGTTGCGCCGAACGCGCCGGCCAATTAAGCGTTTGATGTTGCCAACTTCCAGAGTATTCTCATGATCTCGTATCCATGCTTTATCGTCCCGATTTCTCCCTTCCTAGCATAGGCCTCAGTGAATCGCATCGATCCATCGCTACGAACCCCCGGCCCGGAGATGAGTAGTGGGACCGGGTCATCTGTGTGGCCTTTCGCAAGGCAGGGAGTTGAATGATCTGCAGTTACGCAAAGAAAACTTGAACTTAGATCTCCAAGTCTCGAAAAGAAAGCCGCATCAATGTCTTCAATAGCTTTCTTTTTCCCTTCAAAGTCCCCGTCATGGCCAGGTTCGTCTGGGCCTTTCAAGTGAACGTAGACGAAATCGTAGTCACTCATGAGTCGCAATGCTTCCGCTCCTCGCTGGGAGTATCCTTCGAGTGACCTGTCAGGTGGAAAGATTCGGGTGTCGATTCCGATGACTTTGGCGATACCTAGTTCAACAGGCATGTCGGCTACGGCCACGCCTCGGAATCCAAATTTCTGATTGAAAGTCCTAACCTTGGGCGTCTTCGTACCCGCATCTCTCATCAGAAGAAAGTTGGCTGGTTGATCACCTCGGGCTGTCCGATTCACATTCACCTTATGGTTTTCCAGCACCGAATTGACTAGGGCAGCAAACTGGTTCAGCATGTCTGCTGTACGGCGAGCTACCGTAGTCTTGTTGAGTGGGACGCATTTGGGAATCGGGGTCGGAAGTTTGACGTCTGTCTTGGCGATCGTTATCTTTCCTCGACGCTCGTACGCGGGGTCGAGGTTCGAGATTGCCGCTGACAGGCGTGGGCCTTTGTCTCGGAAGACAAGTGCGCATCGGTGCCCAATGGTGGACTTAAGTTCGAAGTCGATAAGGCTCCTCAGTTTTTCATTGGTATTAACGGCTTCAACAAGTTGAGCAGCCTCCTCTGATGAGACATTCCTTCCCGCTCTCCGATCTACAATTTGGCCTCCGTGGACGGTTGCGAAATTGCACCTTAGCGCCAAGTCGCCAGTGTTGAACTGGATCCCTGACCCTATTGCCTCTACAACACCCCTTGAAAGCTCCAAGCGTGTGGGGTCGTAGCTAAGGAGTGAGAAAACCCCCGCATCACTTTCGGGGGCAATGCCCCGTTTGACCGTGTAAACTATTCCCATTCTGCCTTTCGTTGCGAGCTTGTCTAGGTTTGGTGTCAACGCCGCCTCCAGAGGGGTCTTGTTCTCATATTCCGGAGTGGGTCGGTCGCCGACGCCGTCTAGGACTACAAATAGTATTGGGTGTGCCAACTTTGCCATCGCTTTCCGCGTTAGTTTTGGCGTTCAATATATTGATAGAGTTGAGGCTTGCAAGGGCCTGCTGTGAACACCCTGATGGCTTCTCAGAAGACGAAGACAAAGATCGTCTGCACAATCGGTCCTGCGACTTCATCAAGAGATGTCCTGCGTCGATTGGTTGATGCGGGAATGAATGTTGCGAGGCTCAACTTTTCTCACGGAACTATCCAGGAACACGCTGCTCAAATCCGACTGATTCGAACAGTCGCGCGAGAGAGGAAGACGGCGATAGGAATTCTAGCGGATCTGCCGGGGCCAAAGATTAGAGTTGGCCGAGTCTCACCTGAACCAGTTGATCTGAAAAGCGGTTCGCAGCTAATTCTTACAGCCCGCCGCCTCATAGGAAACCAAAGAATCGTTTCCATAAGCCACCCCTCAATTCTCAAACATTTGAGGAAAGGCGATCGAGTCTTCCTTGAAGACGGGACCGTAAGGTTGGAAGTTCTTTCCTCGAGAGGTGAAGAAGCCGTCTGCCGAATCGTTACGGGCGGTTCCCTCTTGTCGGGAAAGGGAGTTAATTTACCGGACAAAGGCTTGAAACCTGGAGCCTTGACGAAGAGGGACGTAGACCTCCTCAAGTTCGCCTTAGCGAATGGCGCGGATTTTGTTGGGATATCATTCGTGACTACAAGCAAGGACCTACTCCGGGCCAAGCGAATCGTGAAGGCGGCTAATTCGAACGCTTGGATAATCGCGAAGATCGAAACTAGGATGGCAGTGGAAAATCTCGAAAACATCGTGAGACATGCGGATGGCGTCATGGTTGCCCGAGGCGATCTGGGTGTAGAGATGGATGTGGAAGACATTCCAATCCTTCAGAAAGACATTATCAGGAAGTCGAACGCTGCGGGCAAACCGGTCATTACTGCTACCCAGATGCTCGAATCAATGGTAAACAACCCCACGCCCACGCGAGCAGAAGTAACGGATATCGCCAACGCCATAATCGATGGCACAGACGCCGTGATGCTCTCTGAGGAAACCGCTGTCGGTAAGTATCCGGTTGAAGCAGTTAATGTAATGAAGAGAGTAGCCGCCGCGACAGAGAAGAACCTAGCTTACGGAACGCTCCTAGACGCACGACGACCTACTGTGAAGCCGATCGTTCAGGAATCAATCAGTTTCTCGGCCTGCGAAGTCGCCTTTGCTCTGAAGGCGGGATGTATTGTCGCAAACACTAGGACCGGTCTGACCGCACACCGGGTCTCAAAGTACCGTTCATCCGTACCTATAATCGCACTCACACACAATGTCCCAGTCATGAATAGGCTTTCATTGCTTTGGGGCGTATACCCATACCGAGTCAAGAAATTCGGCACCACGGCTGAAATATTCACGGCCGCGAAGACCGCCGCAAAGAATAGTGGAACGGTAAGGGAAGGAGACAAGATCGTGGTTGTCTGCGGAGACCCATCATCACCGGGAGGAACCACGGACCTTCTGAGAGTTCAGCCCGTCTAGGTGCATCAGCTGAAGTAGTTCGCTATAGCCGTCTCAAGAATCATTTGCCAATCTCGATCGAGCCTCATGATTGATTTCGTTCTTCAATAGGTCACTTAGTTTAACTGCGGCTGCAGACTTCTTCATGAATGATAAGAGAACAGTTTATTCCAAGCCCTTGCCATACCTCCAGTGAGAAATCGTTCAGATGGATTTCGATTCGGCCAAGCATGAGCACGCATTGTGGTGGCAGCCTTGACAGGTAAAGAGGCGACTCTATACCAACCGCTTCCCGGCGGCAGAG